>JBKOYV010000035.1:0-26476 GCA_046725585.1 Gemmatimonadota bacterium | reverse complement strand
TCTCGTCGTGCTGCAGCTCGAACGTAGCGGCGGTGCTCCTTCCCAGGTCCCGCGCGCGGCGGACGAACGAGAAGGGCGTGTACGGCTGGAACGACGCCGGGTCGCCTAACGTCTGCGTGCGGGTGAGCAGCTTCCCGGTTGCGTCGTAGAGCTCGATGTGCCAGGGATTCCGGATGACTCGGAGCTCGCCGAACGCGCCGCGATATCGCACCACGCTGTCCCCGCTCTCGGCGCGCCACGATCGGTCGGTCGGCACCGGGCCGGCGAGCATGAGCGAGTCCGTGTCGCGGCGCGCTTCGGCCGGCAGATCGCGGGTGAAGAATCGCAGCCGCACGGTGCGCGGGGTGACGAAGCTGATCTCGAAGGGCAGGGCGGGGTCGCGGTCATACTCGGTGCCGGGAAACTCGGTCGCGTCGGCGCGCGAGTAGCCCACATCCATCTTGTTGAACGAGTAGCTGGGTTGCCGCGTGTAGCGCTCCCATTGCAGGAGGCCGGCGCCGGTGGACACATCGAAGCGCGTGACGCGGCGCCCGACGAAGTGGAGCTGGTCGGGCTTCTCGAAGTCTTCGCTCACGTCCACGAGATCGCCGAGGACCTGGGGCTGGGACTGCGCGTGTGGGGCGGTCTGGGCAGCTGCCGCGGCGGACCTAACGAGTACAGTGGCGCAGACAGAGATGAGGAAAAGGCGGAGATTCTGAGGGTGCATCGTTTGCCTCTCGTCTGCGGTGATTGGCTTGCACCTTCAGTCGAACGAGCCGAATGAGACGGCAGACGGCAGACAACTGAAGACGGCAGACTGCAGACGGCAGACTGCAGACGGCAGACGGGAGAGCTAAGCGCAGGTGTTGTGCGCAGTCACTGCCATCTGCCATCTGCCGTCTGCCCACTGCCGTCTGCCGTCTTCAGTTCGCTGCCCCCTGCCGTCTCATACGGCTCGTTGCGAGCGCAAGCCCAGGAATCGTCGGCGTCGGCTATCGCTCCAGATCTCTGATCCAGATGTTACGGTACCGAACCTTCGTCCCGTGATCCTGCAGGGACATGGGCAGCCGGTCCTCGTGCTTCTCGTAGGGCGGTCGGCGCTCGTGCGCCGTTGGCCCCGACAGCACCACGTTGTCCTGTACGAGGACGCCGTTATGCAGCACCGTCATCCGCGCCGGACTGGTGACCTTTCCCGCCGCGTCGAAGCGCGGGCGATGGAAGATGATGTCGTAGGTCTGCCACTCGCCGGGAGGGCGACTCGCGTTCACGAGCGGCGGGTACTGTCCGTAGATCGCTGCCGCCTGCCCGTCGGGATACGTCTTGTTCTGGTACGAGTCCAGCACCTGCACTTCGTATCGCCCCATGAGGAAGACGCCGCTGTTGCCGCGTTCCTGACTCTCCCCCACGGCCGGGAATGGGGCCATCCATTCGACGTGCAGCTGAGCGTCACCGAACGCGTCGCGCGACACGATCCCGCCGGCACCGGGCACCACCTCCACATATCCGTTCTCGACCTTCCACGCGGCCGCGCCGCCGCCCTCCTTCTGCCATCGGGAGAGGTCCGTGGCCATGAGCAAAGTGGCGTCTGCGGGCGGGGCGACCGTCCACGTGTTCGTCGGCGGTTTGACGACTCGGGGCTGCGGGCGCTCGGTCGAGTGAATGGGCCATCGCGTAGATGGCTGGGCACTGGCGTCGGGCATGATGAGTGTGACGAGCGCCGCAGTGGCAATGCCAATGGAGACGACGCGCCGGGTGGGGAAGGCCATAGAATGTCCGTTCGGGAGTCTGGTGGAACCGTCCGACATTGATCGTCCGGGCCGCGAGAATCAAGTTTGCCGCCACGCGGAGGAACATACGGGAATGGGGAATCCGGAATCGGTGAACCGGCGCGCGTTTCTCGAGCGCGGCGCCAGGGTCGGCATTGGGCTCGGCGCCGCATCGTTGATCGGTCGCGGACTCTGGGTGCCGGGAGCCGGCGCGGCCACGCTGGATGAGGCGTTAGGCATCGGGGATCCGGCACTCCAGGCCATCGGGTCGAAGCGCGCGCAGGCGCTTGCACTCTCCAACGCCGCGATCGCGGCGCAGTGGAGTGTGGACGCCGGCCACCTGCATTTTCTCCGGCTGGGCGAGCCCAACGGCGCGGTGCTCACGGTTCCCGATGACGTGTTCACGATCATCCTTGGCGACGGCGAGCCGCTCCGGGCGAGCGAGATGCGTGTCGTCGGCACACCACGCGTGGGGGCGATCGTGCCGACTGGTGGCGCCTCCCGGCTCGCGGAGCGGCTGCCGGGTCGTGAGATCACGGTGCAGCTCGAGGATTTCGCCCGTCGACTTCACGTGGACTGGCGCGCCGAGCTCCGCGACGGCGCACGATACATCCGGCAGGAGCTCACGATTCGCTCGTCGAAGGACCTCCGGGTGGGGGAGATCGTGCTCGTCGATCTTCCGGCAACCGCAGCGACGATCAACGGGACGGTGAAGGGAAGCCCGATCATCATCGACCGGTGGTTTGCCTCGGCCGAGCATCCGCTTGCCCTGAACGCGGTCGCCGGGACACGCGTTCGGTCGTCCTTCGTGCGGGAGCTTCCGCTGCGGCCCTCGACGACGCTCGAGCTCTCGTCGGTGATCGGTACGACCCGTGCCGGGCAGCTTCGGCGCGATTTCCTCGCCTATGTGGAGCGCGAGCGCGCGCATCCGTACCGGCCGTTTCTGCATTACAACTCGTGGTACGACCTCGGCTACTTCTCGAAGTTCAACGAGCCCGAGGCGCTCGCGGTCATCTCGGCGTTCGGCGATGAGCTGCATCGGAAGCGCGGGGTCGAGCTGGACTCGTTCCTGTTCGATGACGGCTGGGATGACCCGAAGACGCTGTGGGGCTTCCACAGTGGATTCCCTCGCGGGTTCTCCGGCGTGCGCGAGGCGAGCGCGCGGTACGGCGCGGCACCGGGGGTGTGGATGTCCCCGTGGGGCGGATACGGAAAGCCGAAGCAGGACCGCCTAACGAACGGGAAGGCGAAGGGCTTCGAGACGAACGCCGGTGGGTTCGCGCTGTCCGGACCGGTGTATTACCGGCGCTTCCTCGACACGTGTCTCACGATGATCCGCCGCTACGGCGTCAACCAGTTCAAGTTCGACGGCACGGGGAACGCCGACCGCACCTTTCCGGGCAGTGCATTCGGCAGCGACTTCGAGGCCGCGATCGCACTCATTGAGACGCTCCGCCGCGAGAAGCCGGATCTCTACGTGAACCTCACGACGGGGACGTATCCGTCGCCGTTCTGGCTTCGGTGGGCGGATTCGATCTGGCGGGGTGGTGAGGACCACGAGTTCGCCGGCGTCGGATCGAAGCGACAGCAGTGGATGACGTACCGGGATGCCGACACGTACGCCAACGTCGTCAGGCGCGGGCCGCTCTTTCCGATCAACTCGCTCATGCTGCACGGGCTCATCTTCGCCCGGTCGGCGAAGGATCTGCAGACCGATCCGCAGAACGATTTCCCGTCGGAGGTGCGCTCGTTCTTCGGCACGGGGACGCAGCTGCAGGAGATGTACGTGACGCCGAAGCTGCTCGACACGACGAACTGGGACGTGCTCGCGGCGTCGGCGAAATGGTCGCGGCGCAACGCAGCGACGCTCGTGGACACGCACTGGATCGGCGGCGATCCGGCATTGCTGCAGCCGTACGGGTGGGCGTCGTGGTCGCAGCGCGGCGGGATCATCACGGTCAGGAACCCGAGCGACAAGGTGCAGCCGATGGCGGTCGACGTGCAGGAGGCGTTGGAGCTGCCTCCGGATGCGCCGAGGGCGTTCAAGGCACGCAACGCATTCCCGACGGGGCGCGGACGCATGATCCCGAGCCAGTTCATCAAGTCGCAGTCGCAGCGGATCGACTTGCAGCCGTTCGAAGTCCTGACGCTGGAGCTTACGCCATAGTTGTCATTCCGAGCGCAGCTCACTTGTCATCCCGAGCCGACAAGCGAGGGATCCTCATCCCCCCGGTAGAGGGCTCTATCGGGACGATGAAGATTCCTCGCTGCGCTCGGAATGACATACGCGCTCGGAACGACATGCGCTTCGCTTGGGATGACAATGTCTCCGATCCCGATTACCGATGCGTTTGACATCGCTCGACTGGCTCATCGTTGTCGCCTCGATCGTGGTCTCGTTCATTCCCGCGCTCGTGCTGGCACGACGCGCCGGGTCGAGCACGGCCGAGTTCTTCACGTCGGGGCGGGCGGCGCCGTGGTGGCTCATTGGCGTGTCCATGGTCGCCACGACCTTCAGCACCGACACGCCGAACCTCGTCACGAACATCGTTCGCACGGGCGGCGTCGCCGGAAACTGGGTCTGGTGGGCCTTCCTGCTCACCGGCATGGCCACGGTGTTCTTCTACGCGCGGCTCTGGCGACGCTCGGGCGTCCTCACCGATCTCGAGTTCTACGAGATCCGCTACTCCGGCCGGCCCGCCACGTTCGTGCGCGGCTTCCGCGCCCTGTATCTCGGGCTGTTCTTCAACTGCGTGATCATGGCGACGGTGAACCTGGCCGCCGCGAAGATCGCGAACGTGTTGTTAGGCTGGCCGATGGGCAAGACGCTGCTCGTCTGTGCGCTGCTCAACGTGGCGTTCGCGGCGACGTCGGGGCTCTGGGGCGTGCTCGTCACCGACTTCATCCAGTTCGGGATCGCGATGACCGGCTCGGTCGCGGCCGCCGTCTACGCCGTTAGGCAGCCGGAGGTCGGCGGCCTGGCGGCACTGTTCGCCAAGTCGGACCTGAAGACGCTCGCCCTCGTGCCCGACTTCGGCGACTGGAGCGCTGCCCTCGCCGTGATGATCATTCCGCTCACCATCCAGTGGTGGTCGGTCTGGTATCCCGGGGCGGAGCCGGGCGGCGGCAGTTACATCGCGCAGCGCATGCTCGCGGCCAGGAGCGAGAAAGACGCGCTCGGCGGCACGCTGTTCTTCAACTTCGCGCACTACGCCCTGCGCCCGTGGCCCTGGGTCATCGTGGCGCTCTCGTCGATCCTCGTCTTCCCGACGCTCGACGACATCCGCCGCACCTTTCCCTACGTGGAGGCGTCGCTCATCGGGCACGACATGGCGTATCCGGCGATGCTGACGTTTCTCCCGGTCGGGCTGCTCGGACTCATGGTGGCCGGGCTGCTCGCGGCCTACGTGTCGACGATCTCCACACATCTCAACTGGGGCACGTCGTACATCGTGCATGACTTCTACCGGCGCTTCATGAAGCCGGGAGCCGACGAGCGACACTACGTGCGCATCGGACGCCTCATCACGGGCGCGCTCATGGCGCTCTCCGGCGCGCTGACGTTCGTCCTCACGACGGCACAGGCCAGCTTCAACCTCATGCTCTCGGTCGGCGCCGGTACCGGACTGATCTACCTGCTCCGATGGTACTGGTGGCGCATCAACGCGTGGAGCGAGATCGCGGCGATGGTGAGCTCGTTCCTCGTTTCCGTCGGGTTCTTCGTGGCGGCGAAGAACGGCGCGACGATTGCGACAACGACGTCGCTGCTCATCACGATAGCCGTGACGACAATCGTGTGGGTAGCGGCGACGTACCTGACGGCGCCGACCGACCGGGCGACCCTCGTGTCGTTCTACCGTCTCGTGCGTCCACCAGGCGCTGGATGGGACGCGGTTCGCCTGGAAGCCGGCGTGTCGTCGTCTCCTGACAGCATCGCACAATCGCTCCTCGGCTGGGCCCTCGGCTGTCTCGTCGTGTACGCCGCGCTGTTCGGGTCGGGAAGTTACCTCTACGGGCGGACCGCGCAGGGTGTCGCGTGGACGGTGGTGTTCGTTGTCTCGGGGACGGGTTTGATTCGACTGGTTCCGGCATTATGGCGCGATCAAGAGCGGCCGCGTTAGGCGGCTGTGTCATCCCGAGCTTCGTCGTCATCCCGAGCGCAGCGAGGGATCCTCAGGGTCCCGTCCGAGGGCTCTATCGGGACGATGAAGATCCTTCGCCTGTCGGCTCAGGATGACAGCGCCCCCGTCGATGACTAACAAGGCCGTCATTCTCGCGCGCGGTCTGGGCAAGCGAATGCGTCAGGCGGACGAGCGCGCGACTCTCGACGCGACGCAGGCCGCCGTGGCGGATCAGGGCATCAAGGCGATGATCCCGATCGGCCGCCCGTTCCTCGACTATGTCCTGAGCGCGCTCGCCGATGCGGGGTGCAACGATATCTGCCTCATCATCGGGCCCGAGCACTCCGCCGTGCGCGAGTACTACGAGCGTCCCGATCTCCTCGAGCGCGTGCGCGTGACCTTCGCGATCCAGGAGCGCCCAGTCGGCACGGCGAACGCCGTGCTCGCGGCCGAGCCGTTCGCGGGCGAGGATCGGTTTCTCGTGATGAACGCCGACAACTATTATCCCGTTGCCGCGTACCGGGCGCTGAGCGACCTGGGCGAACCCGGCCTCATCGCTTTCGACCGCGAAGCGCTCGTCGCCGATGGACACATTCCTCGCGAACGGATTCTCAGGTTCGCGCTCCTCGACATCGGCGATGACGGCTACCTCCGTCGCATTGTCGAGAAGCCCGACGAAGCCACCGCAACCGCGATGGTCGGCACGCCGGCCGTGAGCATGAACCTGTGGTGCTTCGATGCCGGCATCTTCGACCCGTGCCGCACGGTGGCGCAGTCCGCGCGCGGCGAGCTCGAGCTTCCGCTTGCCGTCCAGCACGCGATCGACGCGTACGGCCGCCGCTTCCGCGCAGTTCCGATGGAAGGCCCGGTGCTCGATCTTTCCAGCCGCGGCGACATTGCCGGTGTCGCACAACGACTCTCCGGCACCGAAGTCAGACTCTGATCAGGGAGCACGGTCGTGCGGGATGCACCGGTGGCGAACGCGCTCGACGAACGACTCGCGCTGGCGGGTATCTCCGAAGAGGAGGTTCGACGCAAGAGTCGAATGTTCGCGCGCGCGTCAGCTGCGCTTGCGCGACGTCCGACGTTGAGGCTCTGGGTCCCCGGTCGTATCGAGTTCCTCGGCAAGCACACCGATTACGCTGGCGGACGAAGCCTCGTGTGCACGGTCGAGCGTGGGTTCGTCGTGGTAGCGGCTCCACGAGATGATCGCCTGGTCCGCATCACCGATGCGGTGACGACCGACCACGTCGAAATCGAGATGAGCCCAACGCTCGCGACGGCCGAGGGCTCGTGGGCGAACTATGTCATCACCGTCGTGCGTCGCATCGCGCGCAACTTCCCGGGACCGTTACGCGGCGCCGACATCGCGTTCGCGAGCGATCTGCCACCAGCGGCGGGACTCAGCAGCTCCAGCGCGCTGGTCGTGGCGACGTTCCTCGCGATCTCGGACCTGAACGCGCTCGGCGCGCACGACGAATATCGCCGGGCGATCGCGAACGCCGACGATCTCGCCGGCTACCTCGGCGCGGTGGAGAGCGGCGCGCGCTTCCATACCCTCGAGGGCGATCGCGGCGTGGGTACCTTCAGCGGTAGCCAGGACCAGACGGCGATCCTCTGCTCGCGCGCCGGCGCGCTGGTGCAGTACGGGTTCGCGCCCGTGCGCTTCGAGCGCAGCGTACCGCTGCCTCACGATCACGTGTTCGTCATCGGGGCGAGTGGAGTGCTGGCTGAAAAGACCGGCGCGGCGCTCGAGCTGTACAATCGTCAGGCGCGCCGCGTGCACACGCTGATCGACCGCTGGCGCGTGGCGACCGGGCGCGACGATGCCACGCTGGCGGAGGTGCTCGCGTCGTCACCCGACGCGCTCGAGCGTCTTCGGGCGATCGTGCGCGACACGGCCGTGGGCGCGGGCAGTGATGGTTTCGACGTGACGGATCTCGTGATGCGTCTCGACCAGTTCGCAGCCGAGGCGCTGGAGATCATCCCGGCGGCCAGCGATGCCTTGGAACGCGGTGACCTCCCCACACTCGGCCAGCTCGTGGATCGTTCGCAGCGCGGGGCGGAGCTGCTGCTGGGGAACCAGGTGCCGGAGACCTTTCACCTCGCACGATCGGCGCGTTCGTTAGGTGCCGTTGCGGCGTCGGCGTTCGGGGCCGGCTTCGGTGGAAGCGTGTGGGCGCTCGTCCGGCGCGACGACGTGGAACGATTCACGAGCTGCTGGGAGGAGAGCTACCTGAAGCAGTTCCCGCAGCACGCGGACCGAGCGGCGTTCTTCGCAACCAGCGCGGGACCGCCGGCAATGAGATTATGAACGGCCTACTGGTCCGGTGAGCTGTTCATCATTGACTCGCGGCGGGAATCTTGCTCGTTTTTTGGCGTCCGAAAACAACACCCCAAGGCTCTGTCACGCGGGAGCGAGCTGTGAACTTCATTCGTGTTTTCTCCGGAACCTGCGTCATCGGTGGACTGATCACCGCCTGTCACAAGGCCCCGCCCGCCGACGAACACATCGCTCACATGTCGACGGCCGACCTGACCGCTCCGCGTCCGACGGCGGAGGGAACGCAGGGGACGGCCGGCGTTCCGGCGAGCGCCAGCACCGCCCAGGCACGTCTCGCCGCGAGCCCGCGGCACGGCGAGTGGGTGAAAGTCGCGTGGGAGCCCGGGTCGAGCGATTCGCTCATGGCGTGGATCGTATACCCGTCGACGTCTCGCGCGAAATCGCCCGTCGTGGTCGTGGTGCACGAGATCTTCGGCCTGCAGACTTGGGTACGTGGGGTCGCCGATCAGGTGGCCGCGGACGGCTTCATCGCGATCGCACCCGACCTCAACTCCCGCGTGCGCGGCGGCCCGAGCACCGAGGAGCTCTCCGGCGACTCGGCGCGCAAGCTGATTCAGGGCGTTAGCTCCACGGAGCGAAACAAGGGGATCGCGGCGGTCGCGAAGTACGCGATGTCGCAGCCCTCGGCCGCGCAGAAGTACGCCGTGATTGGCTACTGCTGGGGTGGAAGCACGGTGTGGATGCACGCCGTGAACGGGGGAATCAACGGGTTCTCGGGCGGGGTCGCGTACTACGGAACCCCATACATGAACGGGCCGCAGCCTAACGCCGACTCACTGGCCAAGGTCACGAAGCCGGTGATGCTGCTGAACGGGTCGAAGGACCAGCGCATCGCGGCCGCGATGCCGGCGATCGACTCGACGATGAAGGCGCTCAAGAAGGACTACGCCGGCACGAACTACGACGGCGCCGTGCACGGCTTCCTGCGCGCGCAGGACGATCCGAAGCAGACGCGCGACGAGGCCGAGGAGAAGGCGAACCTCGCGGCGGCGAAGGACGCGTGGCCGAAGACAGTTTCCTTCCTGAAGAAGAATCTTGGTGTGAAGTAGAGACTGGGGACTGGGGACATCGGGACTGGGGACTCGGCCGGGAACCTTCTACCGCCGAGGAAGGCTCCGCGCGAGTAGACGCATCCCGGCCGAGTCCCCAGTCCCCAGTCCCCGTCCTTCAGACGGCAAACACGTCGTACGCCGCCTTGAGCGATGTCAAAGGATCCGTCGCCGTGGGCACGAACTCGTGGGCCACGAACCCCGTGAAGCTCGTATCGGCGATCGCGTTGGCGATCGCGCGCCAGTTCAGCTCCTGCTTCCCATCCAGCTCGTGGCGTCCCGGCACGCCCCCGGTGTGGAAGTGCCCGATGTAGGCGATGTTGTCGCGGATCGTGCGGATCACGTCGCCTTCCATGATCTGCATGTGGTAGATGTCGTAGAGCAGCTTCACGCGCGGTGAGGCGACGCCCTTCATCACCTCGACGCCGAACGCCGTGTGGTCGCCCTGGTAGTCCTTGTGGTCGACCTTGCTGTTCAGAAGCTCCACGCACACGGTGACGCCGTGCTGTTCGGCCAGCGACTTGATCTTCGACAGTCCTTCGATCGACGCCGCGATGCCCGCCGAGTCGGACTTGCCGGCGCGGTTGCCGAACATGGCGATCACGTTCGGCACCTTGTGCTGCGCGGCGAGCGGGATCGTTCGCTCGAGCTCCTTGAGCAGCATCGCGTGATTCGCGCGGTCGTTGAACCCTGTGCTGAGAAAGTCCTTGCGGTCCGTGGGGTACCCCATGGAGCACACCAGCCCGGCGTCGCGGACCACGTCCCATTCGTTAGGCTGCAGCAGGTCGATGCCGGCGAGCCCGATCTGTTTGGCGGCCTTGGCGAGGTCGGGAAGGGGAATCTTGGCGTAGGTCCATCGGGCAACGGACTGCCTGATTGGTCGGGAAAGCAGCCCCGGGAGACGGGAGACGGGAAGCGGGAAAGACAGCGCGCCGAGCGCCGCGATACTGCCTGCCATGAAATCGCGCCGCGACGGCTTGGTGTCGCGCCGGGTGTCTCCCGTCTCCCGTCTCCCGTCTCCCGTCTCCCGTGGTTTCATAAGCCCAACTTCGACAGGTAATCGTAGCTCACCTTGATGTCTTCGATCGGCGACTTCGGGTTGTCGTGCTCGACGAAGAAGTGCTCGATCCCCGCCTCCCGGCGCTTCGCGAAGATGCGGTTCCAGTCGATCTTGCCCTGGCCCACATCCACCATCTCGCCCGAGCCGGTCATGTCCTTCACGTGCACGAGCGGGAAGCGGCCCGGCCACTTCGCGAAGTACGCCAGCGGGTCCTGGCCGCCCTTCGTGACCCAGAAGAGGTCCAGCTCCATCTTCACGAGCTTCGGGTCGCACTCCTTGAGCAGGATGTCATAGCCCATCTCGCCACTCGGGACCTGCTTGAACTCGAAGTCGTGGTTGTGATAGCCGAACTGCATCCCCGCGCGCTTCACCTGGTCGGCGATCTTGTTGAAGTCCGCCCCGATGCGGCGCCAGTCGTCGGCGCTCTTCCGCATGGACTCGTCGATCCACGGACAGACGATGAAGTCGTTGCCTAACGTCCGGCACTGATCCACCACGGCTTGCAGGCTGTTCTTGAGACGGTCGAGCGGGACATGGCTCGACGGGGACGTCAGCTTGCTCTCTGTGAGCCACTTGGCAACGGTCTTGGGGTTCTTGTCGAACAGCCCCGCGAATTCGACCTCGCGATAGCCCACGGCGGCGACCTGCTTCAGCGTGTTGTGCACGTCCTTCTGCATTAGGTCGCGCACCGTGTACAGCTGCAGCCCGATGGGCTGAGGGGCGCGGAAGGCACGACCCAGGGACTGGGGACTGGGGACTGGGGACTCGGCGGACTTCGGGATAGTGAGCGCCGCCACGCTCATAGCGGCGGCGCCGAGAAACTCGCGCCGACTCACACGGGAACTGCCTAACGTACCGTCCGACGTCGCTGGCATGGAGACCACATCGCCCGGCCGCTCGGATTCGTCTCGAGTGCCGAGTCCCCAGTCCCCAGTCCCCAGTCCCCGCGTCTGCTTCCCCATTGTGCGCTCCGATGATAGAGGCCTGCGTAGAGCTATCGGCGGGCCGGCGGCTCGTCAACGGCCGGCCAGTGTCGCTGCGCGCGTCAGAGCCATGTGGATTGGTTCGAGCCGCATTGACATGGCTCTCCCGCCCTCCGACGTTGGACCGGCCGAAGTGTCCGTCCCCTTCGCTCCCGCTCCCAATCAATACACCCATGTCCTTGCTTATTTCCGCCCGGTTCGTGCTGCTCGCGACCTTGCAGGCCCAGCAGCCCGCGCCAAACATCCCCGACTCCCCGATCGCGCGAATCGTCATCACGCCTAGCACGCACGAGGTAACGGCCGGTGACACTGTGCGGTTCACCGCCGAAGCGCGAGATGCCGGAGGGCGGAAGATCGACAACGCGATCATCCGGTTCGTCGCACAGGGTGGGCAGGGTGAGGGGGAGGTCGATTCGGCGGGGACTCTGATCGCCAGCTCGGTCGGCAAGATGCCGATCAACGTCGTCGCGCTGGTCCCCGGAACTCGGCCCAAGGTGCAGCCGCTCGAGATTCACCTGGTGCCCGGACCGGCGAGCCGCGTGGAGCTTCGGACGGCGGTCGGCAGGATCGTCGTCGGTCAGCAGCTCCGGATGTCGGCGCTGGCGTTCACGAAGGTCAACGACCGATCGCGGGACGCCATCCGCTGGACCACGAGCGCGCCTAACGTTGCGCGCGTGGATACCGACGGGATGCTGACGGCCGTATCCCCCGGCAAGGCGACGCTCACGGCGCAGGCCGGCTCGGCACGCGCGACGAAGGCCGTGGAGGTGGTGTCGTCCGCCTTGAGCGGCCTCGCGATCACGCCCACCAAGCCGAAGGCGCGCCAGGGCGACGTCATCCGGTTCAAGGTCTCCGCGAACGACGCGGCCGGGCGAGATGTCGCGGGGCTCACGCCGACATGGTTCGTGTCGCCGGGCAACGGGCAGCTCGATCAGGACGGCGCGTTCGTCGGCTACGAGCCCGGCGATTACCTCATCACGGCGAGCCTCGGTGCGAAGCAGGCGAGCACGGTGGTGCACCTGGAGCCGCGCGACGTTAGGCGGTCGGTGACCGTGGTAGGGCGGCTGCCGAGGACGGCGTTCCCGACGTCGGAAGTGTGGATCCACCCGAACGGGAGGGTCGCCTACCTCGGCACCCACGGCGGGGGCGACCGTGTGTACGCGATCGACGTCACCAACCCCGCGGATCCCAAGATCGTCGACTCTATCGTGGTGAACACGCGCCTCGTGAACGACATGCAGACGACGGCCGACGGGAGCTACATGGTACTGACGCGCGAGGGCGCCGCGGACCGCAAGAACGGCATCGTCATCGCCGACACGCGCGATCCGCTTCACCCGAAGCAGATCGCGGACTTCACCGACGGCGTCACCGGCGGCGTGCACTCTGTCTACCTGTACGAGAATCCGAAGTACGGCAAGTTCGTCTTCCTCACGAACGACGGGACCGGCGCGATCGATGTCATCGACATCAATGATCCAGCCAAGCCGAAACGCGTGACGGAGTTCAAGACGGCGCGGCCGGACCCCGCTCGCTACGTACACGACCTCGACATCCATGATGGGCTCATGTACGCGAGCTACTGGAACGACGGCCTCGTGATCCTGGACATCGGCAACGGCAAGTGGGGCGGCCGGCCCGACAAGCCGGTGATGGTCTCGCAGATGAAGTACAACCTCGATTCGCTGTACGCCGAGGTCGAGGCGGTGTCCGGCGCCGGCTTTACGCGCGGGACGCACACGGCGTGGCGGCAGCGCGACGGCCACTACGTGTTCATCGGCGACGAGGTCTATCGCAACGCTCCGGTGGAGGGCGCGAAGGATGCGTCGGCGAGCCGCATGTACGGCACCCTGCAAGTAATCGACGTGAGCGACATCGAGCATCCGAAGTCGGTCGCGTGGTATGTGCCGGAGAACGGCGGGGTACACAACTACTGGGCGGTGGGCGACACGTTGTACATCGGCGCGTACGACGCCGGGTTCCACGTGTTCGACATCTCGGGTGAGCTCAGGGGCGATCTTCGCGAGCAGGGCCGGGAGGTGGCATCGCTCAACACGGCCGACATGAATGGCAACACGAAGAACGCGGCGTTCACGTGGGGAGTGGTGGTGAACCCGAAGGACGGGCTCGCGTACGTGAACGACTTCAACAACGGCCTCTGGATCGTTCGAGTGAATCCGAAGCCCAATAGGGTGGTGCCGTGACCGGCGCGAGCCGCTGGTGGCTGAGTCGTGCTCGTCGCTGGGCGACCCTGGGCGCCGGCTTGCTCGTCCCTCAGCTCGTGGGTGCTCAGCGACCAGCTGGCGATCAGCGGCCGGCAGCCAGCAGCACGAGCGCGCAGCCGCAGGCGCCTACCGTCGACTACCTGCTGTTCGTAGCGAGCGAGGGGAACGATCGCATCTCACTCGTTAGGTTCGGCAAGCACGGCGCGACGGTCGAGGGCATGTCGAAGATCGGACGCAATCCCACCGAGCCGGTCGGGCCGCACGGGCTCGGAGTCTCACCCGATGGACGGTACTACTATGTCTCCACCGCGCACGGCTTCCCAAACGGAGCGCTGTGGAAGTTCACCACCGTCGGTGACTCGCTGAAAGGCACCGTCACGCTGGGGCTGTTCCCCGCGACGCTGCAGCTTTCGCCCGACGGACTCTACGCGTACGTCGTGAACTTCAACCTGTACGGCGAGATGAAACCGTCGTCGGTGTCGGTGGTCTACGTCGACGACATGGCGGAAGTCGCGCGGATCACGACGTGTACGATGCCACACGGCTCGCGGCTCAACCGCGATGGCTCGAAGCACTACTCGGCGTGCATGATGGATGACGCGCTCGTCGAGATCGACACGCGAACGCTGGCCGTGGCGCGCCACTTCGTTCTCAAGAAGGGGGCCGAGAGGGGCGTCGTCGGCGCGCTGTCGGGAATCGGGAATCGGGAATCGGGAATCGCCGGGGATCACGCGGGTCATGGAATGGAGCCGCCCAAGCCGAGTGACGTCTCGTGTTCGCCCACGTGGGCGCAGCCATCGGCCGACGGGTCGAAGGTCTACGTCGCCTGCAACAAGTCGAGCGATGTCGTCGAGATCGACGTGGCCACGTGGACGATGACGCGGCGATTCCCCATGGGACCGGGCGTGTACAACCTTGCCGCGTCGCACGATGGCAAGCTGCTCGTCGGAACGAACAAGCGGGGGCAGTCTGTTTCGATCGTCGATCTCGCCAGTGGCAAGGAAATCGCACTACTGCCGACAACGCGCAAAGTCGCGAGCGGTGTGGTCATTTCGCCCGACGACCGCTACGCGTTCGTGACCGTCGAGGGAATCGGGTCGGAACCAGGGACGGTGGAAGTGATCGATCTGCGTGCGTTGCGAACGGTCGCGACCGTCGATGTCGGACAGCAGGCCGGAGGGATCGACTTCTGGAAGACGGTGCCGCCGGCGGCGAACTGACGTCCGAGCGCGGCGTCGCGCTTCGATTTAGGCGTTAGGCGGCCTCGGCGGCGTTCGGTCGGGGCCGCTTCGATTTTCCTGCCCCGACCGTGTCACACCCGGACAGCCATTTTGGCGTTAGGCGTCTCGGCGTGTAACGTGCCACTGTATTGCGTCTCCGCGGCACGCCGAATGCTTTGTACCCCCATGGTGCAGCGGCCGCTGGAGCCGCTCGGGGTGCCGCCGACGATGGCGACGGGAACGAAACACCTGAACTTTCCCGGTAAGTCAGAGGAGGTGGATGCCCCGCCCGCCAATCGCCCACGGGGCCTGACACGAGTGGCGACAGTGTGGGGAGGATTTATGAATGTTCGATTTTCGTTGGCGAGCGCGGTGGCGGTAGCGCTCGTTTTCGGGGCAACCTCGACGGCTTCGGCGCAGGCCGATACCACGCGCCGCACGACGACCTCGCAGACGAGAGTTCGCGTGACCAAGGAATCGCAAGGCGAGGTCGCCATACGCCGTGACTCGGCGTTCATTCGCGACTCCGTCGCGCGCGCCGACTCGCTCGCCCGCCTCGAGCGCATGCGGCAGGATTCGATCACGCGGGCCGACTCGCTCGCCCGACTGGAGCAGGCGCGTCGTGACTCGATCGTGCGCGACTCGACCGCTCGCGCGGACTCGATTGCGCGCGCGGCCGCAGCGACCACCACGACCAGTGACACAATCCGCACGCCCGTCACTCCAACGATGAGCAGCGAGTCGTACGGCACGCGACGCGGCGGGTGGTACCTCGGCCTCGGCGCCGGCCCGAACGTCCCGACCGGCGCGGTCAACGACTTCTACAAGACGGGCTTCAACGTCACTGTGCCGATCGGCTATCAGCCGTTGAGCAGCCCGCTCGGCTTCCGGCTCGATCTGGGCTATGCGCGTTTCAATGGACGTCCTGCAGGCACGAATGGCCTCACCGCGCAGCCTGACGATCCGAACATCTGGTCGGCCACGGCGAACCTAACGCTCGACCTCATGCGGTTCGGCGCCGAGCGCCGCGGTGCGCTCTACCTGGTCGGCGGCGGTGGTGTCTTCCGATTCACGGACTTCTACAACACCGATCGGAGTGACAACGACGTCGAGAGCGCCTTCCAGGGCAGCCCGGTCACCAAGGGCGGCCTAACGGGTGGCGCCGGCTTGGCGTTCCCCATCGGCGGGGCGAGCTTCTTCGTCGAGTCGCGCTACACCAGCGCGTACACCGAAGGTGAGGAGACCCGGTGGGTCCCCGTCATCATCGGCCTGAAGTGGCGGTAAGGTCGGTCACGGGGGAAGTGATGGACCGGTTTCACGGTCGCGCCGTTCGTCGAAGGGATGAACAAGTCGGGCGGCGCGCCCGGATCCGGGTGATGGATTGCCCGGGCAACAGCGCGGCGGTGCGGGCAGTGGTGAGCGCAGCAGTGCTTGCCCTGCTCGCGCTCGTCGCGGTTGGCTCGTTAGGTAGGGCGCAAACGCCCGTGCGCGACGTCGGCGCGGGGATCGACGCATCGGCGATCGCCGCGTCCGTTCGATCCTCCGCCGATTCAATCGCGCGGTCCGGCCAGCCGATCGCGACGTATCGCTCGCGCGCCGATAGCATGACGTCGGTGAGAACGCGGCTCGCCGCAGACCGGGATAACGGGCTTCGCATCGTCGTCTCGCTCAACGATCGGCAACTCTGGGCCATCATCGGGCCCGACACGCTGCTCAAGGCACCGATCGCGGTATCGACCGATGAGACGCTGGAGTACGCCGGCAGGACGTGGCGATTCGAAACGCCGCGCGGCGTCCGCACCGTGATCGCGAAGAAGGAGAACCCCATATGGATCCCGCCCGAGTGGCACTACGCCGAAGTCGCGCGGGAGCACGGGCTGAAGCTGGCGACGATGAGTGCGGGCAACACGGTGCTCAGCGATCGTCGCGTCCTCGACGTTCGGGAGAAGCAGGTCGGTGTGGTCGACCCGACGACTGGCGAGTTCGCGTACCTGCCGACGGACGAGGAGGTCATCTTCGACAGTACGCTGTTCATTCCTCCGGTCGGTACGCTCAACCGGCAGATCGATGGTGAGCTCGGCCGCCACATGCTCGACACCGGGAACGGCTTCCTGCTGCACGGCACGCCGCACAAGTCGTCGATCGGGACGGCGGCCACCCACGGATGCATTCGTCTGCGCGACGAAGACATCGAGTGGCTCTACGACATGATCCCGGTCGGGGCGCGCGTCTACATCTACTGACGCCTAACGCTTCCCGAACTTCGTGATCGCCTCCGACGCGGCCTCCTGCAGCACGGCCGCGTCGGCTGGCGGGATGCTGACGATCGCGCCGCCGCGCAGGGAAACTCGCGCCGGCATCCCGACCGGCGAGCGATCGAGGATCATCGACGCGATCACCAGGGCGCCGATGTACGAGCCGCGCACGCTCGGATGCAGGCCGTCGGGCGCGTAAAGCTCGAGGTTCGGGTCGCGACGCCAGGCGGCCCGCCACGCTTCGCCAACCGGGAACAGCATGCCGCTCACGTCGGTGGCGGCGAGTGTGTACGACTCGTTGACGCGGTCAAAGTCGAACTGCCGGCTCGCGAGCGGCCAGACGGCGTACATGGCCGTTCGCGCCCCAACCGCGCGTACCCGTTCGTCGAACTTTCTCGTCCACGCACGGAGGTTCACCCGGCTCTCCTCGAGGGCCGACGAGCCCTGTTGCAGGACGACGATGCTCCATTTGCCCTGGTCGATCGCGCGCACTGCGGTCCCATTGACCCAGTGATCCTCGAGCGCGTAGTCGGGGAACGCCGCCATCGCGGGCGCGAGTCGTTCGGCCGGGGTCAGGCCGGGCACCGAGTCCGCAAGCGCTTCGACGATGAGCGGGAGGTCGTTGAAGTACGTAAGGCTGTTGCCGATGAACAGGATCGGCCGCCCGTCCCGCGACAGGGGCTCGGGCCCCGCGGTGGTTTCGGCGCCGAGGCAGCCGAGGACACCGGCGAGCGCAAGGAGTCGCAGGGTGCGCGCGAGCATGCGGCCAATCTCGGCCGCGGTGGAGGTCGCAAACAGCCGAGCGTGATCAGGCGAGACCGGGCGTGATGAGTGGTTGGACCCGCTGTTTCCGCTCCTATCCGACTGGTCCCCTGTCTGGATGCATACGGCGCTCAGGCGCGCAATTGAAGATCGGCAGCCGGGGCCGGGCCACCCCGCAGATGGCGGCCTAACAAGTCGAGCAGGCGCTGCTGGTACGCCGGCGTCGCCTCGTGCGGACGCGTGACCGCCCACCAGCGGCGATGGAAGCCGCGCGCGGTCAGGGGCACACCCACGAGCGACCCGTCACGCAGCTGCGGCGCGATCGCCCATCGGGCGAGCACGCTGATGCCCAGCCCGGCCTTCACGAGCTCGACGATCGCTTCGGTCAGCTGAACGCGCGTGAGCTGCCTTGGCTCGACGCCCGCGGGCCTCAGCACCTCGCGAAGCACCGAGCTCTCGGTGCTGTGGATCGTATACAGGATCAGGTGCTCGACGCGCAGGTCTTCGGGCGTCACGAATTCGCGCGTCGCGAGCGGGTGGTTCGGCGCGACCACGACCACCTGCTCGTCCTCGAACAGCGCCGTACACCCGAGTCGCCGTTCATCGACGTCGCCCGCGACGATGGCGAGATCCAGGGCACCATCGAGCAGGGCGCGCACCGGATCCGCGGTGGCTTCGGCCACGATGCGGACGTCGACCCGAGGCCATTCCTGCCGGAACGCGGTGACCACGCCCGGCAGCCAGTGGTAGCACGTGTAGCACTCGGTCGCGAGTCGGACGACCCCTGCGCCACCGCTGCTCGATTCCGACACGAGGTCGCGCTCCAGGGTCTCCACTTCGTGGAGAACACGGCGGGCGGTGCCGAGGATGCGCTCGCCCACAGCGGTGAGGACCATCCGTCGGCTCGCGCGGATGAACAGTGGCGCGCCGATTCGGCTCTCGAGCTCGCGGAGCTGGTGACTCAGCGCGGACTGCGTGAGGTTGAGCCGCCGCGCGGCACGCGTCTGTCCCCCCGACTCCGCGACGGCCTGGACGAGTCGGAGGTGCCGGAGGTCGAGGTGGAGCGTGCGGGTGCGATCGCTTTCAGAACCCATGAGCAGCATTCATGATGGAGACGACTGCAATGTCGTGGATTGCTTGCCGCCAGGCAATGAGTGTAATTCCAACGACTCGACCGCCGACGACCAGCCCGCATCTCCATGTCCATTCTTACTACCGACAGCGTAGCCACGTGGCGTGCCGATACGCCCGGCTGCGAGCATCGCAATCATCTCAACAACGCTGGCGCGGCGCTCATGCCGCAGCCCGTCATCGACGCGATCACGAATCACGTTAGGCTCGAGGCCGAGATCGGCGGCTATGAAGCGGCCGACCTTCGGGCCGAGGAGATCGCGCGCGGCTACGAGCACCTCGCGGATATCGTCGGCGCGCGAAGCGAAAACATTGCCGTCGTCGCCAACGCGACCGCGGGTTTCATCCAGGCCCTGAGCTCGTTCGATTTCAGTCCCGGCGACGTCATCGTCACGACGCGGTGCGACTACACGTCCAACCAGATCCAGTACCTCGCGCTGTCGAAGCGGCTGGGCGTCGAGATCGTGCACGCGGACGATCTGCCCGAGGGCGGCGTCGATCCGGATTCGGTGCGTGCCACGCTGCGTAACCGGCGTGCCCGCCTCGTCGCCGTGTCGTGGATCCCGACGAACTCGGGGCTCGTGCAGGACGTGGAGGCGGTGGGCCTCGTGTGCGAGGAGGCCGGCGTCCCGTATATCGTCGACGCGTGTCAGGCGGTGGGTCAGATCCCGATCGACGTGGCTCGCTTGCGGTGCGACTATCTGTCGGCCACGGCGAGAAAGTTCATGCGGGGTCCGCGCGGGATCGGGTTCATGTACGCATCGGACCGCGCGCTCGAGCGCGGCGACCATCCACTGTACGTCGACATGCGAGGGGCGCGATGGGTGAGCGCCGGCGCCTACGCGGTCGCTCCCACCGCGCGCCGCTACGAGGACTGGGAGTTCCCGTATGCGCTCGTGCTCGGCCAGGCCGCGGCGGCGCGGTACGCGCTCGATGTCGGCGTCGAAGCAGCGCGGTCGCGCGCCTGGGCGCTTGCCGACCGGCTGCGTACCGCGTTAGGCGCGATCCGCGGAGTCCGCGTGCTCGACCGCGGCGCGGCGTGGTGCGCCATCGTGACGATGACGGCCGACGGGCGCCCCGCCGACGCGATCGTGCGTGCGCTCAGGGACCGGCGAATCAATACGGTTTCGTCGCTCAGGGAGTTCGGGATCTATGACTTCGACGCGAAGGGTATCGAGACGGCCGTTAGGCTGTCGCCGCACTACTACAACACGGAGGCCGAGGTCGACGATGCGGCCGCCGCGGTGAGCGGCATCGTCTCGTAGGGGCCTGTCCGGGATTCTTCGACGCACTCTAGGCTCTGGTTCGTCGCTTCGTCGGTGCTCGCGCGTCGTCGCGCAGGTACGGCGCCAGCACGGCATTCACGTCGTCGCGGATCCAGCGCTCGGCGGGACCCTCGCTGTAGAACGCCCACGTCATGAGCGAGCCGCTCACGATCGCCTCGACCGTGCGGGCGAGCGCAGCCACGTCCGTGCTGCGCTTGAGCTCACCGGCAGCGACGGCGGCGGTCAATAGTTCGACGAGGCCGGCGCGCGTCGCCTTTGCCTGCACCGCGAGTTGCTCGCGGAAATCGGGGTCGGCGAGATCGATCTGGAGGTAGGCGAGGTTCCTCGCCAGCGCCGCCGGCGACTGTGCGAGCTGCGCCATGCACTCGGCGTAGGCTCGAACGGCCGCGAGCGGGGAGCGGTGCGCCGCCTTGAGCTGCGTGATGAAATCTCCGGTCGATCCGGCGGCCGCGCGCGCGAGCGCGAGGAGGAGCTCTCGCTTCGACCCGAAGCGCTGCGCCAGCGCGCCGGCCGTCACGCCGGCTTCGGCTGCGATCTCGGCAAGCGTGAGCTCGCTCGGGGGGAGCCGGTTCGTCGCGCGATGCGCGGCGGCGAAGACCTCCTCATCACTGACCTTTCGCGGGCGCGGGCTCACGGGCTTGACGTTTCTAAATGGTGATATAGTTTGAAACTAAACGCCAACGTAGTATAGACCGCTGGCGCCTCCGGCACCACGACACACCCCACGAGGAGGAAAACAACGATGCGTATCGTCACCTACGGCGCCGCCTGCAGCCTCGACGGCTTCATCGCACCCAGCGATGGGTCGATGGACTGGCTTCATTTCAGCCGCGATGTCCAGGAAGTCATGAGCACCTACTGGGCGTCGATCGACACGATGCTCATGGGCCGAAAGACGTGGGAGGTGGCGGTGGGGCAGGGCGGCGGTGGTGGCGGCGGCGGAATGAAGGGGATTACGACGTACGTCTTCTCGCGCACGCTCGACCGCGTGGGCCACGGCGCGGATCTCGTTAGGGAGGACGCCGGTGAATTCGTCCGCCGCCTCAAGGAGCAGCCCGGCAAGGGCATCTGCGTCATGGGAGGCGGCGAGCTCGCGCAGTCGCTGTTCGCGGCCGGCGTGATCGACGAAGTCGGTCTCAACGTACACCCGATCCTCCTCGGCTCAGGCGTGCCGTTCTTCCGTGACGCGGGTCGTCGCATCTCCCTCGAGCTCGCCGAGTCGCGCGTGATCGACGGCGGGTGCGTGCTATCGACGTACCGGGTGCGGAGTCGGGAATCGGAAATCGGGAATCGGGAATCGAAGGCGCGCCGGAGGCGCGCGCCCGGGAACAGGGAGCGGGGGACTGGGAACAGAGCCCCTCTACCGGGACGATGAGGATCCTTCGGCTGACGCCTCAGGATGACAGGGCAGCGCGTTGCGCCTAATAGCAGCAGCTCGGAGCAAGCGGCAGTAGCGCGCAGCACTCGGCTACCAGCGAGCAGCTGCGTGCAGCCAGCAGCCTAACGCCGTATTCCGTCTCCACGCCGGAAGAACCCCGGTAGCGACACCGGCGTGGTCCCGGTTACTGGAGCCCGGCCGAGCACGACATCGGCTGCCGCGCGCTCGAGCGCGTCACTGACGCCGTACGTCACAAGGTATGTCTGCACGCTCGGGAACTGCCGGATCAGGTACGGGTTCCCGAGCGCTACGGCGACCACCTTTTCCTTCCGCGCGAGATCGTCGATCCACTTCGCGATGTGGGGCGGCACCGCGGGGCGACCCTCACCCTCGATCCTGCGGACGTACGCCGCGACGATCACGCGCTCGGCACCAGTCACCTGGCGAGCCACCGAATCGAGATCGCTGACGGACGTCGCTGGCGAGATCTTGATCACGCGCGCGCCGGGGATCGCTGCCCGGATGTCGCCACCAAAGATCTTGCCCGCGCGAAGTTCGGTCTCCGGCATGTACTGCACGACCACCACGCGCCGACCGGCTACAGGGAGGAGTGGGCCGGTGTCGCGGAGCAGCGTCACGGCCCGCCGCGCGATGTCGGCCGCGAGGGCGCGATGCTCCGGCGAGCCGACGACCTCGCGTAAGGCGTCGAGATCCGCGAGCGGGTAGAGCGCGACACCCGTGCGGGCTTTCAGCTCGAGCACGCGCCGGGCGGCCGAATCGATGCGTGACCGTGCGATCTCTCCTCGCTCCACGGCGGCTACCACCGCGTCGATCGCCTTCGTCGGGTCGCTCGGCTTGAGAATGATGTCGGCGCCCGCCTTGACCGCCAGCACCGAGCTCTCTTCCACGCTGTATCCCTTGCCGACGCCTTCCATCGTCATCGCGTCGGTGATGGCGACGCCACCGAACCGAAGCGAGTCGCGCAGGACGCCCGTGATGATCTTGGGCGCGAGGGTCGCCGGCGTCGTCGAGTCACCCTCGACGGCTGGCAAGGCAATGTGCGCGGTCATCACCATGCCGGCGCCCGCGTTGATCGCGGCGCGGAAGGGCACGAGCTCCAGCGTATCCAGCCGCGTCCAGCTCGCGCCGACGATCGGAAGGCCGACGTGCGAATCGATGTCGGTGTCTCCGTGGCCCGGGAAGTGTTTCGCGGTCGATACCGCGCCGCCGTCCTGCGTCCCGCGCACGAACTCGGCCGACAGGCGTCCGACGCGCTGCGGGTCCTCGCCGAACGATCGCGTGTTGATGACCGGGTTCGATGGATTGTTGTTGACGTCGACGACCGGGGAGAAGTTGATCTGAATCCCCACGGCGCGAGCTTCCTGCGCGATGATCTTCGCCACGTCGTACGCGTCCTGATCGCGGCCTGTTGCCGCGATCGCCATCGCGCTCGGGAATACGGTGGCGCTGCCGGCATCGAGCAGGTAATGCGTGAACGTTCCACCCTCGAGGCGCCCCAGGCCGGGCTCGAGGTCCGCGGAGGTGAGCAGGGGTACCCGCGACCGCCGCTGCATGTTGTTGATCTTGGCCGCGACCTCAATCGGGGTGCCTAACGACATGCTCACGCCGCCGATGTGGTCGCGCTCGATCCAACGGCGCACCTCGGCGAACGATGAGTCGCCGTCGCTCGTGTAGTCGCCCAGGACCCAGACCATCACCATCTGCCCGACGCGATCGCGAAGCGGGAGCGTCGCGAGCGTGCTGTCCACCCACTTCGCCTGGGCCGGCGTGAGTGGTGCGCGCGGGTCGAAGGCGCCGGGGCGCGGCGCTGGGAGCGCAGTCGGCGCGGGATGCGGTACGCCCGCGACCTTCCCGGGCGTCGATGTGGCCGGAGCCGGATTGCGCGCGCAGGACGCCGTGCCGGCGGCGACCAAGATGGCGACGATCGAGGTAGCCTGGACGCGGAACGAATTCAGGATCATGCCCGTTAAGCTAGCGTGCCGCGCGCCGCGCGATCGAGGAGCGTCATCCTCTCATCGTGCTCGTCGGGCAGGGGATAGACGACTCGTGGCACGCCGCGCGCGACGACGATCGCGCGCCGCGCCAGGCTCACGAAGGGCTCGACGTCGTGCGTGGCGACGACGATCGTCGCCTCCCGCTCGCTCGCGTCGCTGATCCACGACGTGAGCCAGAGCCGCATGGCCCGGTCCATCGCCTCGAGTGGCTCGTCGAGCAGCAGTGTCGTCGGCTCGCCGATGAACGCCGCGGCAAGCACCGCCCGACGCCGTTGCCCCATGGACAGCTCGCGCACCGATCGGTCCCCCAGCTCCTGGAGGCCGACTGCCTTCAGCGCACCGGCGCCGTCGTCCGCGTGGCGGCCTCGAAGACGGCACACGAGCCCCATCACTTCGCCGACCGTCGCGTACGGCGTGAGATCCGGATGCTCGGGTACGTACGCCAGCGCGGCACGGGCGGCTACTTCGTCGTGCCACAGGTCGTGACCGTCGACGGACACGGAACCGGTCGTCGGTTGCTCGACGCCCGAGATGAGCTTGAGCAGCGTGCTCTTCCCGGCGCCGTTCGGTCCGAGCAGCAACGTAACACCCGGTCCGACATCGAGCGTGTCGCACGCGAACACGGTCGTGCCCTTGGCGTAGCTGAATCGCACGTCGTGGAGCGAGATCATCGCGCGCTCCACGCGAGGGAGTCTCCCGCGGCGTCGTGGTGCAGCTCCTGCCAGCCGGTCACGATCTGGCGCCGGTCGCGTCGAGCGGCGGCGCGGATGAGAAGCGGCGTCGTCGCCAACGCGGCCGCCGACAGGAGCGGGTAGAAGGCGACCGCGACTCCCAGCGCGATGCCGGTCACGACCAGCGCGCTGCTCACGCGCGTTAGGCGTCGCCGCGCCCCATGCAGCAGCAGGACCGCGAGCGTGACGATCGGGGGCAGCATCGCGAGCGACACGATCACGGTGCGTGCGTCGACGATGCCGGACGCGAGCGCGATGACCGTGCCCGGCACGCCCATCGCAATAGCATCGTCCACGGTACGGGCTGTGCTCGACCACGGAAGCGATCGTATCCACGGCCAGGAGGGCCGCCTGGTCACGACGACGTCGGCAACGGCGCCGACGTACAGCGCGAGCGCGACCACACTCCAGAGTCGCGCCACGAAGCCGAGCTCCGGTGCAACGAGCTCATTGTTGCGCGTATAGAACCACGCAGCGGCGAGCGCGAGCGCCGGCAGCGGAAGCGGCGCGAGCAGTCGCCACCCGACTGCACGCCACGTGAATCTGAACATCGGAAGCATGCCGGGCATCGCCCACGCGGCCGCCGCCAAGCGTCGGGCCGGGAATCGCAGCGCACCGGCAACGAGCTCCGCGGCAACGAACAGCGCGAGAGCGACGGCGAGCGTCATCCAGTGGCCAAGCGACGCTGCGAGCGCCGATGCCAGGAAGCACGGCGCGCTGAGGATCCCTCGACGCGCCGGCACCGCCGCCGCGCCCGCCGCCACGAGCGCGATCGGCGCGCCGAGCAGCTTCGGCGCGGAAAGTGGGAGGTGGTATGCGGTGGCGGTGAGGATTGCCGCGACCACGAGGGCTGCCGCGAGCGGGAGCTGGATGATGGGCAGCGCGTATGCGACGCCCCGACGGTGTTGCACGCCGGTGACGGGCAGCGACCGCGTCCAGCCACCGAGTCCAAGCGTTAGGCGCGGCACGGCGTCGCGTGCGAGCCCGAGCGCGATCAGTGTGAGTCCGATGAGCGGGCCGCTGCCAACGCCGCTCGCCGCCACTCCGACGGCGAGGAATCGAAGCCAGGCCCACGGATCCGGCGCAGAGCCGAGCACGATGATGATGAGACCGATCGTTGCGATCGCATTGCGTGCCGCGACGCGAGCACCGCCGGACACGTGGAAACGAAAGAGCGCAGAGGAATGAGATGTCACAGTGTCGAGGTTGAATGAATGCCGGACGGCGTGGGCGTGGCGATCGCGGCGTCGAAAGGTCGAACCAGTCGATCCATTTATCAAACGTTAAGCTTCGCGCGTCGAGGTCGTCGAAATTCGTCGAATCGCAACGACTCGGTTCGACACGTGGCGCGAGTTGTGTCCGCGTCTTGCACTGTGTTGTGCATGAATCGACTCAACAGTGAGGACGTGGTATGCATCGGATGAAGCTGATTGCCCTCGCAATCGCCCTTGTCGCTGCGCCGAGCGTGGGCCATGCGCAGCAGCGTGATACGACGAAGCGGGACACCGTCAAGAAGGAAGGCACGGCCCAGAAGGTGGGGCGGCAGACCGGGACGTCGGTCGACAAGGCGGCGAAGACGACCGCGCACAACACCAAGGCGGCCGGAAAGGCGACCAAGACGAACGCCCAGCACGCTGCCAGCGCCACCAAAACCAACGCCAGCCATGCGGCGAGCGCGACGAAGACCAACGCCAGTCACGCCGCATCAGCCACGAAGACGAACGCGAACAACGCGGCGAAGGCCACGAAAACGAACATCAAACACCTCAAGAAGGACATCAAGAAGACGCCGCCGGATACGACCCGCCCGGCGCCGAAACCGTAGGTCCGTAAGGCCGGTCAAGGTCGACCAAAGGATCAAGGGGTCAGAGCCCTTGAAAAATCGAGGGATCAAGGGGTCAGAGCCCTTGAAAAAATCGAGGGCTCTGGCCCCTTGATCGCCTTCAAGGGCTCTGACCCCTTGATCGTTGATCGGTCGTGACGCAGGCTAAGCCGGGCGATACGTTCATGGCGGGTTCCATTGGATTCGAGGATTCTCTGCCGCCATTGCCATGCGATGTGAACACAGGCGCGGGACACCCTGCCGATTGGCGATTCGAGCACTCGCCCTGACGATTGCTGCTGGTGTCCTCTCCCCGAGTGCCGCCCATGCTCAGGGTGCCGGGAAGAGC
>JBKOYV010000244.1:0-41095 GCA_046725585.1 Gemmatimonadota bacterium | reverse complement strand
GGATTCGACAGCTGACCTGGCCGGCGCATGGCTGCGTCCTTGTCGATCCCGCTCATCGCCTTGATGAACAGGTTTGTCGTGATACGAAACTGCTCAGCGACCGTCCTGATGCTCGGGTGCATGGAAGCTCCGTGGGGTTTGCGGGAAAGTCGGAAGGTAGATTCCAGGCTCGAGCCTGAGGACTCATTGCTCGCAACTGGCTGTCCGAGCGGGCTCGTGCCGGTGCAGGCAGCGGCTTGAAGTTAGCGGCAGGCGCCGGCGGCAGTCGGGCAACGGGAAAGCGCCCGGCAGCCGATGTGACCCTCTCCGATATCGGCGAGTTATTTCTTCGTGGAATCCGACGCGGCCGTAGTCAGACGAGTTCTGAGCGGAGAGGTCGAAGCGTTCTCGATCCTGGTCGAGCGCTACTTCGATCACTACGTCCGCTTCGCCATCCACCTCGTCGGCAATCGCGAAGATGCCGAGGAGGTCGTGCAGGACACGTTCCTGCGCGCCTACCGCGCTCTCGGCCGTTACGAGGAGCGTGAACGCTTCGGCGCCTGGCTGCTTCGCATTCTCGTGAACCGCGCCCGTACCGTCAGCGCCCTCGGGCGCCGGCGCGAGAAGCTGTTCCCGGACCAGGTGGGTGACGCGGTGCCCGAAGCCGAGGAGGCACACCCGGCAGAGCGGGCGGCGCTCCGGGAAGAGATGGCGAGGGCACTCGACCAGCTCGGGCGAGATCAACGGGAGGCATTCCTGCTCCACTACGTCGAGGGACTGAGCTACGAAGAGATGTCCGCGGTGACCGGATCCGGCATCTCGGCGCTCAAGATGCGTGTGAAGCGCTCGTGCGAGCGACTGCGTGAGATCCTTCAGGGGGTGAATCGTGTCTGACCGTCTGCCGGCACCTGACCCGCTCGCGGCGCTCATTACCGAGCTCCGCGCGCCCGTCGCGGTCGATCCGGCGTCGAAACGCCGACTGATGGACCTGGTTCGTGAAGCACCGCCGCCTGCGTCCATGGTCGGTGCATCGACTCGCCTAACGCCGAACAGGTCCCGCTCGCTGGCGACGATTCGCCGGATGCGCGGGGGCACGCCCCGGACCGCGTCCGCGAGCACGCTGGCGACTGCCGCCGGCATCGCGCTCGTGATGCTCGTCGGGATGCAGGATCGCGTGGATACGGGCATGGCTCGCAGCCGTCGTGCCGTCGTGATCGGAGACAGCGTCGCGTCGGTCGCGTCGGCCATCCGCGACACGCTGCGGATCGTGCAGTTCATGCTGACAGCCCCTGCCGCATCGCGCGTGGCGCTGGCCGGCGATTTCAACGGCTGGGATCCGCGCGGCATCGAGATGAAGCGTGATGCCCGCGATGGGCGCTGGGCGGTAACGCTCGCGCTTGCGCCGGGACGCCACAGTTACGCCTACGTCGTGGATGACACGCAGTGGGTCCGCGACCCCGTCGCCACACCGGCAGAGCCTAACGAACTCACCCCGCCGCGCTCCGTGGTGATCGTGAACCGCTAGCCGGTTCGTCGTCGGGGATCGAGAGAGTCAATCAAGAGGGTCAGACCACTAGAACGGTCCAAGTGGTCTGACCCTCTTGACCCTTCCGCGATTGCTTCCCGGACCGCAAGTCGCTTGGCGTGATTAGCCCTCACAGGCGATCTTCCTGACGGGTCAGGCACGTGCGCGTCCCCTCGGACGAGTGATCCTGCATGGAGGGCCGAATCCTGGTGAATCAATCGCCGCCTCGCGACGACGAGGAGTTGGAGGAACTGCTGTCGCGCCCGTCGCCGGAAGTCATCGATGCGCTTCGCCGGACACCGGGCGACGTGATCGTACTGGGAGCGGGCGGCAAGATGGGACCTTCGCTCGTCACCATGATCCGTCGCGCAGCGGATACGATCGCCGACGGCCGTGCGGTGATGGCAGTCTCGCGATTCTCGTCGCCGGACGTTGCGAACCGTCTCGAGCAGGGCGGCGTTCGCGTCATCAGGGCCGAGCTGGGTGACCGCGCCGCCATCGCTCGGCTGCCTGACGCGCCGAACGTGATCTACATGGCCGGGCAGAAGTTCGGCACGCGGGATCTGCCGTCGCTCACGTGGGCAGTCAACACGCTCATTCCGGCGATGGTCGCCGAACGGTACGCGGCTTCGCGGATCGTCGCGTTCTCGACCGGCAACGTTTACCCGCTCTCGCCCGCAACGGGCCGCGGTTCGCGGGAGAGCGACTCGTTGACGCCGATCGGCGAGTACGCGAACTCGTGTGTCGGACGCGAGCGCGTGCTCGAGCACGTATCACGAACGCGCGGGACGCCGATCGCGATCGTCCGCCTCAACTATGCGGTCGACCTTCGGTACGGGGTGCTGGTCGACATCGCGCATCGCGTCGCCGCTGGAGAGCCCGTGCGCGTGGACATGGGCTACGTGAACGTGATCTGGCAGGGCGACGCCAACGCGCAGGCCATCCGCGCGCTCACGCTCGCGGCGTCACCGCCCATCGCGATCAACGTCACCGGTCCCGAGCGCCTGTCCGTTCGGGAGACGGCCATGCGCCTGGGGAACCTGTTAGACATGGCGCCGCGGCTCGAAGGCAGCGAGGCGCCGGACGCGCTGTTGAGCGATACCACGCTCGCGCAGTCGCTGTTCGGCCCACCGACGGTCTCGACCGACGTTCTGGTCGAGTGGGTCGCCAGCTGGGTTGCACGCGGCGGCAGGCGTCTCGGCAAGGCGACGAAATTCGAGGTTCGCGATGGCAAGTTCTGACGTGCACGCGAAAGAGAGCGCCGGCCTTCGCGCGATTCGATCCGGGTGTGTGATTCCCGCGCATCCGCTCGCGTTGACGCCCGAGCGACGGCTCGATGAGCAGCACCAACGGGCGCTCACGCGCTACTACGTCGCGGCCGGCGCGGGCGGCATCGCCGTCGGCGTGCATACCACCCAGTTCGCCATTCGCGACGCGAAGCACGGGCTCTTGCGGCCCGTCCTCGAGCTTGCCGCGGAGACGGCACGCGCGGCGCGGCCTCGCCTCGGCGCAGCGGGCGCATCCTTCACCGCCCCGTTCGCGCTGGTCGCGGGTGTCTGCGGCGGCACGACGCAGGCCATCGGCGAGGCGGAGCTCGCCGTTTCGTTAGGTTACGACGCTGGTCTGCTCAGCCTCGCCGCCATGCGCGACGCGTCGCACGAGCGTATCATCGCTCACTGTCGAGCAGTCGCCGACGTCATTCCGCTCTTCGGGTTCTATCTACAGCCGGCGGTCGGGGGCATACCGCTCGACTACGCGTTCTGGCGCGACTTCGCGGAAATTCCTAACGCGGTGGCCGTGAAGATTGCGCCGTTCGATCGCTATCAGACGATCGACGTCGTGCGCGCGATCGGAGCCTCCGGCCGCGACGACATCGCGCTCTACACCGGCAACGACGACAATATCGTCGGTGATCTCGTCACCCCGTTCCCGTTCGGCGCCGGCCGGGCGCCGCGACGCATCATCGGCGGCTTGTTGGGACAGTGGGCGGTCTGGACGCGTCGCGCCGTCGAGCTCCTGGACCAGGCGCGCGCCGCGAGCGATTCGGATCAGGTGCCTGCGGACCTGCTTCGCATCGGTGCAGCGCTTACCGACGCGAACGCCGCGGTGTTCGACGTGCGTCACGCGTTTCACGGATGCATCGCCGGGATTCACGAGGTGCTGCGCCGGCAGGGCCTCCTGCGAGGCATATGGTGCCTCGACCCACACGAGGGCCTCTCGCCAGGACAGGCGGCGGAGATCGATCGAGTGAGTCGGTGCTACCCGGAGCTCACCGACAACGACTTCGTCGCCGCCCACCTCGACAGCTGGCTTGCCTAACGCTTTCTGTCATCCCGAGCGCAGCGAGGGATCCTCAGGGTCCCGGCCTGCCCCGAGCGAAGCGAGGGGTAGAGAGCACTCTATCGGGATGATGAGGATCCCTCGCCTGACGGCTCGGGATGACAAGACCGGTTACACGCCGATCAGCTGCGCGTGCCACGACTCCCGAACCGGCCGCTCGAACTGCCGCCGCCACGCCGCGGCCGTCGTGATGGACGTGTCGAACGTCGGCGTCTCCGGCCCTACCCGGCCCTCACGTGCCAGCTCGCTGAACCCCTTGCGGGTCGCCGCAGTCACGCGGCCGTCGGCATCGCGGTAGTAAACGCGGCCGCCTCCGAGCAAGCTGGTGCCCAGCTCCGGCTCGAGGCTCGCGAACGTTCGAAACAACCCATCGATCGAACACCCCGAGGCGCCGGCTGTCGACTGATCCACACCGATCGCCAGGAAGCGAGCCTCGCGCCACTCGCGCCCGCACAGAAGCGGCGACCCATGCGCGTGCCACTGAGCGAGGAACTCATCCACCGCCCCGAGCAAGCGCTCCGACGCCGAAGCGGGGAGCTCGTCCGCCGCCCCGAACACCCAGACGCGGGCGTCGTCCGGAAGTGAATTGAAGGGGACCTGAGACATGTCCAGCCAGCCTGCATGAACGTTAGGGCCTCGCACGAGCGCACGGCCCGGTCGACTGCGTAAACTAACGTCCGAACCTGGTGCTATCCCCAAGGTGCGCTGCCGAGATCACGAACGATCACGTACCATCTGCGTAGATGACATGACCGATCGAGGAGAAACATGACGCCTTTGCAGCCGCTTCTCCCAACGATGCTCGTTGCCGTCGCGCCCGACGGCGGCAACTCAGTCGAGGGGTTTCTGCTGTTGCTCGCCGTCATTCTCGCTTCGGCAAAGCTTCTCGGCGAGCTCGCCGAGCGCATCGGGCAACCAGCGGTGGTGGGAGAGTTGGTTGCCGGCGTGATACTCGGCCCTTCGGTGATCGGGTTCATCGATCCGACGGTGCCGTCACTTCACCTGATCGCCGAGATTGGTGTCGTGCTCCTGCTGTTCGGCATCGGCCTCGAGACGGACCTCAAGCGGCTGCTCAGTGTGGGTGGGGCCGCCGCCACGGTGGCTGTCGTAGGAGTGATGCTCCCGTTCGTTTTCGGATATCTCGTCTGTAGTGCGCTCGGTCTCCCGCTGATTCCGGCAATCGTCGGCGGCGCTGCCCTGACGGCGACGTCGGTCGGCATCACGGCGCGCGTGTTTTCCGATCTCGGTGAGCTCAAGAGCGCCGAAGGACAGATCGTGCTGGGAGCGGCCGTCATTGACGATGTCATCGGCCTCGTGATCCTGGCCATCGTGAGCGACCTCGTCGCTGGCAACGCGCCCACGGTGCTGGGCGTGGCACGAGCGACGGGAATCGCGTTCGGCTTTCTTGCCGCGGTGCTGCTGGTTGGACGGATCGTCGTGCCGTGGGTATTTGCGCGAATCGCGAGCACCGGAAAGGAGAACACGCTGGCGTCCATGGCGCTCGCGCTCGCGTTTCTCCTTGCGGTAGCAGCATCCCGGGTTGGTTCGGCGCTCATCGTCGGTGCGTTCGCTGCCGGCCTCGTGCTCGCACCCACGGAGCAGGCTCACGCGATCGAGCGCGGCATCGTGCGGCTCTCGAACGTCTTCGTCCCGATCTTCTTCGTCGCGGTGGGAGCCGCCGTCGACGTTCGAACGTTCGGCTCTCGCGAGGTCGTGGTCTTGGGCATCGCGCTTACCGCGGTGGCCATCGTGACCAAGCTGGCAGCTGGCTGGGCGCCGGTCTGGGTACGCGCGCGCAAAGCGCTCATCGGCGTGGGGATGATCCCTCGCGGTGAGGTCGGGCTGATCTTCGCGCAAACCGGTCTCGCGGCCGGCGCGGTCGACGCCGGCGAATACAGCGCGCTCATGCTCATGGTGCTCGTCACCACGTTCATGGCTCCGCCGCTGCTTCGGCGTCTCCTCACGAAACGCTCCGCTTCGGCAAAGGCGGCCGAATCGGAGGAGAGCGCCGTCGTCGAGATGACCACTGAAGCCTGACGGCGTGTCGCACCTAACGCCGGTCCGGACCCCGCCTGCGTCAATACTGATGCCGACGTCCATGAGGAACCCTTCCGCGGCGGCTAGTGGACTGAGTGGGAGGTGTTGATAGCAGGCGGTTAGGGCGATATGGCAGTATTGCCATGGGGAGACTCTATCGTGTGGGCCAGTCCGATGTCCGCCATGGCAATACTGCCATACTGCCCGTCTCTGCCTGCTATCAACATCTAACAACCACTCCACTAGTATTCACACACCATGACCCTCGAGAGCTTTACCGCGACCGTTGCGCTCATTGGGATCGTCATTCTCGTCGCGTCCCTGCTCTCGGGGCTCGTCGAGCGAACCGGCGTTCCACAGGTCGCCATCTTCCTGCTCCTCGGTGCCGTGCTCGGCCCGATCGGGCTCGGAGTGTTCGACCTCGGGCTGGAATCCCCCGCGCTACGGGCAATTGCGACTCTCGGTCTCGTCCTCGTGCTGTTCAGCGATGCCATATCGCTGGACCTCAAGGAAGTTCGCCGCAACGCGCGGCTCGCCGCGCTGGTACTTGGACCGGGATCGCTCATTCCCGCTCTGGTCATCGCGGTCGCGGCGCGATACCTCGTTGGTCTTTCGTGGGCGGGGGCGGCCATCGTCGGCGCGTCGCTCGCGTCCACCGACCCGGTTCTGCTGCGCGGGCTCATCCGCCGTCCCGAGCTGCCTTCGCAAGGGAAGCTCGCGCTGCGCCTTGAGAGCGGGATGAACGACGTCGTTCTACTCCCGATCGTGGTGGTCAGCATGTTGTTCCTCGGGGCGCCGGCCGTTGGAGAGCATGCGGGTGCCGCTCGGCTTACACTCGGACTCCTGGTGCTCGGGCCGGGCGCCGGCGTGCTCACCGGGCTCGTTGGCATCAGCCTGCTCGACCGCGTCCGAAAGAAGGTCGGCGTGCGTCGCGACTACGAATCGCTCTACGCGCTCGGCGTTGCGTTCACGGCGTTCGCGGCCGCGGAGGCGGCAGGCGGCAGTGGGTTCCTCGCGGCGTTCACGGCCGGGATCACCGTCGCTGCCCTCGACGTCGAGTTGTGCGACTGCTTCCTCGACTACGGCGAAGCGACCGCCGAGATGTTCCTGCTGCTCACGTTCGTCGCGTTTGGGGCGTCGCTGATCTGGCGCGGACTCGAGGTCGCGACGCTTCGAACCGTGTTGTTCGCACTGTTCGCGCTCGCGGCCCGCACGCTGGTACTGTTCCCCGTCTTGAGGCGTGCAGGGCTCGACAAGCAGAGCGTCCGCGTTGTGGCGTTCTTCGGCCCGCGCGGGCTCAGCACGCTCCTGTTGGTTCTGCTCCCCGTGTTTGCCGGCATTCCGGGGAGCGAGCAACTGTTCACCCTCTGTTGTCTCGTCGTGCTGTTGTCGGTGCTGGTGCACGGTACGGCGATCGGGTTCCTCGTCCAGCGTCCGCAAACGGCACTCGCGGCAGCGTTAGGCTCGACGTCCGAGCGGTTGTCGGCCACCGGCGCGCCCGCCGCATTGGACGTGACGCCCGCTGTTCTTCCCGTCGGGAACGGATCCGCCGGCCGCGACAACGGCGCGGGCGTGGAAGAGGAGCCGGTCGTACCCGAAACCATCACGCTCGATGAGCTGGCGCAGTTGCTGCGCGCCGGGGAGCAGGTCCACCTCCTGGACGTTCGTACGCCGCGCACGTACGAGGTCGACCCATTCATTGCGCGCGGCGCGCTGCGCGTGCCGCCCGACGAAGCCGTGCGGCTCGTGAGGACGCGAGGCATTCCGTGGAAGGCAACGCTCGTCGCGTACTGTGCCTGAAGGAACGAGGAGACAAGCACCCGGGTGGTGCGAGAGCTGAGGCGGGCCGGCTGGAAGAACGCGCGAGCGCTGAAGGGTGGGTGGGCCGCGTGGCGGGAAAGCGGTCTCCCAATCGACCCCATCGGGCCTAACGCGCCGGCCCCGGCGGCCCCGCAGTAACAGGCCGCGATCGAAGCAGCGCTAATCGCCTTCGGCGCGGCCGAACATCAGGTGGATCAGCGGCCGATCGTCCGTACGGGCGAACACGTACACGTGATCGCCCGTCGTGAGCGTCGTGTTCCCCTTCGGGGGAATGACGTCGTGGCCCCGCACGATCATCGCCACCGACGCGCCGTCCGGGAATGGAAGCTCGGCCAGCGGCACTCCGGCAACCGCGAGGGCCTCGTCGATGTAGAAGGACATGAGCTCCCCGTTGAGCGGCTGCATGGACTCGATCTCCAGCACGGCCGGCGACGAGGGTGGTTCTCGGGCCTCGAGTCCGAGTCTCCGCGTGACCCAGCCAACCGTGGCGCCCGGAACGAGCGCGTTCACGACGACGATGAAGAACACCACGTCGAAGATCCGCAGCGCGCCGGGCGCACCCGACAGCACTGGAATCGTTGCGAGGACGATCGGCACGGCGCCGCGGAGTCCGACCCACCCGATGTAGGCGATCTCCCGCGCCCGATACGCAAACGGGATGAGGCACGCGGCCACGACCACCGGCCGGGCGATGACAGCAAGGAAGATCGCGAGCAACAGCCCAACGCCCGCGACATCCAGCAGTCGCGAGGGGAACACCAGGAGCCCAAGGACCAGGAACATCACGACCTGCCCGAGCCAGGCGAGCGCGTGATGCACCCGCATGAGACCCGCCCGGTACGGCAATGGCCCGTTGCCGAGGATGAGCGCCGTGATGTAAACGGACAGAAAGCCACTGCCATGGAGCAGAGTGGGCACCCCAAACGACAGAAACGCGATGGCGAGCGTGAGCGCGGGATAGAGACCACCGCCCGGCAGCTTGACTCGGCGAAGCAGCGCGCGACCGCCGTACCCGAATGCCGCACCTAACGCGCCGCCGACGACCATCTGCAGCAACGCGTCGAGCGGCAGCTCCCATGCGTGCGTCCCGCCACGACCCATGAGTTGCGACGTCAGAGTCGTGGTCAGGATCACGGCCACGGGGTCGTTGATGCCGGATTCCACCTCGAGCGTGACGCCGACCCGGCGTTTCAGCTGAAGGCCGCTCCCCCGGAGCACCGAAAACACCGCCGCGGCGTCGGTCGAGGAGACGACTGCGCCTAACACGAGCGCTTCCGGCCACGCGAACCCGAGCGTGCGGGTCGCGCCGGCGATGAGGCCGGTCGTCGCGAATACGCCGACGGTGGCGAGAACGCCGGCAGGTTTGGCCGCCTCCCGCACGGCATCTGCCGGCGTGTGGAGACCGCCGTCGAAGAGAATGAGAACGAGCGCGACCGTGCCGAGTCGGAAGGCAACCTGATAGTTCTCGAAGGCGATTCGGCCAATGCCTTCCGACCCGGCGAGCATCCCGATGATCAGGAACGCAAGTGCGACCGGCACCGCGAACCGCTCCGCGGCTCGACTGAAGATGATGCTGAGCGCGAGCAGCAGACCGAACGTAGTGAGAACGAGTGCTGTCGCGAGCGGCTCGGTGCCGGCCATGTCGGCTCACCTATTCTGAACCGGGATGAACGAGCTGTCGGAGGCTCTCGTTGTCGCGCGACCGTCGCGACGCGCGGACCATGAGAACGAATCCGACGAGAAACGTTACGCCCCCGATGGCCAACAGCGTGATGCGTGCCGCTTCGGGTGCGATCAGCGCGCCGAGCACCGGCGCGAACGCGAGTCCCATGACGAGGACCCACCGTTCGGTCGTGGGCGCGCTGGGAATGGTACGATCGGGATTTTGCGACATGATGGCTCCGCCTTGCCGCGCGACTTGCGCGCGGCCAGTAGTTGTCGAGTCAGTTTCGGTGACGCGTGCTGGCGAGCGCCGTGCTTCAGGCGCGATCGCTCAGGCGCAGACGGGCGGAGCCGTCGCGTCGTAGGGACTTCCGTCGCCACATGCCGCGCACGGGGTGCGACGGACGACGAGCGTCGCGGCGCCGAAGCGTCGGCCCGGGCCCGTGGCCCGAGCGAGGAGCTCGAGTGGCGACGCATTCGCGCCACCGGGGGTCGAGTTGGTCGGGGCACGGAGCCCCGCCACGGCGCCCGCCGGCAGCCGGACCGACGGCGCCGGAGCTCGGGAGCCTGTTCGGTCGTCGACGAGCGTGCGCTCGCGGACATGCGCGACAATGCCGGACCGCGGCGGCTCGACCTTTTGCACGCCACATGGCCGCGACCCGAAGGCCGCGACCATGAGGAGACACAGACGTAGGACGAGCGATGACACCAGCGCGGAGCTCCAGGCGATTGCGTCGCGCAATGTAACGCCCGAGCGTGCGCCTAACTAGTCGTTACGGCTTGGCTGTACCCGGGAGCTGGATCATCGGCATGGCACTGCCGGAGACCTGTGGCATCTGCCCGTTCCAGCGTTTCGCCATCTCGTACTGCACGAGCGTCGGCGTCAGGCTCTCCGAGAGCAGACGGTTCGCCTTCGCTTGCGCCTCGGCCTCCGCGAGGATCGCCTTCGCGCGTCCGGCCGCCTTGATCGAGTCGCCCTGCGCCTGGAACTGATTCTTCTGCAGCTCGTTCTGCGCGGTGAGCGCCTGCTGCTGCATAACGTTCTTGGTGTTGATCGCGTCGATCACCGCCGGTGGCGCCCGAAGCTCGTTGATCGTGAACTGCTTGACGATGATCCCGTACGGCGCGAGCCGCTCCGAGATCCTCGCCTGCGTCTTGTTCACGACCTCGGCCTTCTTCGGGCCGATGACGTCGGCGATTGGCTCGGTCCCCACGACCTCCTGCAGCGCCTGACGAATCGACTGCTTCACATACCCGTGCTGGATCGTCTCGATGTCTGTGCGGAAGGTCTGGTACAACGCCGGGACACGCGTGGGGTCGAGCTCGAACGACATGGAGACATCGAGCGAGATCGGTTGACCTTCCACGCTGTTGACGTTGATCTCGTCGTTGCTCCGCGAGCCTTCCGCGCTCCCGCGAGTCAACACGAGCGTTTGCATGAACACCGGATACTCCTCGATCTGGCTGAGGAGCGGGTTTCTCGGATGCAGGCCAGGCCCCATCGGCTTCGGATCGACGCCACCACCCGCCCGATGGATCAGAATCCCGACATGACCCGGATTGATGTACGTGATCGTCGAAGGCAGGAGTACGAGCAGCACGATGAGCCCGACCGCAAGAAACAGCAGTCGCCCGATCTTGGCACCAATGCTGGTCGAACGATCACCGCGCATTCCACCGCGAATCGCGCCGAGGCGTTCGCCGAGGGAGCTCTCCACCGTTGTCTCCTTGACTGGCCGCCGGCCTAACGATATCGGCGGCCGCATCTCCTGGGTGACGACTCCGGACCTCCCGCGGACGCGGCGTCCGAGCCGTTAGGTGTACTACGTCATGACACCAAGCACTGTTTCTGCGTCGGGATCACCGTCACGCGCGACCATCGATCGCCTCACGATAACACTCCGGACACATCACCTCGCCGGACTCGAGCCGCACCATCTGCCGCTCGTCATGCTCGCCGTGCAGAGCACACGTTAGGTTCACCACGCGATCGATGGATTTCCGATTGCGCGTCTGATCGAGGGCCCGTCCGGCGGTCGTGTAGTACCGCACGACGAACACGACGAGCGCGACGGCCACGCACAGCAGGGCGACGAACAGCGCGCCTTCGATGATGATCGCGTTCATCGCTTCGGTGCGGGCGGTGTGGGTGCGGGTTCGAGCGCACCATTGCTGTCGAGCAGACCCGCCCGACCCACCAGCTGCGCTGCCAGCACCGTCTGGATCACCCCCGTGATGCTGCTCGTCGTCGCCTCCGGCGCTCCCTGGCCACCGCTCGAGATCGTGACCAGCTTCGCCTGCGCCAACGCATCGGCGATCGCCGGGCCGAGTTGCGGCAGGAGCTCGATCTGCTTGTAGCGGAAGTAGCTCTCGCCGCCAGCGGCGATCGCTTCGTTCACCTTGCGAATGCTCTCAGCCGTCGCGTCGGCGATCGTGCGAATGCGGATCGCCTCGGCCTCTGCCGCCGCGAGCGCTTCGATCCGGACACGCTCGGCGTCGGCCTTGGCCTGCGCGATCTGCGTCGCGTCGAGCTCCGACGTGCGCTGCAGCGCGAGCGCGTCTTGCTTCTTCGCCTCGGCTTGCGCGATCAGCGCGGCGTTGGCCGCGCGCGTCTGCTCGAGCTCACGCTGCTTGTCCGAGATTACCCGCTCCGCGTCGAGCTGCGCCTCTCGCGCCCGTCGCGTCTGCTGCGCGGTGGCGATCTCCGCGTTCGCCTGCGCCTCGACGGCGCTCTGGCGGCGGCGCGCTTCGGCGACCTCGCTCTGCACAACCTTGATGTTCAACGAATTGAACACGAGTCCGAGGTCGGTGAGCTCGCGCGAGCACGCCTTTCGGATGATCACAGCCAGCGGGTCATCCTCGTCCTCCATCGCGTCGGTATGGACTGGCAGCGCGGTGTCGCGCACGGTTGGCACCACCGCGTGTGACGTGCCGCCCTCGAGCAGGGCGCGAGGCGTGGGCGCCGAGCGAGCCGAGTACAGCTGATCGTGGGTGAGCAGGTTGATGGCGCGCCGTCCTGAGCTCGATAGCAGGTCGGTGAGCGTGTTGACCTGGTCCGCGTCACTCTTCGAGAAGAAGCGATTCGCGGCCGTCTTGATCATCGCATCGCTGTCGCCGACGGACACGATCGCGCTCGCCAGCACGCGCACCTTGATCGGGCGCGGGATGCCGCCTTCGTCGATGTCGGCCGTCTGGTCGGTGATGTCGAGATCGACGTTGATGACCTTGCTCGAGATCGTGGTGCCCGTCGTGAGGAGCGGAATCTCCTTGGACTTGCCCGGACCGCGATAGATCACGGAGCCGCCCGCGAGCCAGCTCACGATCCGGATGGTGCCTGCCTCGACGTTCCGCAGGAACGAAGCGACGATCCCCGGAATGATTATGAAGACACCGATCAGGATTGCGGCTATGAGGTAGAGGCTTGTCATGGTAGATGCTCGGCTATGGTGATCGCCCGGCGCCGCGTCGATGCGCTCTGGGCGGACGGTGACTCGAGGTCTCCGACGCGCCCGGCGCGCTCATGCGCCGAGATACGTGACCGTGCAGCGATTGCGTGTGTCGTCGACTGCCTCGATGCGCAGCCGATCCCCAGCGCGCACCTTTCTCGCCGCGGCTCGCTCCGCCGCGTTCAGCGTCGCCAGCAGCTGTACGACCTGCCCGTCCAGCTCCACCGCGACGAGGCCGTTGCCGTTCGCGTCGAAGCCCGTGACCGCGCGAGCCTCATCGCTCACGACGCTCTCGAGCGTCTGTGCGGGGGCCGACGCGAAGCGGAACAGGAATCGCCACACCGGGGCGACGAGCCCCCATTCGAAGAGCAGGCCGGCGCCTAACGATGTGATGACCAGGCCAGGCTCGGGTACCAGTGGGCGCAGCAGGAGTCCCGCCGCGCCGAAACCCACGAGCACGCTGAACGCCACGCGGGGCTGCAGGAGCGCGAGTAGACGCGACGCGCCCGGCGCGCCACGCGCGCCACGCAAGCCAGCATGCCGCGCTCCGCCGGCCGGAATGTGAGTCGTGTGGCCGTCACCAGCATGGCTGTCGTGGGCGTGGCCATGCCCGTGTCCGTGCGCGCCGTGGCTGTGACCCACATGCGCCGCCTGCGCAAAACCGCTCAACGCCATGACGCCGAGGCCAACACCACCGAGCGTCAGACTGAACGTGTAGGGGTCCATGGTCGAGGTTGAGAGCGCCTCGAAATAAAGGGAGTGAGCCGCACCGCACAACGCGGTCGCCGCATCACTCCCAGTCGATAAGCACTCACGCCCTAAGTATACGTGTGGTTCCGGACCCCCGTTTCGGCACGCCGCCAATTACAATGGCGGCATGGGGTTAGCGAAGCGGACGGGGGCTTGCGCTACTTGCCGAGCTCGTGCCGCAGCGCCACCCCGAGCTCCGGGAAGTCGAAGCGGAAGCTTGTCCCCAGCAGGCACCGGGGCATCACGCGCTGACCGGCGAGCAGCGTTTCTTCGCCCATCTCGCCGAACATGAGCTTCACGGCAAACTCCGGAACAGTCGCAACCGCCGGTCGGTGCATCACCTCGCCTAACGTGTGAGAGAACTGCGCGTTCGTGACCGGATTGGGCGCGCAAACGTTCACGATCCCGTGCATCGCGTCGGTGACCATGAGGAACTCCAGCGCGCGCAGCGCGTCGTGCATGCCGATCCAGCTCATCCACTGCCCGCCCTTTCCGATCTTTCCACCGCCGCCAATGTTGAATACCGGGATGAGCTTCGCGAGCGCGCCACCGTCGGGATGCATGACGAGCCCCATGCGCGGATGAACGAGGCGCACGCCCGCATCGCGGGCTGGCGCCGCGGCGTGCTCCCATTGCCTCACGACGTCTGCGAGGAACCCCGGCCCCGGTGCGCTCGACTCGTCGAGGACCTCGTCGCCGCGCGAGCCGTAGATTCCGATCGCCGAAGTGGAGAGGAACACGCTGGGTGGCGACTGTACCGCGGCCATCGTCCTGACCAGGACGTCGGTGCTTCGCACGCGGCTCGCGACGATCGCCGCCTTGTGCTCGCGCGTCCAGCGTTGGGCGATCGTTGCGCCGGCGAGATTGATCACCGCGTCGGCGCCGTCGAGCGCTGCCGGGTCGAGGGTGCCTTTATCGAGATCCCAGAGGAAGTCGGCGCCGCGGCTCGATCGACGACCGATGCGCCGAACCCGATGCCCTTCACTCGTTAGGTGCCGAGCGAACGCGCTGCCCAAGAAGCCGGACGCGCCCGCAATCGCGACGGTGATCACAGGGTTCGTTACTCCGCGAGCTCGAGACTTCGCCAAAGGTACCAGGAGGCCACGGTGCGATAGGGCGCCCACGCTGCGCCGATCCTGAGCACCCGCTCAGGCAGCGGACGCTTGCGCAATCGATAGGCACGTTGAATCGCCTTCTGAATGCCGAGGTCGAGCTCGGGCAGCACATCCGGTCGGCCCAACCGGAACATCAGGAACATCTGTGCCGTCCAGCGACCGATCCCCTTTACGCGCACGAGCGCGTCGATCACCGCCTCGTCGGCAAGCTCGTGCAAGGTCTCGATTGGAAGCTCGTTGCTCGCGACGCGCGACGCGAGATCCTTGAGGTAGGCCAGCTTCTGGCGTGACAGCCCAACGCCGCGTAATTGCTCGTCGGCCGTCCGCGCAAGCTCCTGGGGTAGTGGCGACCGCTCGCCGTAGAGCGCCAACACGCGGCCATGGATCGTCGCCGCGGCTTTACCCGAGAGCTGTTGGTAGATGATCGACCGGCACACCGCGTCGAAATGCGACCCTTCCGTTCGGGGTGTCAGGCGAAATGGACCGACGCGATGAATGACCCCGCCGAGGACCGGATCAGCGTCGGTGAGATGGGCGATCGCGCGGCGTGCGCCGCGCGAAATGGTCGGCGGAGTCGGCACAGCGAGAACGAAGGATGAAGCAGCAAAAGGCGATGGGTGCCAGCAACCGACTGACACCCATCGCATAACGATTGCACGCCGAGGCGATGACCACCAGCCCCTGACTGGCGTCCTAGTGGAGTGATTGCCAGGTGTTGATAGCAGGCGGGAACAGCCTGTATGGCAGCATTGCCATAGCGCCGATCACTTGACCCGATACGTCTAAATCTCCCTTTGGCAATTCTGCCATATCGGCCCATCCCGCCTGCTATCAACACCTCCCACGCGATCCACTAGTTCGCTGCCGCGAGGTACGGGAACGTCGGGCTGAACGGCTTGTCGTTCGCGTTCACGTTATCCGTCGTCAGGCCGGGCGAAACATTGTTCGGGCTCAGCAAGCTGCCGAATAGCGCCGAGAGACCGGCATCGACCACGTCGTCCGTCAGCTTGCGGCCTCCGTAACCGTTGGCGAGCGCCCACGAGAGCCAGCCTGCCGTGGTACCTGGCTTGTCGGTCTGCACGATCAGCATGTCCGGCAGCAGAACCGTCGCGAGCGTGTTCGCGACCGATGCGTCGCGACCGGCAACGTTCGTGACGAACGCCTTGACCTCCGCCGAGCGGTTGGCGACGTCGGTGCTCGGCTTCCCCGCGTTGTGGAAGCCGTGATTCCGCTTCGCCAGGAGCACCTCGCTCACGAGCGGATTGCCCAGTCGCTCCACCTGCACGTAGACGCGAGCGTTCTGCGTGCCCGTGATGTCGCTGTCATTGTTGTCGTCATTGCATGCGGCGGCGGCAGCAACGAGCGCGAATGCGCCGAGTGCGCCGAGCATGCGGGTAGGAATGCGCATGACTATTGTCTCCGTCCAAGTCGTAGGTGTGCGCGGTGCGCACGTCTTGTTCGTTAGGCGTCCGGCGGTCATCGACTGATGGTGCCCCACACGCCGATCTTCTTGTTTCCGCCCTCGGTGACCATCGGGGTGGGCAGCTCGAGCACGATCGCCAGGGTGTTGATGCCGCGGAGGTAGTCCACGGCCTGACCCGCCGATCGGAATGCCGACGCGCTCGGCTGATCGGGAAGCTGCGACAGCGATCCGCTCACCGGCTTGCGATCCGGGATGATGCGGAAGAACTGCTCGAGGTCGAGAAAGAACGGATCGTCGCGAATCCCCGCGAATACCTGCATTCCCGCCGGGGTTCCGAGGGTCGTATTGATCGCCCCGCTGGTCACCGGTCCGCTCGTGACGAGCGTGTTCATCGTACCCGCCTGCGCAGGCGCGACCGGGCCGCGCACGTTCACCTGCTGGCTCGCGCCAGTGCCGCTGAACGTGATCTGAATGACCCTGTCTTCGACACCGTCACCGGTGTTGTCGATCTTGAGCTGGTACAGGAGATTCGGGTCGAACACGGCGGCCGACGATTGGGCCGGCGTGATTGGTGACGACGTCGTCATCACGAGCACAATGCGATCCGCCGCCGAACCGGGAAACGCATAGACGTCGTTGATATCCATGCGCGGGCTCAGCTCTACCTCGGGTGTGTCCTGGTGATCCGAGGCGCGAGAGCTCCGCGCAAAGGCGAGCGTCGCGCCCACCACCGCCGTCGCGGCGACGATCGCGATCCCGCGTCGCCGAGAGAACAGGTACCGCATGCAACTTCCTCCGTCGATCGCACGACCGCACCGGCACCCGGGTCAGCGATTGCTGCCCGTACCGCCTCACTCGAGGGCATGCTCCGCCGCGATGCTGGCGCGAGCCGCTGCCGAGCGGGTCGTGCGCTCGGCCGCAATCGGTACGGCGCTCCGGCGCTAGCGGATTGGCGGAGGTCCAGTTGTCCGGGTCAGACCGCAAATTCATCATTCGAACGCCGCTATCGTCGCAACAAAATGGTGGAAATGGGGTCTGACCCCCCGATTCCGCCGATTCTGCGAGACAAACCGTGCATCGCACCGCTCGATGGTCCGCGCTGGTCGTTGCCACCGCGGCATTCATGACAACCGCGTGCAGCCATGATTCGAGGGACGACGTCGCAGCGACGGACTCGTCCCTTGCGCGTGACATCACGCTTGCCAGCACGGTGGCGGCACCGACACCGCAGCTGCGCGACACGCCGGACTCGGCGCCGCCGACTGTTGAAGCACCGCTTCCCCAGCCGAAGGTCGAGCGAAAACCATCGCGGCCCACGACGCGAACGCGTACGCCGGAACGCGAAGAACCGAGGCCCGAGCCTCCCGTGCCGACGCCCGTTGTGGAAGACACACCGGCCCCCGCACCGGCGGCCCCGCGCGGTGTCATTCCCGCCGGCACATCGGTCCGTCTCACGTTGGATTCGCGCGCCTGCTCGAACGCCAACCGACCGGGGGACAAGCTCGTCGCTCACACGACCGAGGCCGTCACCGCGACGAACGGTGCCGTCTTCCCGGCAGGTTCAGCGGTCGTGATCGAGGTGGCGACGGTCGCGCAGGGCAGCACTCCAGACTCCTCGACAATCACATTCCGAGTGAAGTCGATCACGACGAACGACACGACCCGCTCGGTCGCCGGCGAGATCGTGGCCACCGGGCCGCTCGAGAAGAATCGGGTCGAGACCAATGCGGCCGACAAGAAGAAAGTGGTGGCCGGCGCGATCCTGGGCGCCATAGTCGGTCGCGTGGCCGGTGGTGGTGCGAGAGGTACCGTCATCGGCGCAGCCGCGGGGGCGGCCGCCGGCGCGGCCGCGGCCGCGGCAACGGCGAAGTACGAGACCTGTCTGCCCGCGGGTGCTCCGCTCCGAATGACGATCGGCGAAGCGATCGAGGTAGGGCTTTAGTCGTTGCTGCACTGGCGTATCTTCCAGCGCGGCGCCGCCTTGGCGCTGAATGGCCCTTCCTCGTAGCTCATGCGCACAATCTTCATCGCGTTCGTGTCTGTCATTCCCGCCCTGACGCTGGGCGGGCAGTCACACCCCTTGTCGCCCGCAGTGCAACGCGGCCTCGAGACCATCACCGCCGGGGATGTGAAGCGTCGCATCGGCATCATCGCCGACGACTCGATGCGCGGCCGCGACACGCCGAGCCCCGGGCTCGAGGCGACGGCTCGGTACATCGCCTCGGAGTTTCGCTCGTTCGGTCTCACACCCGGCGGCGACAGCGGCACGTTCATTCAGCGCTATCCGATCCCCGGAGGACCGCCTGATCGGAAGCCGGGTACCCGGGCTCGCACCGCGCCTAACGTGGTCGGTATCCTCGAAGGCTCCGACCCCGCGCTGAAGAAGGAGTTCATCGTTCTCTCGGCACACATGGACCACGTGGGCATCGGGGCTCCGATAAACGGCGACTCGATCTACAACGGGGCGGACGACGACGCCTCCGGCACGACCGGGGTGATCGAGCTGGCCGAGGCGTTGAGTCGCCCGGGCGCGCGACCCAAGCGGTCGGTGCTCTTTCTCACCGTGAGCGGTGAGGAACACGGGTTGTGGGGAAGCGGCTGGTTCAGCGAGCACTCGCCCGTTCCGATCGGGCAGATCGTCGCGGATCTCAACATCGACATGATCGGCCGTAACTGGAAGGACACCATCGTCGTGATCGGCAAGGAGCACTCGGACCTGGGCGCCACCCTCGATCGTGTGAACAAGGCGCACCCCGAGCTCGGCATGAAGGCGATCGACGACATCTGGCCGGAGGAGAACTTCTACTTCCGATCGGATCACTACAACTTCGCGCGGAAGGGCGTCCCGATTCTCTTCTTCTTCAACGGCACGCACCCGGACTACCACGGGCCTAACGATGAGCCCGACCGGATCAATGCGGAGAAGGAGTCGCGAATCGTGCGGCTCGTGTACCTGATCACGCAGGAAGTCGGCAACGCGGCGCAGCGCCCGGCGTGGAACCCGGCGAGCTACAAGCGCATCGTGCGTCCACAGACTCGCTGAGCAGCTTCCTGCGTCACCGGATCACGGGCTCCGGACGACCGCCACATACCCAACGCACCTGCTCGTCTTCGTTGAGCGCGAGCTCGAAGATCTCGACCCGGTGATCCGCCCGCTCTCCGAGCGGCCTGCCCTGTGCGTCGGTTTCGTAGTCGGACGGCTTGCGATGTGGCACCGCCGGTACACAGAAGCTGAATCCGCGGACTCTCGGCTCGAAACGCGAGCGGTCGAGCCCTTTACCAAGCAGGTACGCGGTCACGCTGTCTGCTCGCGCGAGTGACAACTGGTGGTTGAATCGCCGCCGCGCGGCGGCGCTCTGGTTTCCCGCCGGCGGAGTCGTATCCGCATGCCCTTCGATGCGCACGGTGACTCGCGGGTTCGCGCGGAGGCGGGCGAGCAACTGATCGAGTTGCGCGCGCGAGCTATCATCGAGGATGGCGGAGCTCAGGCCGAAGTTGACGACCGTCGAGCGAAGCGGAACGACGCGGATGGTCGCGGTCCCCGTGATCGCACGACCGATGGTGGCCGTTGCCGTGATCTGGACCGTTCCCGTATCGGTCCCCGCCGTGAAGCGGCCGGAGTGATCGACATTTCCGCCAGTGTACGCGACGCGGACGGTCGAATCGCCGCCGGCACACGTGCGCGCGTGCACCGTGAATTTGCACCGTTTCGCCGCGCAGCACGGTTGCCGTATCGGGCCGAATCAGGATCGCCTTGATGCACGGACCGGACGGAAGCGTGTCAGGAGACGGAGTCGGAGCCGCGCGATTCACGGTGACGTTGGCGTTCGCCGTCTTTCGCTGCCCGCGTCCGCGGTACGAGGCGGTGATGGTCGCCTGGCCGGGAGTGCTTGGCGTGTAGATGCCGCGCCGTGAGATCGCGTTGTCGGTGGACGCGAACGTCACCGTGCCCGGGCAGGTTTTCCCCGTCCGCTCGCCGCGAGCCGTCGCGGTGAAGGTGCGACTGTCGCCCTGAGTGACGCTCGTGTTGGGCGGATCGATCGCGAGCGTGCATTGCTCGACCGGCGGATAGATCCAACTGACGCCAGCGCGAATGGAGTTGTTCCAGTAGCCCTTCGTGTCGCCGGTCTCCTGCTTGGCCGCGGACGCGAACCTGTCGAACAGCGCTTCGACGTTGAGTACCCACGAGGGTTTGATGTAGTACTCGACTCCGAGAACCCCGCCGACTGCGTCCTCGTGCTCGCTGGACGTCCCGGCGCCGTCGTAGATGCCCTTCGTGTACCCAAGACCCACGGGGATCCTGAGCTGCGGCGTGAGGGGTATGTGATACCCGAGCCGCAGGCGCCACGGCCGATAAGTGATCTCGTCGCCGAGCGGTCCGACCGTGTGCGAAAACGAGAGGCCGCCTTCCACCGCAAGATCCCGGACGATGAACAGCCCTGCGCCGGCGCCGCCGCCAACGGCGTTGTCCAGGCGGAGCACATCGCCGAACATCGTGTACTGGCCAAACGCGCCAAGCTCCACGGATCCCCGACGTTGAGAGGACGCGGGAGCCGCTGCACCAACCGTCGCGACGACGACTGCCAGCGTCGCACGAGTGACCCGCATGTAACGCATTCCGCGGTGTGGAGGGATGTGTCGGCGGGCAATCTACAACATCCGCGGCGAAGGCGAGCCGCATCGCTTACGTTTCACGCGGCGCAACACCGTTCTTCTCCGCCCTAACGCCGAGACCCGATGTCCTCCGTCAGCTTCTATCGCTGGTCCGATCTGCCCGAGGAAACGCTGTCGCCGCTCCTGGGCCGCAAGCTCATCACGGGCAACCGCATGATGCTCGCGCACGTGTATCTCAAGAAGGGATGCATCGTACCGAAGCACAATCACGAGAACGAGCAACTGACGTACATCCTCGAGGGCGCGCTCCGGTTCTCCATCGGGGAGGATGGGAAGGAGATCGTCGACGTGAGCGCAGGCGAGGTGCTTCACATCCCGTCGTACGTCTGGCATCAGGCCGAGGCGCTCGAGGACACCCTCGACGTGGACGTCTTCAGCCCGCCCCGTCAGGATTGGCTCGAGAAGACGGACGCCTATCTGCGCGGCGGGAGTCGATAGCGCGGAGTCAGGAGCGATTCGCAGGCGATTCGCACCGCAGCGACCGCGCCCACGAGTCGTTTCGTTAGGCGGCGGGTGCCTTCTGCTCTGCCCGCCGCCGCAGCGCGTGGCGGATCCATGCCGCCAGGCCGACCGCCACGCCAATCCCGATCAGCGTCAGACCGAGCGTCGACTGCTCACTGAAATAGTCGGCGCGCTGCACGAACGAGCGCATGCCGGTCGGCAGCTTATTGGTTCCGTTCGCGATGGATGCAAGCCCGTTCCGCGCCATGACGAACAGCGTCGTGCCGGCCACGATCAGCAGCATCGCGAGCGCATCCCAGAGGCGTTCAGCCGCGTGAACGCCGGGCTGGCCGAGGGGTGACGGGGAACTGTTGGGCTGTGCCGGGATTCCAAGCGGTGAGTGCACGCGCACCTCGGATCTCGAATTTCAAGGGGTCTAACCCCTAGGACGCACGACCGTCGCGAACGGCACGCCGGGCATCACGGGCGGCTACGGAGCATCCGACGGAATTCCTTCTGCCACTGCTCCTTCATGGCCGAAACGCGGACGCCCTTTCCCGCGCGCTTCGCCATGCCCATGAGCCCCAGGGGCGATGGATGGGTGATCTGGTGGTACGCGATCGAGGGATCGTTCCTAAGCCCGAGGTGCGTACCGAGCAGCCAGTCCGCCATGCGACCGAGGACGATGACCGAGTGAAGCCCGCGCTTTCGCGCCTTCGCGAGCTCGGCCCGCACTCGCTTCACGTTTTCAGGGCTGCTCATCTCGGCCTTGGTCGGCGCGCGAAAGTGCTCGCCGTCATCCGTGGGACAGACCTGATACGCGTTGGACAGCGCGGCGTCGGAGACGACCGGCCGGATCCCGGCGTCTCGAAGCGCTGCGCCATCCCAGCGGATGCCTTCGAGCGGCCGGGTGAATCGACAGCGGCCTTCCGCCTCGAGTGCCTCGTACAGAGGGCGGCCAGCGCGGTCGCCAAAGAACGGGATTCCCGACTTGTCCGCGCCGTTGGGGCCTGGCGCTTCGCCGTAAATGAGCGCCCCCACCGAGCCCTTCGCAGGGAACAACGCCGGAACACGGGTGCCCAGGATGCGTCCCTTTGGTGATGCGGATCGCTTTGGCTTTGCTAGAGTTACCATCGATTCCCGCCTGCCGTCTTCTCGCTGATGGATTTCTCCTCTGCGATGCGCGTGCCGGTGCTCCGGCGCGCGCTCTTGGCTTTCGGGGTACCCGTCCTCGTGATTCTGGTCACGAAAGTCGTGGCCGGGAAAGAGGTGCGTGGCCGCGTGAGCGCGCTTTTCAAGGAGCCGCCGCCACCACCCGCCGAGCTGGTCAACGTTCCCGTGGCCGTTCCGCGAGAGCACGTCATCGTCCTCGATGACTCACTGTTCGGACGCAGTGGCAAAGTCCGCGTGAAGATGCTTCGTGGCATCGACGCCGAGCAGGTTCCGGGGCTCAAGGATGTTTTCGGCCCGAAGGCTATCGCGAGACCGTCAGTGCTCGGTATGGCCACGGTCGACGACCCGCAAGCGTTCTCCTTCATCACGCTGCTCCCATGGCGTGAGAAGCGAGGCGCGTACGTAGGCCCGTATCGCATGGGCTGGTGGCCAGCGGAGCGCACGGTCGTCGCCGCGAACTACGAGAATCCGACCGGGTTCATCGAAGTCACGCCGGACAACCAGATGACGCGCATGTCCGAGCATTTCCGGCTCCGCGACTTCGTTACCCATGACCAGGACAACGTGTGGCCGAAGTACGTCGTGCTTCGGGAAGCCCTCCTCGACAAGCTGGAGCTCGTGCTCCAGACGCTGGAGGCACGGGGGACGCCAACGCGCAACGTACGTGTCCTGAGCGGGTTCCGCGCACCGTACTACAACGCCGCGCTCGTAGCCGAAGGCGCTGCCCGGGCGAGTCGTCACCAGTTCGGCGACGCCTCGGACATCATCATCGACAACGACCACGACGGCCGGATGGACGACCTCAATCACGATGGCCGCGTGGACTTCCGGGACACGGAAGTCATCCTGCGCGCGGTCGAGCGGGTGGAGGTCACCTACCCAGAGCTCGTTGGCGGGCTGGGACTCTACGCGGGCATGGGCCCGAGCGGTCCGTTCACCCACATCGACGTGCGCGGATCACGTGCCCGGTGGACCAACAGCGGCGCGTCGAAGCGACCAGCCACGCCGCGGTATGCGTGGAGCGGCGGCGATCCGACTCGTGCGGAACGCGTATCGGGGTGTACCGCGACCGGAGCGTCGGCGGCGCTCTGCGTCGGCGTTCATTAGCGGGCGCCTAACGCCTCAGGCGGCGTCGCTTCCGGCTACTGGTACTCCTCCGCGACCATGCGGTGCAGCTCGGCCCGCCAGGGCTGGAGCATTATCCCGAATCGCTTTGCGGCACGACCGTTGGACAGCGCTGAGTAGTGCGGCCGTGGCGCGAGCGCCCCGAACTCTGCCGCCGACACGGGAACGATTGTCGGCCGACCACCGGCGAGGCGCTCTCCGAGCGCATCGATCACGGCCTCAGCGATCTCGACGCGGCTTCCTTCGCCGCTTCCACCCAGGTGGTAGATACCCCAATCGGCTGGAACGAGCACGATCTCGTCGTCGCGAATGGCCGCGCGAACAACAGCCGCCGTCGCGATGGCGAGCGACCGACTCCACGTTGGTGAGCCTACCTGATCCGCGACGATCCGCATGCTCTCCTTTACCGGGACGTCGCGGAGAAGCGAGGCAACGAATCCTGAACCGGTCGCTGAGTAGACCCAACTGGTTCGAATGATGAGGTGCGGAACGTTGACCTCGGCGACACGCTGCTCGCCGGCGAGCTTGCTCCGACCGTACGCATTGATCGGGTTCGGTTGCGCCCGCTCGTCATACGGTTTCCGAATTGCCCCGTCGAACACGTAGTCCGTGGAGTAGTGGACAACCAGCGCGCCAATGCGGGTTGCTGCCTCGGCCATGGCGCCCGGGGCGATCGCGTTCACCGCGTTGGCGAGCGAAGGATTACGCTCCGCCTGATCGACGTTCGTCAGAGCGGCCGCGTTCACGATGACGAGCGGCCGTATGCGCTCTATGACTTCTCGCAGCGAGTCGGGGTCCGTGAGGTCCGCGTCGGCGTGCGGCGGCGCAATGACCGGCCCGAGCGACGCAAGCGCGAGCTGCAGCTGGCGTCCGACCTGACCGGAGCCGCCGAAAAGGAGCAGCGCGCGCGTGGATGGCCTGATCGAGCCATCGGTTGCGGTTCCATCCATCACCGATCGATCTGTGGAAGCCACTCGAGGAGTGGGTCGCGGAGACGTGGAGCGGAGGCTCCCGCGCCGACACGGTCTATTCTCTGCAGGGGTCGTGCTCGTACAACACAGCGTTCTCACTCGAGCGTATCGCAGAACATCGAGCCACGAATGACATTCCGGTCGCCGTGATCAGCGACAACATCGTGCTCTTGCGCGAGATGGTCCGCGGGCCATGGCGGGCAGTCGCCCGTTAGGCGTCGATCGGCCCGGCACACCGGCACCGGGCAATCCTTGACCACCCGACAGAGCGCAGACAGCAATCCTTGCGACGACGACTCCTCTTTCTCCTGCCCTTCCCTCCGCGCCACGACGGCATCCACGGCGGCGCGCGGGTCATGGCGCACCTCATACGGGCCTTGGCCCCTCGCCACGATGTGGCAGTCCTGTATCTGCGCGAGCGCGGCGAGCCGCCGATCGACGATGACCTTCAGGGTTCGCTCCCCCGGCTCGAGGAGGTCCCGTATCCTCGCCACCTTTCCTTCGCGACTCGACTCGCGCGCGGAACCGCCGCGCTGCGCGGGATACCGGCCTGGGCGTCGTTCGTCGACGTGCCCGAATTCGCGCATCGCCTGCGCGAGCTCATGACCACGTGGCACCCCGACACCGTTCATTTCGAGTACCACGTGATGGGGCAATACGCCCGCGCCCTGCCCGATCGTCGAGCGGCTCGCATTCTCTCCGAGTATGAAGCCGGGGTGCTGGCTGCGCGCGAGCACATCGCCACCGGCAAGGATGGCGGTGCGTTGCAGGCAAGCCTTCAGCGAGGCGCGTGGGAGCGGTTCGAGCGGCGCGTCATTTCGGCCATGGACGCGGTCGTAGTGTTCTCCGAGCGCGACAAGGCCGCACTCGCTCCGATCGCCGGCAAGACACCGATCGTCCGGATCGGGATCGGCACGCATCTCCCACGATTTCCGCTGGAGCCGTTAGGCGCCGCCGGTCCTCCACGGCTCGTGTTCATCGGAAACTTCATGCACCCGCCGAACGTGGACGCGGCAATGCGCCTGACGGACAGCATCTTTCCGGCCGTGCGGGCGCGCGTTCCAGGCAGCGTCCTGCGCATCGTCGGTGCGCATCCGCCGGCGGAGCTCCTAGCGCGGGCGCGTGACGCCATCGACGTCACCGGGCGCGTTCCCGACGTCGTCCCGTGGCTCAACGCGGCCGCGCTCGTGGTCGTCCCGGTTCGCGTCGGCGGCGGCGTGCGGGTGAAGGTGGTCGAAGCGCTCGCCCACGGCAAACCGGTCGTGGCGTCGTCGCGTGCGCTCGAGGGGCTGAACGTCGCCGACGGCGTGGAGGTGGCCATCGCGGACACCGACGATCAGTTCGTGAGCCGGATCGTCTCACTCCTGGAGTCGCCGGGTGCGCGTGCCGATCTCGCACGAAAGGGGCGCGAGTGGGCGGTGGCCAACCTCGGCACCGAGCGCTGGGTGGGAGAGTACGAGGCACTGTACGACACGCTACGCCCGCGATCCTAGGATCGCGGAACGCGTGGATGGCACTCGACAGTTGTCGCCGGGTCGCCGCACCCCGTGGGAGCGCAAGCGTGCGACGACGGGCAGATGGCGCGCGGTTACGGGCCGCCAGAGCGTGGGAACGCCATTAGTTGGGCATCCAAGGGAGTCGGTGACGGATTGGGCACGTCGGTTGCCTTCTCCCGGAGCGACGACGAACAGGTCGTCTTCGCGCCGGCGGGCGGTCATTCCAGCGGCGAGACAATCCGGCCGTGCGGATTGATCGATGCTGGGGTGGCCGCCGCCAGCGCCACCTCATTACGGGCTACGCTTCCAGCTGCCAGCCGCTCTGGCGATGCTTGATCGGCCGAGCCGGAACTCCTACCGCGGTGCAGTTTGCCGGAAGGTTGGATGCGATGACGGCTCCCGCACCGACGATCGTCCACTCGCCAATTCTGACGCCCTCGATGGTCGTTACGCCGCTCCCGACCTCGCAGCCGGTGCCGAGCTCGACGCCGCCCGACAGGTTGGTTGCGGGGGCAACGGTGGCGAAGTCGCCCACGCGACAGTCGTGGCTGATGTTGCAGACGCGATTCACCGACACGAACGCGCCGATATGGATGTTGACGGTGAGCATCGTCCCGGCGGCGACCGACGTTCCGGGGCCGATCTCGAGCCACCGGCAGAGCCGAACGCTCGGATGAACGATCGTGATGAACCGCTGGTTGTCACTGCCGACGCGGGCGACAATCCGGCGCTTCGCGGTTGGGCTCCCAACCCCCAGTGCGATGCGGGCGTTCCGTCCTTCGCTGTTCAACCACTCGAGGCCACCGAGAACGGGGAGACCGTTGATCTCGCGCCCGTGGGTGGACGGGTCGTCGTCGATGTAGCCGAGTAGATCCCAGCGCGCGCGATGCGCGTTGATGTCTTCGATCAGCTGTACGGTCTCGCGACCGTATCCACCTGCCCCGTACACGACGACCGGCTGAATGCGGTCGCCAAAGAGATCACGCACTCGTCAAGCTCCGCACATTTCGAAGGTCACGAAAATCACCAAGTCTTCCGGTGATCGACGGATGGACGCGTGAAGTCGCAACGTTAAGGGGCGCCAAGAACCGGGCGGCGTCCGCGACCGACGCTTCGTAAGCGAGACCGGCGCCGCGCTGCCGGCCCGTCTTTTACACCGTCTCAGGTCGTGCTGGCGAGGCGTTCGACTCGGTAGTAATCGAAGTACCAGTCCACGAAGCGCCGCACGCCCTCCTCGATGCTCGTCGCCGGCCGGAAGCCCACATCGCGCTCGAGGTCATCCACGTCGGCGTACGTCGCGGCGACGTCGCCCGGCTGCATGTCGAGCATGCGCTTGCGAGCGGTCCGACCCAACGCTTCCTCGAGCACAGCGATCATGTGGCCGAGCTGCACCGGCGAGTTATTGCCGATGTTGTACAGGCGGTACGGCGCCCGGCTCGTCGCCGGGTCCGGGGCATCGCCGCTCCATGACGCGTTAGGCGCGGCGGTATGGTCGGTCACGCGCACCACGCCCTCGACGATGTCGTCGATGTACGTGAAGTCGCGCTGCATGTGGCCGTGGTTGAAGACGTCGATCTCGCGGCCCTCGAGAATCGCCTTCGTGAAGAGGAAGAGCGCCATGTCCGGACGTCCCCACGGGCCGTACACGGTGAAGAAACGAAGGCCGGTCGTCGGGATCCCGTAGAGATGGCTGTAGCAGTGTGCCATGAGCTCGTTCGCCTTCTTCGTCGCGGCGTAGAGACTCACGGGGTGGTCCACGTTGTCGTGCACCGCGAACGGCATCTGCGTGTTCGCCCCGTAGACGGATGACGACGACGCGTACACCAGGTGCTGCACGGGATTGTGTCGGCATCCCTCGAGGATGTTCAGGAAGCCGACGATGTTGGCGTCGATGTACGCGTGCGGGTTCACGAGCGAGTATCGCACGCCCGCCTGTGCCGCGAGGTGTACGACACGATCGAAGCGCTCTCGAGCGAACAGCGCGGCCATCGCGTCGCGATTGGCGATATCGAGGTGCTCGAACTGGAAATTCTTGTTCGGCCTGAGCCGCGCGAGCCGGGCCTCCTTGAGGGATACGTCGTAGTAGTCGCTCAGGGAGTCGAGCCCGACAACGGTGTCGCCGCGCTCGAGGAGGCGTGTCGCCGTGTGGTATCCGATGAACCCGGCGGCGCCGGTGACGAGGATCTTGGCCATGGGAAGAAGATACCTGGGGACATCGATGGGGACATCGGGACTGGGGACTGGGGACTGGGGACTGGGGACTCGGCCGGGATGTTTCTACTCGCGCGGAGGCCTCCGCGGCGGTAGAAGGCTCCTTGCCGAGTCCCCAGTCCCCGTCCCTCAGTCCCCAGTTCTTGCTTTCGGCATCTGTTCGGTATAAAGTCTGCTTAGCCTGCTCGGCGTTGTACGGAGCAGACAGGTGCCGTCGTTCGTCGTCGTCGCTGGTCGCCGTCCCGCCAATGCCTGCCCTATCCATCGCCGCTCTTCGCGAGCTCATCGAGCAGCGCTTTCCCGACGCAACGCCAGCGAACTGGCGGGCGGCGGAGCCGGTCGCAACCGGCGTGGGGCCGCTCGACCGGATCCTTCCGGGTGGTGGGTTGCCGCGCGGGCAGTTGACGGTGTGGACCCCTCAAGGTGGAGCCTGCTCCATGCTTCGGGCGGCCTGCCGCTCGACAGTCGCGAACGGCGAACGAGCAGTCTGGATCGATACCGCCGGGACCATCGTCGGCGCGTTCTGGGAAAACGGGCCGTACCTCGTGCAGCCCAGGAGCCGGAAGGACGCGCTCAAGGGAGCGGAGGAGCTGTTGCGATGTGGCGGGTTTGCGTTGGTGGTTCTCGACGGGACGGAGCCCGAGGGGACGGAGATGGTGCGGCTGACCCGCGCGGTGCGCGAGGGGGGTGGGGCGTTCGTGTCCATCACGCCCAATCCATCGCTGGCGAAGCTGCGCATGGAGTCGAAGATCATTCCGCACAGTTATCGCTGGACGCGGGGGCCGTTCGATGATCCGGTGGAGGTTCAGGAAGCGACTGTCCGGGTGCGCGCGCGGGCGGCGGGGTGGAATGCCCATGCGGACATCACGGTCCCGGTGACACCTCACGATGTTCGTCTGTCTCTGGAGCCCGGCCTGGCGGACCGTCGCGGACTCCCTCGCTGAGCTTTCGCCCGCTCTTCTCACGATCACGCCACGCGTGGTTACCGAGGAGCGGCGCGGGGGATTGGTGTGGGTGGATGTCCGCGGCCTCGACGCCGAGCACATCGCGCGGTCGGCGCTGGAAGTCCTGCGAGGCATCGGACTGTCCAATGCGCATGCCGCTGTGGGAGAGACTCCGATCGTGGCGGAGATCATCGCATCGGGACTGGGGACTGGGGACTGGGGACTGGGGACTGGGGACTGGGGACTCGGCCGGGATGCTTCTACTCGCGCGGAGCCTTCCTCGGCGGTAGAAGGTTCCTTGCCGAGTCCCCAGTCCCCAGTCCCGATGTCCCCACAGCAGTCCCCAGCAGTCCCGATGTCCCCACAGCTGTCCCCAGTCCCCAGTCCTCAGTCGTTAGGCTCCCTTCCCGTCTCCGTCCTCCAACCCGACCCTGCCCTCGCCACGCTGCTCGACGGCATCGGTGTTGAGACCTGTGGCGAGCTGGCGGCGCTCGAGGGCGAGTCGGTCGAGGTACGACTCGGTGCCGAAGGCGTGCGGTTGTGGAAGCTCGCGCGAGGGGATGACGATCGGCTGATCTTCGCCCCCATGCCGCGCGAGCTGCCACATGCGTCACTCGAGTGGAGCGACTACACGCTCACCGATACCGAGCGGCTTCTCTTCTCCGTGAACGCCCTCCTCGGCACGGTGTGCGAGAAGCTCATTGAGCGCGGGTCGCTCTCGCGCGAGATGATGCTCGACCTCAAGCTCGCGAACGGCGCCACGCTCACCAACGCGGTGCGGTCGGGGCGCGCGACGGCGAGTCGGAAGACGTGGCTGCGTCTCATGCGTACGCTGCTCGAGCGGATGGCGCTTCCTGCGGGCGTCGTGGGCGTGACGCTGCGGGCGGCGACGGTCGTGACCGATGTCGGGCAGCAGGGCGACCTCTTCGACCGTGGGTTCGCGACTGCGGCAGCGACGGAAGCGGCGCTCGCGTCACTGGCCCAGGAGCAGGGGGATGTTGTGGTGGTGCCGGAGAACACGGCGCATCCGTTGGTGGAGCGACGGACGAAGTGGGTGGAACAGCGGGAGACGGGAGACGGGAGACGGGAGACGGGAACTACCGGGAAGCGGGAAGCGGGAGGCGGGAAGCGGAAACGGAGAAGCCAAAAGCGGGAACCGGGAACAGAGAACAGAAGCTCCGTGGAGTCTCTGATCCCGGTTCCCGGTTCCCGGTTCCCATCTCCCGTCTCCCGACTCCCGTCTCCCGATTCCTCCACGCTCACGCTCTACCTTCTTCCCACGCCGCGAGCCGTCGAAGCGCGGACGGAGGAGCGGCGAGACCACGTGCTGCCCACCGGCTATCGCGATGGCGGCGCGTGGTACGGGATTCTCTCGGCTGCCGGGCCGGATCGCGTTTCCGGGGAGCGATGGGGAGAGGCATACGCTCGTGAATACTTTCGGTGCATCGTCGATGATGGGGGCATGGTCTGGCTCTATCACGACGCCCGCGCCGACGGATGGTACTTGCACGGATGGTGGGATTGAACATGCGCATTCACACGATCCTCGTTCCTTACGATTCCGGCCGCCGCGGCGCACGCATGGGGCGAGGGCCGCTGCACTTCAGCGGGCATGGGATGGGTAACCGGCTGCGCGCACGAGGCCACCAGGTTTCCGAGGTGACCATCAACGTGTCCGCGGCATTCCCGACCGAGATCGGGACCTCGTTTGCGGTCTGCCGTTCGCTCGCCGATCACGTGTGTACGGTGGTCGCGGGTGGCGGCTTTCCGATGATTCTCGCCGGGAACTGCGGGAGCTCGCTCGGGACCGTGAGTGGCGTTCGCGCCGCGTCGCCTAACGACCATTCCGCCATCGGGGTCATCTGGCTCGACGCACACGCCGACTTCAACACGCCCGAGACCACGACGAGCGGCTTTCTCGATGGCATGGCGCTCGCCGCGCTCACCGGACGGTGCTGGAGCGCGCTCACCGCGTCCATTCCGGGATTTCGACCGGCTTCCGACGCGCACGTCGTGCTCGTGGGCGCGCGTGACATCGACGCGGGAGAGGAGCGGCTGCTCGCCTCGTCACGGGTGATGCGGGTGGAGGCGGCAGCGATGGAGGCGGGCGGTGCGCGCGCGGCACTCGATGGGGCGCTCACCGAGCTGGCCCGTCACGTCTCACGAGTCTATCTGCACATTGACCTCGACGTCCACGAACCGAGCGAGGCACAGGCGAATCAGTACGCGGTGCCGGGCGGGTTGGCCGCCGGTACGGTTCGCGAGCTCGTTAGGGTCGTGGGTGAACGGTTCTCGATCGTGGCCGCTGCTTTGACGGCATACGATCCATCATACGACGACCGAATGCTTGATACAGGACTACAACTCATGGAAGCGATAGTTACCACAACCGCTGCTGGCTCCTAGCTGCCCGCGGCTGCCCGCTGGTAACCGACGGCTGCAACAGGGGCAGCTATCAGCCATCAGCCATCAGCTAAGCCCCGCGCTGCTGCTATAACCCAACGAGCGTTGTCATCCCGAGCCGACAGGCGAGGAATCCTCATCGTCCCGATAGAGCCCTCAACCGGGAGGATGAGGATCCTTCGCTGCGCTCAGGATGACAGGCCTCCGTCTCCCGTCTCCCGTCTCCCGTTTCCCGCCTCCCGCCTCCCGCCTCCCGCCTCCCGCTTCCCGGCAGTCCGATTCCCGACTTCATCGAGCTTCGCGCCCACACCGGTTTCTCCTTCGGCGACGGTACCGTCTCGCCCGAAGCGCTCGTCGCGCGCGCGATCGCGTTAGGCTACACCGCGCTCGGCATCACCGACACGGCGGACCTGGGCGGCATCCCGCGCTTCGTCACTGCGGCGAACCTCAGCGGCAAGCTCCGGCCCATCGTCGGGGCCGAGCTGCGCGTCGATGGGCGGCCCGCCGCGTTCCTCGTGCGCACGCCCGAAGGCTACCGCAACCTCGCCGCGCTGGTCACGCGCGGTCGCATGGGGGCGTGGGCGAGCTGGACCAAGGAGCACGGCCAGGAGCGACGCGGTCGGCCTAACGTCACGTGGCGCGAAGTCGCTGAGCTGAGTGGCGGCCTCGTCGCGCTCACCGGGCCGGCGACCGGCCCGACCGCCTCGCTCGTTCGCGGCGGCGACCGGGCCAACGCCCGCCGCCTGCTCGACGAATGGCGCGACGTGTTCGGCGAGCGCCTCGCCGTCGAAGTACAACTCCACTATACCGGAGGCGCGGAGGGTGCGCTCGCCGGCGCCCTCGTGGACCTGGCCGAGCGCCGCAAGATCCCGTGGGTCGTCGCGCACGACCCGCGTTACATCGACAACGACGGCCGTCTCGTCCACGACGCGCTCACCGCGCTCCGCTACAACGTCGATCTGGATACCGCGACCACCGGCGGTTTCCTGCACCCGAACGGCGAGTGGCGCCTGCTCTCGCCCGAGGAGATGGCGCGCCGGTGGCAGGGACGCGAGCAGGGCATCGAGACGAGTGAGCGCATTGCGGCCGAGTGTGGCGATTTCGAGCTCGGATGGATGCGTCCGCCGATGCCGAAGTTCCCGGTGCCGGACCGTCACACCGACTCGAGCTACCTGCGTGAGCGCGTCCTCATCGGCGCGAAGGAGCGCTGGGGCGACACGCTGAGCGAGGCACAGATGAAACAGGTGGACCATGAGCTCGGGGTCATCGACCGGCTCGGGTTCTCCGGCTTCTTCCTCGTCATGTGGGACGCCGTGAACTTCGCCCAGACGCAAGGCATCCTCTGCCAGGGCCGAGGTAGCGCCGCCAACTCGGTCGTTGCGTATCTGTTAGGCATCACGGCCGTCGATCCCGTGCGGCACGGGCTGCTCTTCGAACGATTCCTGTCCGAGAAGCGCACCGACGGCAAGACCGAGCCGCCGGACATCGACGTCGACTTCGAGCACGACCGGAGAGAGGAGGTACTCGACTACGTCTACGACAAGTACGACCGATCGAAGGCGGCCATCACCTGCACCATCCAGAATTACCGGGCGCCTAACGCCATTCTCGATGCCATGCGCGCGTTCGGCTACCCCGCGGAGTACGCGACGCAGTTCTCCAAGCGGCTGCACTACGCCGAGCCGGCGGACGCCGTGGCGGCCATCCGCGAGGGCCTCGCGAAGCGGTTCGAGCTCGACATCGAGGGACCGCGCGGCCGCGCGCTGCTCGCCGCCATCGGCGCCTTCGAGGGACTGCCGAGGCTTCGCTCCACGCACGTCGGCGGCTTTGTGCTGTCGTCGGAATCGTTAGGCGACTACATGCCCATCGAGCAGACGACGATGGGCCGCACGATCATCCAGTTCGACAAGGACGACCTCGACCTGATCGGCGTGCCGAAGTACGACTTCCTCGGCCTGGGCGCCCTGTCGCTCGTGCGCTACGCGTTCGACGAGATCGAGCGCCGCACGGGCAACCGGCCAGCGATGTACCGCATCCCGCCCGACGACGCGGCGACGTACGACCTCATCTCCCGCGGCGAGACGATCGGCACGTTCCAGATCGAGAGCCGCGCGCAGATCGCGTCCATCCTGCACACGAAGCCCGAGCGGCTGTACGACATCGTCGTGCAGGTCGCGCTCATTCGCCCCGGTCCCATCCAGGCCAAGTTCGTCCGCCCGTACACCCGGCGACGCCGCGGGCAGGAGGAGGTGTTCTACCAGCACCCCAACCTCCGGCCGATCCTCGAGCGCACGCAGGGCATCCCGATCTTCCAGGAGCAGGCGATGGCGGTGGCCATGGCGTTAGGCGACTTCAGCGCCGCCGAAGCCGATGAGCTGCGCCGGACGATGGGGCACATGCGGAAGAAGGGGAAGCTCGTGGCGGTCCTCGAGAAGCTCGAGAAGCGAATGATCGAGAACCACGTCGACGCCGACATCGCGCACCAGATCTGCGAGGACCTGCAGAGCTTCGCCAACTACGGCTTCCCCGAGTCGCACGCGTGGAGCTTCGCGCTCATCGCCTACGCCACGGCGTGGCTCAAGACGCATCACCCGACGGAGTTCTATCTCGGCATCCTCAACGCGTGGCCGATGGGCTTCTACTCGCCGGCGACGCTCATCCACGACGCGAAGCGGCACAAGGTGGAAGTGCGGTCGCCGTGCATGCGCGACGGGCAGCGCATGTGCACCACCGAGGAAACCGGCGATCCGCTCCGCCCGGCCCTGCGCGTGGGGTGGCGATACGTGCACGGCATCGGTGAGAAGGCGCTCGATGCGCTCGAGACGGCGTGGAAGGCGAAGCCGTTCACATCCATCGAGGATGTGGTGCGCCGGGCGGGGCTGGGACGGGCCGATGCGCTGTACCTCGCGCGCGCCGACGCCTTCAAGGCGTGGGAGCCCGATCGTCGCAAGGCGGGATGGGAGGCGCTCCGCTGCGTGAGCGACACGCTGCCACTCGCGCCGGCGCGTCCGGCGCATCACTCACCGCGCCCGCTCGATGAAACCGAGACGATCTTCCTCGACTATGCGACGACGGGGTCGAGCATCCACGGGCACCCGATGCAGCATCTTCGTGAGTTCCTGAGGTCGAAGGGCGCGAAGAGCAGCGCCGATCTACCATCGCTCCGGGGCGGCGAGATCATTGCCGTCGCCGGGCTGGTCACGGTGCGTCAGCGTCCGCAGACGGCGAACGGGACGCTGTTCCTGCTGCTCGAGGACGAGTTCGGCTTCATCAACGTGATCGTGCCGCGGTCGCTCGTGGAAGACAACGCCGAGGTGGTGAAGTTCGCGCCGTTCATTGCCGTGCAGGGAAAGTTCGAGCGTGACGGCCAGGTGATGAACGTGGTGGGCCGGAGATTCCGCGCGCTTCGGACGCGAGAGATCGCGGCGCGGTCGCGCGACTTCCAGTAGAGGTTGGACCCAAGGTCGGAGGGTCAGAGTCGTTTGAATTCGAGATCTTGGAAAGGCCGAGTTGCCAGAATTCAACGACTCTGACCCCTTTGATCTGACCCCCACGGCAAGCGACATGCAGTCGATAGGCGCCGCCGCGATGTCGGAGGCCTCGCCGTGTACCAGGCCCTGATGGTCCCCCTCGACGGCTCGGAGTTTGGCCGTCACGCGATCCCCTGGGCGCTCGCCATCGCAGAACCGGCCGGTGCCCGAGTGGATCTCGTCCACGTACTGACCCCGCCATACGACGTGGGAGTGGAGGGCGATAAGCTCGTCTTGGCGGAAGCCATTGACAGTCAACGCACGGCGACGGAGCAGCGACTGCGTGATCTCGCGAATCGCCTGAGCATAGGCACCGGCGTTCGGTTCAGCTCGGCGGTTGTGGAGGGCAACACGGCCGACGCACTCCTTCGCTACGCGGACGAGAGCGCGATCGACCTGATCGTGATGACGACGCACGGCCGCAGCGGCCTTGCCCGCGCAGTCCTCGGCAGCATCTCCGATAAAATCGTTAGGCGTTCGCGGCGGCCGGTGCTCCTGGCACGGCCGCATCGCCACGTTGCCGAGGAGCGGGACCTGGCCGCCGTGTCAGACGTCCTCGTCCCGCTCGACGGCACGGTAACCAGCGAAGCGATCCTCGCACACGCGCGCGAGCTGTGTCGACTGACAGGGGCTTCGTGTACCCTGCTTCACGTCATCGTGCCCGAGCTCCTGCTCACTGGTGTCGCCGTCCCTGGTGTGTTGGCCGACCAACGTGCCACGGTCGCAGAAGAGCACGGCGCTGACGCATATCTGGCGACTCAAGCGGATCGGTTCAGTGAGGGGGACGTGCCGGTGACGACAGCAGCCCTTCGCCATGCTGAGGTGGCGGCCGGCATTCTCGAGTATTGTGCTGCCCATCCGGTGAGCCTCATCGCGATGGCCACGCGAGGGACGGGAGGGCTCGAGCGCGCCGTGCTCGGCAGCACGATGGACGCGCTGCTTCACAAGACGCATCTGCCACTCCTCGTTGCTGCCGCGCATTCGAGCTCGGCCAACTGGTAGGATTAGCCCATTCGTGCGCCGCATGAATGTTGCGGCGCATTTTCTGTTTGCGCTATGCGAAACGACGAGCACCATCCGCGTCACCGCAGCAAGGAGGACCAATGGCCGAACCAACTTCCAACTCGTCACCACGGGACCAGACCACTCAGCCGAAGTCCGAGCGGAAGACGAACACCGAACAACAGAGCACGGCTCAGGGTGCCGTGCGGACCGATCGCGAGCGCGGGATGGAGACCGCGCGAGAGGGCGGCCGCGCCCAGCGCGGGACCGGCATGCAGCGCCGCGGCGCACTCACGCCGTACGGCGGCCAAGTAGCCACGCCGTTCGCGATGATGCGCCGCATGATGGACGACATGGACCGTCTCTTCGAGAACTTCGGCTTCGCCCGGAGCCCGGCGCTCTCGACGTGGTCGGGGTTCGACGACTTCGACAATCTGTCGCGCCTCCCGGCGACTCGTCAGGCAGCCACCCTCTGGTCGCCCCCAATCGAGGTCTTCGAGCGCGGCAACGAGCTGGTAGTTCGCGCCGATCTTCCTGGCCTCTCGAAGGACGACGTGAACGTCGATATCGACAACGGCATTCTCACGATCTCGGGCGAGCGTCGCTCCGAGCACGAGGAGGAGCGTGAAGGGTACTTCCGCAGCGAGCGCAGCTACGGCTCGTTCTCGCGGAGCATCCCGCTCCCGGAAGCAGTGAACGAGGACCAGGTGAACGCATCGTTCAAGGATGGGGTGCTCGAAGTGACGATGCCGAAGCCGCCGGCGGAAATGTCGAAGCGCCGCCGAATTGACGTGAGATGACCGCTCGAGCTCGGGCGATGGAGCGATGCTGGTGTGAGGTTCTCGTCGCTCCATCGCTCGATGGCGACGATTTCCAACGTGCGCGCCGTTGCTATCACTCCCTCGCCGCCCCAGGAACATTGCACTTCAGCTCCTCCAGCCACACCGTGGCTTCCGAATCGCTCGGCGCGCGCCAGTCGCCACGAGGCGAGAGCGAGCCACCGGACCCGACCTTCGGCGCGTTAGGCATCGCTGATCGCTTGAATTGACTGGTCTTGAAGAATCGACGGAGAAAGATGTCGAGCCACTTCGCGATCGCGTCGAGGTCGTATTCGCGTCGCCGGTCCGTCGGAATGAGTTCCGGCCAGGAACCGCGGTCACGCTTGCCCCAGGCGTGGTGGGCGAGATACGCCACCTTGCTCGGCCGAAGGCCGAAGCGCGTGATGTAGTAGAGATGAAAGTCCTGTAGCTCGAACGGCCCTACGACCGCCTCGCTGCTCTGGAGGCTGTCCGGGTTGCCCTTGCCGCTGGGCACCAGCTCGGGAGAGATCTCCGTGTCGAGAATGCAGCCGAGCGCGGTATTGACCCTCGCGTCGTACTGGCCCGACTCGGCCACCCAGCGAATGAGATACTGGATCAGCGTCTTCGGCACCGAGGCGTTCACGTGGTAGTGCGACATCTGGTCACCCACGCCGTAGGTTGCCCACCCAAGTGCGAGCTCACTCAGATCGCCGGTGCCCACGACCATGGCATTGTTGAAGTTCGCGAGACGAAAGAGGTGCGACGTGCGCTCGCCGGCCTGTACGTTCTCGAACGTGACGTCATAAAGCGGTTCGCCCCGGCCATACGGATGACCAATGTCGCGCAGCATCTGCATGGCGGACGGCCGGATATCGATCTCACTCGCCGTGGCGCCAACGGCCGCCATGAGCTCACGCGCGTTGGCGCGAGTGCGCTCGCTCGTCGCAAACCCTGGCAGCGAGTAGGCAAGCACGTTCGCCCGCGGCAACCGCAGGCGATCCATGGCTTGGACGGAGACGAGCAGCGCCTGCGTGGAATCGAGTCCGCCGGAGACGCCGATGACAACTCGTTCGATTCCGGTACTCGACAGCCGCTTGATCAAGCCGTGGACCTGAATGTTGTACGCCTCGTAGCAGCGGGCGTCGAGATCGGCGGGATCGCTCGGCACGTATGGGAAGCGCTGCACGTCACGCAAGAGCCCCATTTCACCGGCGGGCACACGCAGCGTGAATGGAACGCGACGAATGCGGCGCGCGCGCTCGAGCTCCTCGCCGACGAGATCGTTGAAGCTCGTTAGGCGCGAGCGTTCCTGTGCGAGCCGCTCGAGATCGATGTCAGCGGTGATGAGCTGTTCGCCGGAGGCGAAGCGCTCCGATTCGGCCAGCAGGACGTTGTTCTCGTAGATCATCGCATGGCCGTCCCAGGCCAAGTCGGTCGTGGACTCGCCAGGCCCGGCCGCCGCGTAGAGGTAGGCCGCAACGCATTTCGCGGACTGGCCCGCGCAAAGCGCTCGACGGTAATCGGCCTTGCCGATCGTGATGTTGCTGGCAGACAGGTTCGCCAGCACGGTCGCACCGGCGAGCGCACCCCAGGTGCTGGGCGGGATTGGCACCCAGACGTCCTCACATATTTCGACGAAGAGCGCGAGGCCCTCGACGTTCACGGCGTCGAATACCAGATCGTTTCCGAACGGCACCACCGACCCACCCAGTTCGATCTCGCGACGCATCGCCCACCGGCCAGGCGTGAACTGGCGGCGCTCATAAAACTCACGGTAGTTAGGCAGATAGCTCTTCGGCACGACGCCGAGCACGCGTCCGTCATACACAACGACGGCCGTGTTGAAGAGCTGGCCGTGGCGACGAAGCGGCGCGCCCACGACTAACACGGTGCCGAGTCTGCGGCTCTCCTCCACGAGTCTCGCGAGCGCTCGCTCGACGCCGTCCAGCAACGCGTCCTGGTGGAACAGATCATCGTTGCTGTAGGCCGAAATGCCGAGCTCGGGGAAGATCGTCACTACGGCGTTGAGCTCTGACGCACGGCGCAGGAGTGCGAGAGTGCGGTCGAGATTGTACTCCGGGTCCGCCACACGAACGAACGGTGTCGCCACCGCTACGCGAGCGAACCCGTGCGCATAAGGTGAATGAAATGGCAGACCCGGTTCGTTCGAGTGACTGAACACAGTGTGGGCCTCTCGCTTTCCGCTCCGTCACGAGGAGCGACTACAACAGGTGCGCCATCAGGCGCGGATACCATTGGAATCACAAGTCTCGCCGATGACCTCGCTTCCGTCGAAGCGCAAGCTCCATCGTGCTTCTCGTGTCGTCCGTAAGCAGCTGGATCGATGTACCGAAGCGCTGCGATTGCCGTGCGATCGTGTCATGCAGCCATTTCACTTCATCGCACGACGCGAACGTCGCCTGAAATCGTCGAATGCGCATTGGCGTCATGCGAAGATCCATGAGCTCGCCTGTGTCGGCATCGACCGTCACGAAGTACATGATCGCGAGGTCGCTCCGATACTTCCTATGGCGGCGTATGCCCTCGTAGTCAGTCAGAAAATCGCCGCATCCGTACAGGATGAGTTCCCCATTGTACACCTCGATCGGCCGCGGATGGTGCGACGAGTGACCGTGCACGAGCGCGACACCACCGTCCAACAGCCGGTGTGCAAAGCGTACGTACGATTCAGGAATGTCATATCCCCAATTGCTGCCCCAGTGGATGGAGGCTATGACGATATCTCCGGGGCGCCGCCCGACTGCAACGCGCTCGAGCACGCGATCGGCCGCTCCATTCGACAGGTCGGGCAAGTAATCCACTCCAGAGCGGTCCGAGAGCGCGGACCAGAGCTCGGGCACTCCGCTGTTCTCGCACCCCAGCGAGTACACGATCACGCGATGGTCGCGCGAAACGTCGACGATCGCGGGTCGTTCAGCCTCCATTCGATCCAGCCCCGCGCCAGCTGTCTTGATTCCGGCGTGGTGCAGGGTGCTCAGCGTCTCGGTGAGGCCGGCGTGGCTGTAATCGAGCAGATGATTGTTTGCCAGCGCGCACACGTCAATTCCGGCAACCGTTAGGCAGTCGACATCTGCCGGATGCATTCGGTAGTGAATTGACTTTCGCGGCGAGTGTGCATCGCTTGTCGTGAGCGTCGTCTCGAGATTGACAATGCGCACGTCGGGACGCACACGGTCCAACTCGCGGAGTGCGTCACCCCAGATGTACGCCGGCTCGACACGACGAGGAATCGGGCCATTGATTCGCTCGGCAAGTTCAACGTAGTCGCGTGCGTCGCACATCCAGGGCTCATGCAGCCCCACCGCGCTCGGGTGCGCGAGAATCTGATCAATGCCGCGGCCGGTCATCACGTCGCCGCACAGGAACAGGGTAATGCCGTCACCACTCATGGGTTGGCGGGCGATGCGGTGCGCGGGGATGGACCCTACCGCCTACCTAACGACGCGGGAGCGGCGCCGGCGCCAGCTCGTGCCGAGCGCGCTCGAGGAGGTCATGGACCTCCTTGTCCGTGGTCTGGGTGAAGTCCTGGTACCAGAGCCCGACCGCGTAGAAGGGCTCGGGCGTGACGGCGCACACGACGTCCTCCGCTTCGCGGCGCAACGCGTCACAGGTCTCCGGTGGCGCGATGGGTACGGCGACGACGATGCGAGCCGGGTGCTCCTGCCTCAGAGCCGCAACCGCCACGCGCATGCTCGCGCCGGTCGCGAGCCCGTCGTCCACAAGGATCACGGTACGCCCGGCGATGTCCGGCGGCGGACGATCACCGCGGTACTCCTTCTCGCGCCGCTCGAGCTCGCGCTGCTCGGCCGCAATGACCGCCCGGATCTGGGGCTCGCCGATCCCCAGCTGCCTAACCACGGCCTCGTCGAGAACCAGCGCACCGCCGCTCGCGATCGCTCCCATCGCGAGCTCCTCGTGGCCGGGAACCCCGAGCTTCCGAACAATGAACACGTCGAGCGGCACGTCGAGCTCTCGCGCCACCTCGTATGCAACGGGGACACCGCCCCGCGGTAGCGCGAGCACGATTCCCTCGCGGCGGCCCGCATACGCCGAGAGCGCCGCGGCGAGCCGTCGCCCCGCATCGGTTCGGTTCACAAAGCGCGCTGCCATGGCCTTCCTCCCCTTGTCGCTACCGGTCCCAGCGGCGTAAGACGATGTGCTGCCGGACCGTTGTACAACGTTCACCGCACGCCACTTGCCATCATG
>JBKOYV010000058.1:0-20757 GCA_046725585.1 Gemmatimonadota bacterium | reverse complement strand
GCAGTGGAACACCAAGGTGTACACGACCCGGGACGCGCAGAACAACCCCGTGTCGGGCAACTACCGACACTTCTCGAATCACATGACGATGACCGACGCCACGACGCCGGGAACGAAGGATCAGCGGGCGATGCGGCGCGCCATCCTGCTGCTGCGGAGCGCGATCGGTGACACGCAAGCGGCGGCATATGCCAAGTCGATTCTCGTCACGGACGTGCACCAGGCTTTCGAGGACACGATTGTGCAGGCCGCGTGCACTCAGAATCAACAGGTCGGAAAGTCGGATGCCAACGAGTACGTGTTCAAGCGGCTCCTGCGCGATGACCCGATTGGCTTCCTTGGGCGGGTCCGGGTGATCGTCCGCGGGTCCACCAAGGTGGACTCCGCGAGCAACACCAACAAGGTCGCCTTCACGTTCTCCTACGACGCGCCCCAAAACCGGTTCGTATTTGGTCAGGTCCCCAGTCATGGTACGCCAACGCCCGGCGCATTTGGGATCGACGTCTCGAGCGTCCCGGCGTTTCAGTGGGACACGGTGCCCGGCCGCGGCGACGATCCGGCGCGCGGCTCGTTCGACAAAATTCGCGCGACGGAGCTGTCGGAGAAGTGCATGGTGACGACGCAGCTGATCGGCTGCAGCTTTTGCCTTCAGGATGCGGGAGGCTCGCTCTTCGCCTGCCATCTGAAGCCGGGCGCCGGCATCGATGGCACTCAGCTCGCGCAGCAGCTGACCGGGCAGGTGCCTAACGTCACCCGCCCGAAGTTCTCCAACGCGCCGAAATCGACCAATCCGGTGTACGTCTTCGGGCGCGGCCACGGCTCGTTCCCGAACGGCGGTGGATACGACGTGCGATTGGAGGGTGGCTCACGCTACGCGACGGTCATCGGGCTCAAGCGAAAGGGCGTGTGGAGCCTCTACGCTCAGGAGGTCTACGACAACGTCATCATTGGCGCGCGCAAGATCTGGCCGTGATCCCAGTGCGGCGCGTTGTCGCCTCGCCACCGATCACGTGCCGTCGGCAGGCCTGCTCTCGAAGGAAAAGATTCGCCAGTCGTTAGGCGGCTCGCGCAGCGGGGACTCGGCGAAGTTGCCGGCCGTGAATGCCGCAACCGAGGCGCGCCAGAATGAGAGCGCGCCTCGGTTCGTCTCGAGAACCCGGACGATCCAGGTGCCGGGGAGTCGATCCCACACGAGGAAGGCGGCCTGACGCCCGACACCCGCGCGGCGGTATTGGCGAACGACGAAGAACTCGGCCACGTCGAGGACGTTCGGATCGGGCGTGACGGGCGAGCCGCGTGTCACAAGGATGAACCCGCCGATCCGTCCGTCGCAGCGAATGAGAAACGCGAACCGACGGTCCGGCTCGGACCAGTAGAGCGGCAGGCGCGAGTAGCCGAAGCGTCCGTCAGGCCCGAGCTCGACGTGCGGGAACACCTCGCTCATGTCGTGAACGTACAGCTCGAGAAGGTTGGCCAGCAGCGCCGAGTCGGCCTCGGTTGCCTGATCGAGTGTCACCACGCGAGGAGGTCCACTAGAACATCGTATTCGCGTTCGCGGAAGTCTCGGGCACGCGCTGTAGCACGTCCCAGTGCTCCACGATTTTCCCCTGTGCATCGAGCCGAAAGATGTCGATTCCGGCCCACGGCCCGTCGCCCGGCCACTCCTGGAAACAGTGCAGGACCACGAAGTCGCCTTCGGCGATCACTCGCTTGAAGTGCACACGCTTTCCCGGATACTCCCGGGCCATGCGCGTGAAATAATCAGTGAACGCGTCCTTTCCATCCGCGACGGCTGGGTTGTGTTGCGTGTACACGTCGCCGGCATATCGCCGGATCGCTTCTCCGGGCTGACACTGATTGAACATCAGGTCGTAGAACTCCCGCACCGTCCGCTTGTTTCGTTCGAGTCGATCATCCATACGCGGTACCCGCCTCGTCGACGTGACGGAGTGCCTGCACGAACGCGTCTGCCGATGCGAACCGATCCGCGGGGAATCGCTCGAGCGCCTTCATGACGACCTGCTCGAGCCCGGGCGCGACGTCGGGCCGCTGTGCCGCCAGCGAAGGGGGCAGTGACGCGCGCGCCTCGGTCGTCGTGTCGGGGACCCCCCTCGGGTAGGGACGGCGGCCGCTCAGCATCTCGTACAACACGGCGCCAACCGCCCAGAGGTCGGTGCGGTGATCGACCGGCGTGCCGTGGGCCTGCTCGGGGCTCATGTACGCCACCGTGCCTAACGGGCGCGATGCCGGTCCGGTGAGCGACACGTCCGCGAGCTTGGCGATGCCGAAGTCGAGAACCTTCACGACGCCGTCGGCGGTGACGAACACGTTCGCCGGCTTGATGTCGCGGTGGATGATCCCGCGGGCGTGCGCCTTGGCCAGCCCGCGCAGCACCTGCACCGCAACGTCCGTCGCCTCACCGATCGCGAGAGGCCCGCGGGCGATGCGCTGCTCGAGGGTCTCGCCGTCGTACAGTGGCATGGCGAGATAGAGCCGGCCGTCGTCCGTCTCGCCAATGTCGTGGATCGTGCAGATGTTCGGATGCTCGAGCGCGCCGGCTGTGCGCGCCTCGAGCCGGAACCGCTCGGCGGCCGACTGGTCGCCGTCGAGACGTGGCCGAAGGAACTTGAGCGCGACCGTGCGGCCGAGGCGCGTGTCGAGCGCCTTGTAGATGAGCCCCATTCCGCCGCCGCCAATCGGCTCGAGCACCTGGTAGTGTCCGATCGTGCGGCCCGCGAGCATCCCGGCCGTCCCGCGGAGCTCGGCGGTAATCGACGCCACCTCGGGTGCGAGCCGGTCCAGCGCACCCGAGCGCTCGTGCGCCGCCAGCAGCGAGGCCACCTCGCGCCGGAGACCGCTGTCCCCAGCGCACGCGGCATCGAGAAACCGCTCGCGCGCGGCCGGCTCGCGATCGAGCGCCGCCGCGAGCAGCTCCTCGATCCGGCGCCACCGTTCCGTCGGTTGATCCGTCATCCGCCGCCGAGCTCGCGATTGAGCCACGCGCGCGCCATGGTCCAGTCGCGCTTCACCGTGGCCGGCGAGGTGCCTAACGCTTCGGCCGTCTCTTCGACGCTCATGCCACCGAAGAAGCGGCACTCGACTACCCGCCCGTATCGCTCGTTCACGGCCGCCAGCCGGTCGAGCGCCTCATCGAGCGCCAACAGCTCATCGCCGCGCGAGATGGCCATGGCGACCGCATCGTCCAGCGGCTCGGCATCGACCCCGCCACCGCGCTTCTGCGCGCGACGCGCGACGGCATAGTCGATCAGGATCCGGCGCATGGCCCGCGACGCGGCGGCGAGCATGTACGCGCGACCCGGCCAGCGAACGTGATCGACCTTGGCCAGCTCCAGGTAGGCCTCGTGGACGAGCGCCGTGGTGCCGAGGGTGTGTCCCGGACGCTCGCCGCGCAGGTGGCGGTGCGCGACCCGCTTCAGCTCCTCGTAGACCGCCGGGAACACGTTGTCCAAAGCGCTGCCTGCGTCGGTCGATCGGGGCGGGGGCGCCGGCGCGTCGTCGTCCGGCGGGGTCGAGCCGTTGTCGTGCGAGGGAGCCATGGGGCGTCTCGAGCTCTCCGGCGCGCCGGGGTGTGCCGGGTCTGTTTGCGCGACACCAGGAAGCGCGTGGAGGCGGATCATACGCGGCGTCGCGACAACGAGGCAAGGTCGGGCGGTGAGCCGTGTCGGCGGTGTTTTCGGCTTCTATCTGTGTTCCCGCCGGTAGTCGTGCTCCTCTTGGCCTACAACCCGGAGATCGACATGGACCAGCGCCACCTACTGCTCGTTGGCGCGGCGGTCGCCCTGACCGCCGCCTGTTCCCCCACACCCGATGCGCCGACCGCAGCCGTCCACTCGTCAGCCGCCCACGCCGGGCACGGCGCGGCCAACCGCATCAACAACGGTGAGTTGACGGCCGCGCAGAAGCAGGCCGTCGCGCAGGTCCGGAACGCCACGCAACGCTTCCACGACATCGCGATCGCGACCGCCCCCACGGGCCAGGGCGGGGGAGGGTACACCGTGCAGTTCCCTGCGGGGTGCGCGGCGTCGCCCGACGGGGCACAGGGGTTCCACTATCTGAACGAGGGGCTGGTCGACGCCAACGTCGAGCTCCTGCGTCCCGAGCTCGTGATGTACGAGCCTGGCCCGAACGGCCAGATGAATCTCGTCGGCGTCGACTACATCGTCCCGCTCGCGCTGTCAGCGACGCCGCCGACGTTGCTGGGTGTTCCGTTCGCGCCGCTCGGGCCGCCGCTCAACGTGTGGGCGCTGCACATCTGGGCGTGGCGCCCGAACCCGAGCGGCATGTTCGCCATGTGGAACCCGAAGGTGAGCTGCGAGTTCGCGCAGTAGTCTCCGCTGCTGAGGCGATCGCCTAACGCCAACGATGGCCGGGGTCTTGATGACGGCCTGCGCGCCGAGCCGGCATCGCGACCCCGACGGTTGAACAACCACGGACGCAGAAGGCTTGAGATCGGGCGCTGCGCGCCCGAACACAGAAGACGCTGAAGCCTCCTGGGCGCTTACGGCTCCTCGCACCGAGGCCTTTTGAAAATGGGAACTGCTCCGGACCGGGAACCTATGAGCCTCCCGGTCCGGGGCGGTTCCAATCAAAATCCCGGCTCGTTGTGCGGGGAGATGAGACCTGCGCACGGAGACTTCAGCGGCCTTCTGCGGCGCCCGCCGCCAGCGGGGGTCTGCACCGCTCTGCGTCCGTGGTTGTTGTTCAACCGTCGCGGTCGCGATGCCGGCGGCCGGACGCGCCGGGCGACGACAGCCTAGCCCGCCTTCGCGGGCTACGCCGCCTCTCCCACCATAACGCGGAGCTGCTTGATTGCTCGGCAGAGACGCACCTCGCACGCGTTGGAGCTCAAGCCGAGCCGAAGACCGATCTCGGCATGCGGCAGCCCACGCAGAAGGCGTAGCTCCACCACATGCCGCAACGACTCGGGCAGCCGCTGCACGGCGCGCTGCACGCGATCGGAGTCGGCGCGCACATCTCCTTCACACGGACACATCTCGTCGGTACCCAGGCCGAACGACGTCTGGACATCCCGCTCGCGCGTCTGGCGACGGAGGCGCATGAGCGCCGTCCGCGCCGCCACCGTCTTGAGCCACCCCTCGAAGTTGCCGGGCTCGTAACGGCGCAGCGCACGAGGGAGGTCGAGGAAAACGTCCTGCGTCACGTCTTCGGCGTCGGCCAGGTTGCGCACGATCGCGCCGGCCACGCGCGTTACCACCGCGGCATACCGACGGTACAGAAGGTCGAGCGCGCGCGACTCCTGGTCGGTGAGCGCGCGGTCCAGTGCGGCGTCCGCGCGGCGGAACACGTCGACGGCCGCGGCGACATCGCGCGGCGTACGGTCCATGGAAGCAGACGTCCGGTCAGCGCCTTGTGGTCGATGGAAGAGCTCGGCGGGAACCTGACGGACTGCGGCGGAAGTCGAGTCAGCGATCAACATGTAACGCACCAAATGCCAGGGTCGCGAACCCAGCCGGCGCAGAACCGCCGGAAGGGGGGCGGCCGCCAACGCGGCTCGCCGTTTTCGTGGCCCTAACGTCGGGACCGGCCGTTGTCCGCCCGTGCGGCGATCGTTGGTGGCGTCGTGATTTGTGCGTGACCGGAGCGTTACCCAACTCGACGTCGGCGCCTGGTGTGCCTAGGCGCCGCCGGCGGAGGCGTGGCCGGGTGCGCCCGTGTAAGGAATCCCGCGAGCCGGACATTCCAGCCCTGGAATGCGCCGCTCGGACGGGACGGCGGCGCCCCGACTCATCTCACGAAGGCGCCATGCGAACCTCGTCCTCTTTCTTCCTCGCGCTCGTGCTCGCCGCTGCGGGCGGCTGCGGGACACTCCGCCCCAAACCCTCAGTGACGGTGAGCGTCCAGGGGGACTCGCGGATGAACTTCGTCAACGACCGGCCGAACGCCGCCGTGGTCCGGGTCTACGAGCTCACCTCGCGCGCCAACTTCGACCGCGCCTCCCGCGCCGCGCTATGGCGGGACGACTCGGCCGCGTTAGGCGGGGAGCTGGTCACGAGGCGCGAGGTGACGCTCCTGCCAGACGCAAAGGAGTCGTTCAAGATCGGCCTCAGGAAGCCGACGCGCTTCGTCGCCGTCGCCGCGGACTTCTACGACCCGGCTGGCGAAGGGTGGCGCGTGGTCTACCCGGCCAAATCCACCAAGAAGCCCGTCCGCGTCCACCTGGGCGAGCGACAGCTCTCGGCGCGCTGAGGCGCCGCGCGTTCGCAAACGCTCGACTTCCTACATCCATATAGTAAGGAAACGCGCATGAGCCGGCCGGGCAGGGTCGCGTGGTCCGAGGGGATGGCGCTCGACCCGCACCACTTCCAGCAGTGGGACCGCTACCATCTCGCCCTCCTCCAGGCGCGCGTGCGGTCCGTGGCGCCGCACGGCTGGGGGCTCACCGAGCTCCAGGTGGATGAGGAGGCGGTCGCGAACGGTACCTTCCGCCTAACGCGGTGCGCCGGCACGACCGTCGACGGACTGTTGTTCAGCATCCCCGACACCGACCCGCCGCCCGCCGAGCGTCGCGTGGCTGAGTGCTTCGCGCCGACCGCGGAACGCCTCGCCGTGTATCTCGCGGCACCGGCCGAGCGACCCGGCGCGCGCAACTTCCTCCTGCCACACGCGTCGTCGCACCGTGAGACGCGCTTCGTCGTCGAGTCCATCGCCGTCACGGACGAGACGACGGGCCAGGACGAGCGGCAGATCGAGATCGCGCGACCCAATCTTCTGATCAAGTTCGGCGGCGAGCCCCTCGAGGCGTACAGCTCGCTCAAAGTCGCTGAGCTGCTGCGCACGCCTGCGGGCGAGTTCCGTCTCGACGAGCGGTTCGTGCCGCCCTGTCTCACCATCGGTGCGTCGCAGGCGCTCCTGGCGCTCACTCGGCGCGTGCTCGAGCGGCTCGTGTCGAAGAGCGTCGGCCTCTGGGACCGCACCCGTCATCTCCCGCGCGGCCAGGCCGCGCTTTCGGCAGCGGACGTCGTGAGCCTCTGGCTCCAGCACACCGTGAGCGCCTTCATCCCGGTGCTTCGCCAGTATGACGTGTCCGCGAAGGCACACCCCGAAGCGCTGCACCAGACGCTGTCCATGCTCGCCGGCCAGCTCTCGGCCCTGCCGACAGGCGGCGAGCTGCACCCGAAGTCGCTGCCGACGTACGACCATGAGTCCGCCACGGCTGCGTTTGCGGCGCTCGACCGCGCGATCGCGCGCATGCTCGAGGGCGAGATCGAGGCGAACTACACCGACATCCCGCTCGTGCGGCGCGATGACCTGTACGTCGCGCAGCTCACCGACGGCACGCTGCTCGACGACGGGATCTTCTACCTGATTGCCGGCGGCGTGCCGCAGGGCGCAGAGCGCTCGGTGCCCGACCAGATCCGCGTGGCCGCGCCCGCCGCCATGCCGGGCGTGCGGAGCACGTTCTCGCGGGCGTTGCCGCTGGGATGGGAGCCGCGCCCGCCGACCGGAACGCCTAACGGCGCGGACCTCCAGTACTTCCGCCTGGACAAGGCGAACCAGTTCTGGGACGACATCCGCGCCGAAGGCTGGCTCGCGGTCGACGTCCCGCCCCGCCTGGGCGGGCTCACGATGCGCCTGATCGCCGTCCGGCAAAGGAACTGACGCAACTGACGCCAACGTGCCCACCACCTAACGACTCACACGGCTGTCGCCGAGCGGGGTGCTCGTGACCACTGCAGTCGCATCCGATACACCGTCTACACTGTCGCTCCCGAGCATCTCGCCGACCATCGTGTCCGAGGTGTGCGCCCCGGCCCTCCTGCTCGGCGTGCGGTTGCGCTGGAAGCAGCACTCCGGCGACGCCTACGCCCTGAGCCAGCGGATGGAGGAGATGCTCGACCGCATCGAGGAGCGGCTCCGCGACGCCGGGCTCGCGCAGTCCGACGTCGCCGACGTTGTCTTTGCCCTTGTGGCGTTCCTCGATGAGTCGATCGTTCGTTCGGAGTGGGAGCACAGGACCGAGTGGCGATCGAGCCCCATGCAGTTCAAGCGCTTCGGGCGCGACGACGCCGGTGAGGAGTTCTTTGCACGCCTCGACGCGCTGCGGGCCGAGCGGTCGGTGCGCGCGGATGTGCTTCAGCTCTATTACGTCTGCCTAACGCTCGGCTTCAAGGGACGCTATGCGCTGCTGCCGGAGCGCGAGCTGGAGGCGTTGCGCGCGGACGTTGGCGCACAGCTCCGGCGGCTGGACGGCCGCGAGCGTGCGCCGCTCGCGCCCCATGCCCGGGCAGGCGAGGAGCTGGCGGAGGTGATGAAGCAGATCCCGCTCTGGGTGTTCGCCGTGGCCGGCGCAGCGGTGGCCTTCGCGCTCTACCTGGCGCTCACCGTGCTGATCGCGTCGAAGCTCGCCGCGGTGCAGCAGCTCCTCTCGTGAGGCACCCATGATGAAGTGGCTCAAGAACCTCGTCCGCGTGCTGAGTCCCCGTCAGTGGTGGACCGCGTGCGGGCTCGTCCTGCTCCTCGCGCTGCTCTGGGCCGTGAGCCTCTGGCTGGACTGGACCACCGTCGTACCGCTCGTCGGCACGGTCCTGCTTCTCGCCCTCGCCATGGGGGCGCTCCTCCTCGACCGGTTTCGCGCCGTGCGTACGGCGGCGAGCCTCGAGCAGTCGATGCGGGGCCAGGCGGAGGAGGAGCTCTTCAGCGTCCGCCCGGAGCGGCGGGAGCAGATCGAGCAGATCGAGCGCGAGTTCACCGAGGCGGTGGAGTCGCTCAAGCGATCGAAGATCGGCAAGGGGCAGCGTGGCAAGGCGGCGCTCTACGCGCTGCCCTGGTACGTAGTGGTTGGGCCACCGGCGGCCGGGAAGACGACGGCCATCAACGAGTCGGGGCTCGACTTCCCGTTAGGCGCCAACCGCGTGCGTGGCATCGGCGGCACGCGGAACTGCGACTGGTTCTTCTCGAGCGACGCCATCCTGCTCGACACGGCGGGGCGCTACGTGACCGTGGAGGAGGACCGCGACGAGTGGCTCAGGTTCCTGGACCTGCTGCGCCTCCACCGGCGCCGCACACCGGTGAACGGCGTCATCGTGATGGTGAGCATCCACGAGCTGCTGCAGATGTCGGCGGACCAGCTCGACGATGCCGCGACGGAGATGCGCCAGCGTATCAACGAGCTCATCGAGCGGCTGGGTGTGCGCTTCCCTGTGTACCTCGTCTTCACGAAATGCGACCTCCTGCGCGGCTTCGTCGAGTTCTTCGACACGCTGGACCGGAAGGATCGCGAGCAGGTCTGGGGCTGCACCCTGGGCCGGGAGCAGACGGGTACGCCCGGCGAGCACTTCGCGCGCGAGTTCGACCTGCTGGTGCAGTCGCTCGTGGACCGCCGGCTCGAGCGCCTAACGGCGGCGCAGACCGACCCGGAGACGGCGCGGGAGATCTACCTGTTCCCGCTCGAATTCGCCGCGACGCGCGAGAGCCTGAGCCAGTTCGTGGGGCGGCTGCTGCAGCCCAACCCATACCAGGACAACCCGGACTTCCGCGGCTTCTACTTCACGAGCGCCGTGCAGAAGGGCGTCGCGTCCGACCACGTGTTGAGCTCCATCACGAACAGCTTCGAGCTCACGTCCGTGCGCATGGACCGCGCGCCGGCCGAGCCGGAGAGCAAGAGCTACTTCCTGGCGTCGCTGTTCAGCGACGTCATCATCCGCGACCGAAACCGCGTTGCACCCACTTCGAGGATGGCGACCACGCGCGAGCGCTTGCGCCGCGCGGCCATCGCGGCCGTGGCACTGCTCGTCGCGGGCTTCGCGTGGTGGTCAGGGACCGCGTTCGCCAGGAGCGCGGCCGAGATCCGCGCCGCGGCCGGGGCCGTGAAGGCGAGCGCTACCCCCGCGACGTTCCAGGACCTCGACTCGTTGCGACGCGTGATCGCGCGGCTTGACCGCTCCCGCGCCACGAGCGAGCAGGTCCTCCGGCTCGGCCTCGACCGCAGTCCGTCGCTCGCGCGCGACCTGCGCGCCGAGTACACGCGCCGCGCGCGGCCGGTCTTCGAGGCGATGTTCTTCCGGCCGATCGAGGCGCGGCTCCGAAGCAGCGTCGAGCGAAACACGAGAGCGACTGCCGACACGCGTGCGGACGAGAAGGACGACCTGCGCGCCTACCTGCTGTTCGGCGCCGATCTCGCGCGCCTCACGGCGAGCGAGGACAGCGCGGTCGAGCGGCCGTTCCTCAGGGCCTACCTGCGCCGGTTCGACGGCATGCGCCCCGGCGACTCGCTGTACACGAACCTCTTCGTGGACGTGCTCGACGGGCCTGTCACACGCACCGACTCCCAGCTCGTCGCGCAGGTGCGGAAGCGCCTCTACGTGGTACCCACCGTCGACGGGATCTACGACGATATGATGCACGGTGACGCCGCGCGCCGGCTGCAGCCCATCAGTCTGGCCACCACGGCCGGAGGCGCATGGCCGACCCCGTTCGACCAGTCCACGAACGTCGTGCGCGGCGTCTTCACCAAGGCGGGCTGGGACGGCTACGTCCAGGCCGCCATCGAGCAGTGGAGCAAGGAGCCCGGGAAGACGGACTGGGTCATCGGCTCGCGCCCCGACCGCCTAACGCCTGACCTGCGCGACCCCGAGCGGCTCGCGGGGCTGCTGCTGCAGAAATACTTCGAGGACTATGTCGAGGAGTGGCGCGACTTCCTGCGAGACGTCCGCTACCATCGCCTCGACATGCGCACTGCCGCCGCGAGGCTCGACGCGCTCGGCGATCAGGAGAAGTCGCCGCTCCTCGTGCTGATCGACACCGCGGTCGCCGAGACGCGCTTCGAGAACCCAGCCGTCACGGCGTCACGGGCGAAGCTCAAGCCGTTCATCGACCGCGTGCTCAAAGTCGTGGGGCTGCAGCGCGCGCCGGGCGTGGCAGGCGAGTCGGCGAACCCTGTGGATCGGACGTTCTCCCCGCTGCACGCGCTCCGCGCGCAGGGCGGCGCGCCGCTCCGACAGATCCTCGCCCAATACCAGACGTTCGGACAGATGCTCCAGACCATCGCCAGCAACCCCGAGGCCGTCTCGCAGCTCGCCGTGGAGAAGGGGCGGGCGCGTGGCGCGATCGGGCAGGCGGCCGGAAAGCTCGACGACGAGATCCGGCAGGCGCTGTTCGAGCAACCGCTCGACCTCGCGTTCAACGCCGTGAGGCGCGGCACGATGGACGAGATCGAGGGCGGATGGCGCGAGCAGGTCTGCCGCCCGTACCAGAGCGCGCTCGCGGCGCTCTACCCGTTCGTGCCTAACGGCAAGGATGCGCCGATCAAGGAGGTCGAGAACTTCCTGCGGCCGCGCACGGGCACGCTCTGGGACTTTTACGACAAGAAGCTAGCGCCACTCATCAAGCCCGGCACGTTCCAGCCGGTGGATGCGCAATCGGGGGCGGTCGCGCCGGCGATCCCGGCGGCGCTGCGAACGGCGAGCACCATCGACGCGCTGTTCTTCGACCGCGACGAGCTCCGCGTCGACTTCGACGTGACGCCCGAGCTCGCGCAGGTGGACGCAGCCGGCGGCGTACGCGCGTTCCCGAGCCAATTCTGCCTCCGCGTGGACGGCCAGGAGTACTGCAGCCGCATGGGCTACCGCGAGACGAAGCCGTTCACGTGGCCGGGCAGGACCGGCGAGGTCGGCGCGCAGGTCTCGGCCACGATTCAGGGCCCGGACCATCGCGCGCTCCCGCTTCGTCCGCTCGAGAGCGCGGGGCCGTGGGGGTGGTTCCGCCTGCTCGACCGGGCTCAGGTCACGAGCGAGCACGGGGAGACGTTCGCCACGTGGCTGCTCGAGGAGCCGGGCAAGTACACGGTCCGGGTGAAGTTCAAGCTCACGCCGAAGGGCGGGCGCAACCCGCTCGATGACGCCAACCGGCGGCTGTTCTCGCGGTTCATCTGTCCGTCGAGTCTCCGGTAAGGCGCATGGCTCTTCGACTCGACGTCGCCTCGCACTTCCCCGCGATGTGCTTCGGCAAGCTCCCGGCATTCGGCGACTTCGTGCGCCACAATGCCGGGGGCCGCGACCCGCTTGCGTTCGACCAGTGGCTGCAGCAGGGACTCTACCACGCCCGCGCGCAGCTCGGCCACGCGTGGGAGGAGTCGTTCCGGCAGGCGCCGTCGTACTACTTCCTGTTCTCGCCCGAGAACTCGGAAGGGTTCCTCCTCGGTCTCCTGCAGCCAAGTCACGACCGCGGCGAGCGACGCTTCCCGTTCACCGTCGCACTGCGGCTCGACCGCCGCTACCCGACGGAACTGCTGTCGCTCGCGCCGGTCGTGTTCGACGACTTCCTCGCCGGCGCCACGCAGCTCGCGCGCGAGGCGAGCGCGATGACGCTGCAACAGATCTCCGCGGCCACCGAGCAGCTGGACGCCGAGACGATCCGCGACTATCGCGGGATCGCGGCGACGCACCTAACGCGGCTGGGCGTGACGCGCGTCGCCGACCTTCGGGAAAGGTTGTGGAAAGGGAATGAGGAGCGCGTGTTCCTCGTGTTCAAGAATCTGCTCGAGGTGCTGGCCCCTCTCCGCGGACGCAACTCGGCGCGCCTCGCGCTCGGCCTGCGCTTCCCGATCGCGGCGGAAGCGGCGCACGCAAGCCACGATGTAAGCCTTTGGACCGAGGCCGCATTACGACTCATGAGTGCCACGGGCGCGCGGCCGTTCCTGTTCTGGACGGCGCCCAGGGCACCCGAAGCGGCCCCTGCACCCGCGTCGGCCGCGAGCCTGTTCCTCTTTCTGCGACAGCCGACGGCGCGAAGCGTGATGCATTTCCTGCGGCCGGACCTAACGAGCGACTTCATCTGCGCTGTCGACACTGACGGAGTGGCAGACGTGCCCCGCGCGCGAGCCGCGCTCCCGGCGGCGTTCGCGGCGTCGCTCGCCACCGGCGAGATGAGCCTCGCCGAGCTGCTCGAGACGCTGGGGCGCGGTCTCCCTGAGGTCGTCCTGAGCCGCGTCTTGTGCTGAACCGCCTGTTCGCGGCGCTCGGCCGCGAGGACGCCGCGGTGGCGGAAGCACCACTCAGCCCGTTGCTCGAGGACGTCGCGAGGCCGATCCCCGGCCAGAGTCCATGCGGCGAGGACGTGAGCTACGACCCCGACTTCCTCCGCCTCAAGGAGGAGATCGACAAGCTCAACGCAGTCGATACCCGCGTGGACCAGGAGAGAGCCGCGGAGCTTGCGCGACAGCTCAAGGGCACTGTCAGCCAACCCGCTCAGGCAGCTGAGCGCGACGCCGAGTCGAGCGGCGCACGTCGCCCGTCGGGCATGGACGCCGACTTCGTGATCTCCTCGGCCCAGGCGATCCTGCGCGAGAAGTCGAAGGATCTGCGCGTCGTCTCGTATCTGGCGCTCGCCCTCGCACGGCGCGACGGACTTCCCGGCGTCGCCGAAGGCGCGGCGGCGTACGCGCTGCTCGTCGATTCTTACTGGGACGGGCTCTTCCCGCCGCTCAAGCGCATGACTGGGCGAAAGAACGCCGTCGAGGTCGGCGTGCGCTGGCTGGTCGACACGCTGGAAGGCGTAACGCCGACTGCGAGCGATCGCGTTCCGCTCGAGGAAGCGCGGACAGCAGTGGCCGGCCTAACGACGTCCGTCACGACGCGCGAGCTCCCCGATCTCGCCCTGCAGCTGGGCGTGCTGGATGCGAAGCTCGCCGAGCTGCTCACACGCGTACCGGCGAGCGTGCCTCGCGCGGCCGAGCCGGCCGCGGTGGCGGCGCAGCCCGAGTCGCAGGCGGATAACAACGGCACGTCCTCGACCGGAGCGACGCACACGCCCACGCCGGGCGTCCTTGCCCCGCAGTCCGCGACGCAGGCTGCCGAAATGATCGTTCGGGCGGCCGCGTGGATGCGACAGGCCGAGCCTCGTCGGTCGACTGCCTACCGCCTCGCGCGATCGCTGCGCTGGGATGCGCTCGTCACAGAGCCGCCTAACCAGCAGCAGAAGACCGCCATCGAGGCGCCGCCCGTCGCCCGCCGCGACTTCCTCCTCGGCTTGCACAAGCGCGGAGAGTGGGCGGACCTCCTGCGTGAGGCGGAGGGCTCGTTCTGCCAGCCCCCATTCCATGTCTGGCTCGACCTGCAGCGGCTGGTCGTCGACGCGCTCGAGAACCTCGGGCCCGAGTACGCGCCTGCACGCGACGCGCTGGTGCGCGAGCTGCAGCTGCTCATCGCCCGCCTGCCTGGCCTCCCGGCGCTTCTGTTCGCGGACGGCCGCACGCGATTCGCCGACGCCGCGACCGCGAGCTGGCTGGACCAGGTCGCGAAGCCAAAGTCCGCGTCCGCGCCTAACGTGGGCGACGCCGCCGCCCCGGCACGGCATCACGCTGGCCTCGCCACCCGCTTCGCCGAGCCGCGCAAACGGTTCAACGACGGCGACCTGGCCGGCGCGCTGGCGCTGCTGCAGCGCGCCGCCGCGGACGACGCCTCCCAGCACGACCGGTTCCTCCGCCGGCTCTACTCGGCGACCCTGTGCCTCGAGGGCGGGCAGCTCTCGGTCGCGCGCGCGCTGCTCGAGGAGCTCGAGGAGGACATCGAGACGCACCGTCTCGACCGCTGGGACCCGCCGCTCGCGCTCGACGTCTGGTCGCGCCTCCACGCCTGCTACTCGGCGCAGGCTGGCCGCGCAGGGCGGGGCGGCGACGTGCAGCAGATCGGCCGCGACATGCAGCGCGTGTTCGCCCGCATCTGCCGGGTCGACACTACCCGCGCGCTGGCCGCAGCGCAGGAGGCCGGCCATCCCAAGTCGTGATCCCAGCCGGGCCGACGTCGGCCGACCAGAGCACGTCCCCGTGCACGCACCCGCTCCGGCCTAACGAGCCGAGGCACCTTGCCGGTTCAAGGAGACAGTCACCATGTCCGATTCGAGCTTTCAGAAAGAGAAACCGCCCGCGCGCATCAACCTCTTCCTCGAGGTCCTCAAGGGCAACGCCAGGAAGAAGGTCGAGCTCCCGCTCCGCATGCTCGTGATGGGAGACTTCACCGGGCGCGAAGACGCTACGCCGCTCGCCGAGCGCGAGGCGGTGAGCGTGAACAACAACAACTTCGACGGCGTGCTCAAGTCGATGGGCGTCCGCACGGAGTTCACCGTGCCCGACCGCCAGCGCGGCAGCGATGAGGAAATGAAAGTCGCGCTCCGCATCGAGAGCATGCGCGACTTCCACCCCGAGCAGGTCGCCCGCCAGATCCCGCAGCTCGCACGCATGATCGCCGCGCGAAACCTCCTGCAGGACCTGCGCAACCGCGTCATCAGCACGAGCGAGTTCCGCAAGGGGCTGGAGCAGATCGTCCGCGATCCGGCCGCGCTCGACCAGCTGATCGGCGAGCTCGATCGCGTGGTGCCCGCCAACCCGCCGGCCCTGCCGGCCGAGACCTAACGACCGGAGACCGCGATGTCGACAACGCTAGCTCAGGCCACGGCCGCCGCCCCCGAGGCGGTCGGCGTCGAGGCCACCGAGACGAAGGACACGCAGCTCACCAAGATCCTCGAGCTCGTGCACGTCCAGCCGCCTCCGGCCGATGCGGAGGTGCGCATCGACCGCTTCCACGACCAGGACGCGGCCGCAAAGGAGTCGAAGGGCGCGATGATGGCTGCGGCGCTCCGCGCGTTCGTGGACGCGATCGGCCAGCTCGACCATCCCGTCGAGAAGGTGAACAAGGAGCTGCTCGACGGCATGATCGCCCGCATCGACCAGCAGATCAGCACCCAGCTCGACGACGTCCTCCACCACGCGACGTTCCAGCAGATCGAGTCGACCTGGCGTGGCCTCAAGCTGCTCGTGGACCGGACCGACTTCCGCAAGAACGTGCGCATCGAGGTCGTCAACACGTCGAAGGGCGCGCTGCGCGAGTCGTTCGAGGACGCGCCCGAGCTCGTGCAGTCCGCGCTCTACAAGCACGTGTACCGAGACGCCTACGACACGCCAGGCGGTGACCCCTACTCGGTGATGGTCACGAGCTACGAGTTCGAGAACTCACCGCAGGACATGGCGCTGCTGCAGCAGGTCTCGAAGGTCGCGGCCGCGGCGCACTGCCCGTTCATTGGCTCGGTGGGCCCGCGCTTCTTCGGCAAGAAGAGCATGGAGGAGTGGCGCAAGATCCCCGACCTCAAGGCGCACCTCAGCACGAACGACTACATCAAGTGGAAGGCGTTCCGCGAGACCGAGGACTCGCGCTACGTCGGCCTCGTCTTCCCGCGCGTGCTCCTGCGCCTGCCGTACGGTCGCGAGACGATTCCGGTGAAGAGCTTCAACTACACCGAGAACGTCACCGGCGCCGACCACGAGAAGTATCTGTGGGGCAACGCCACGTTCGCGTTCGCGACGAACATGGTGAAGGCGTTCATGCGCGACGGGTGGTGCGTGCAGATCCGCGGCCCCGAGTCGGGTGGCCGCGTGAGCGACCTGCCCGTGCACCTCTACGACGTCGGGCGCGGGAAGCAGATGAAGATTCCCACCGAGGTGCTGCTCGACGAGACGCTCGAGTTCACCTGCGCGAACCTGGGCTTCATTCCGCTCAGCCAGTACAAGGACCGCGACTACGCGTGCTTCTTCTCGGCGCAGTCGACGCAGAGGCCCATCGAGTACGACAACGCGCCTGAGGCGACCGCGAACTCCAGAATCAACGCGCGGCTGCCGTACATCTTCCTCGCCTCCCGGCTCGCGCACTACCTGAAGGTCATCCAGCGCGAGAACATCGGCGCGACGAAGGACCGCGGCCGCATCGAGGAAGAGCTCAACCACTGGCTGCGCGGGCTCATCGGCGAGATGAAGAACCCCGATGAGGCGTACATCGCGAAGTACCCGCTCCGCGCCGCGAAGGCGACGGTCTACGACATCGAGGAAAACCCGGGCTTCTACCGGGTCGAGATGATGATCATGCCGCATTTCCAGATCGAGGGCATGGACATCACGCTCTCGCTCGTGGGCAAGATGCCCAAAGCGAAGTAGTCCCACCTCAAACAACCATTTCACAGCACAGGAGCAGGACAATGCCGATCCCAGCCTACGCCACCTTCAAGGATGACTCGGGCGGAGAGCTCAAGGGCTCAGTCACCATCGCTGGCCGCGAGGGGAGCAGCGAAGTGATGGAGTTCGACCACGACGTCTACATCCCCACCGACGCGAACAACGGTCGGCTCACCGGCGTGCGGGTGCATCGCCCGGTGAAGCTCGTGAAGGCGTACGACGCCGCGTCGCCGTATCTCTACCGCGCCTGCTGCAAGGGGCAGACGCTCAAGGAAGTCGAGATCAAGTGGTTCCAGATCGACGAGACCGGCGCCGAGAAGGAGTACTTCACACACAAGCTCGAGAACGTGAAGGTCTCCGAAGTCCGCGCGATCATGCCTAACACGAAAGACCCGGACAAGGAGCGCTACGTCCACCTCGAGGAGATCTCGCTCGTGTACGGCAAGATCAAGTGGAAGTATGCCGAAGGCGGACTCGAGTTCGAGGATGACTGGCTCGCTGCCCGGTAAGGGCTGCGGGCCCGGCCGGTGGGCGCGACGGATGGTGTTCGCATGAAGTGCGGCCTGTTCGACGCGCTCACCGGTCGCTTCGCCGACGGGACTCGGCTGAATGAGGTGCCCGAGAGCGACTATCGCCTGCGCAGCATCCTCGGCAACCTCGGTCGGCTGTTCAACACGCGGCGCGGGACACTGGCGCACGTGCCGGAGTTCGGCCTCCCCGACGTCAGCGACGTCTCGCGCGCAGCGCCGGCCGAAGTGGAGTCGATCCGCCGCGCGATCCGGGAGTCGGTGGAGCGTTTCGAGCCGCGGCTGCGGCGGGTGCGTGTGGACCGAGACGTGTCGGACCCGTCGTCGCCGTATCTGGTGTTTCTGTTGTCGGCCGAGATCGCGCAGTTAGGCAAGGTGCAGCTCCAGACGACGATCCGCACGGATGATCTCGTCGAGGTGCGGCAGAAGCGGGCCCGTTAGGCGCGCGGAGCGCGAACCAGGAGAACCCACTAGTGGTTTACGTCTCAGTCTCTGATCGCAGCGCAGATGTCGTCCGGCAGGTCGGGTCGGAGCATAGCGTCATCGCGGATGCACACGGAGGACGGCCGCGCGGGCCCACGCAGCTTGCTTCCGGCGCCGCGTACGACCTCGGTGTGGAGGCAAGCTCTCTTAGGGGAACAACGATTTGGCGGACGAAGCGGAACCGACCGGATCCGTCTTTGCATCGATGCCGCGTCCCGCCACGAGCCGCATGTGAGAATGACCGGCCTCGGGATGCACGCGCTTCCCGACGCTGTTCACGAAGAAACGTCGGCTCGTTGGGTGAGGCGTCATGCCGTTCGGCAGGATCCGGCCGTTTCCGCCAGATCCGCTTCATCGTTGTTCCCCGAAAAGGCTTGGCGAACGTCGCTCGCCACATCACTACCCCAACCTCCGACGCACTCCACTCGTGACGATGCTGCGGTATTACCAGGACGAGATGCGGTACCTCCACGAGGCGGGGAAGGCGTTCGCGGAGTCGCATCCGGAGGAGGCGGCGATGCTGAACATCGGCAGCCTCACCGACCGCGATCCGTACGTCGAGCGCCTGTTCGAGGGATTCGCGTTCCTCACCGCGCGCATCCGCGAGCGGCTCGATGACGAGCTGCCGCAGTACACCGATGGGCTGCTGAGCCTCCTCTGGCCGCACCTGCTGCGCCCGGTGCCCGCGCTGTCGATCGTCGAGTTCAAGCCCATCGCGGGGCTCGTACAGCAGACGACGTCGCTGGCGCGCGGTTCCGAAGTGCGCTCTCTCCCCGTGGGTGAGGAGGGCACCGCGTGCCGTTTCACGACGACGCAGGACGTGCGACTGCAGCCGCTGCGCCTCATCGACGTGGCGATCGCTTGGGCCTCCGAGGGCACATCGACCGTCACGCTCCGCTTCCATCTCGACCGGGGCATCACCTTTTCGCGTCTCGCGCCGTCGCCGCTGCGGCTCTACTTCCACGCCGAGCCGTCGGTCGCCTCGCTCATGCACCTGTTCTTCACGCGTCACGTGGATCGCCTAACGCTGCGACCGGTGGGCGGCGAGGAGGTGCGAACGCTGCACGGGCAGCGCTGGGTTGCGGCGGGAGGGTTCGGCGAGGGCGAGGGGCTGGTGCCGTACTCGCCCACCACGTTCCACGGTTTCCGGCTGCTTCAGGAGTACCTCGCGTTCCGCCAGAAGTTCTGGTTCGTGGACCTGCTCGGGCTCGAGCAGCTCCCGGCCACCGACAAGACGACGGACTTCGAGGTCGAGCTCGCGTTCGACCGGAGCTACCCCGAGAACCGGCGCTTCGGCGCATCGAACGTGCGGCTTTTCTGCACGCCCGTGGTGAACCTGTTCTCGCACGAGGCCGAGCCGCTGCGGGTCGATCATCGCGATTCGGAGTACGAGATCGTGCCCGACGTCCACCGCCCCCGTACGGTGGAGGTCTACGACGTCGAGCAGGTCGGAGGCGTCGAGGACCACACCGGCAAGCGCCATGACTACCAGCCGTACTTCGCGTTCCGCCATGGCCCGGGGCGCCCGCGCTGGTACACGGTGAGCCACCGTGCGTCCGCCGGCGGGCGGCCGCGCGCGAACGTCGCGCTCGGGGGTGCAAACGTGGAGGCGCTCCGCACCGAGACGGTCTCGCTGCGACTTCGGTGCACGAACGGGTCGCTGCCGCGCGAGGCGCTGCAGGAGAAGTCGATCACGCAGCCGTCACCCGAGCTGCCGCGCATCGCCACGTTCGAGAACCTCACGCAGCCGACGAACGACCTGCAACCGCCGCTCGGCCGCCACGAGGAGCTCTACTGGCGTCTGCTCTCGCACCTCTCGGTCGGCCACCGGACCGTGGCGAGCCGCGATGGGCTGGCCGACCTGCTGGCGGTTCACGACTGGACCGACGGCGAGGCGAACGCGCGCCGCATCCAGGGGCTTCGCAGCGTCACGTGGAAGACGAAGGAGGTCGTACGCCGGCGCGCGCCCGTACGCGGGGCGGAGGTCGTCGTCGAGGTGCGCGACGATCACTTCAGCGAGGAGGGCGACCTGTGCCTGTTCGGTGCGGTGCTGAGCCGCGTGTTCAGCGCGTACGCCACGGTCAACTCCTTCGTGCATCTCACGGTCGTCACGGTGCCGTCGGGACGCCGGTACGAGTGGGAGCCGTCCACCGGCGAGGGGCCGCTGCTGTGACGACGTTAGGCGCGCTCCTCGCCGACGCCGCCGGCGTCGACTTCTTCCAGGCGGTGCGACTCATAGAGGAGCACTGGCCGGGTGCGTTGCAGGGGCCATCCACCGAGCCCGGCAACGGGCCGCGCGCGGCTATCCGCCCGCACGACGGTCTCTCGTTCCCGGCTGCCGACGTGCACTCGCTCGAGTTCACCGGCGACGGGCGAGACGTGCAGCTCGTCGTCACCTTCCTCGGACTCTACGGTGTCGACTCGCCGCTCCCGGCCTACTTCGGCGGTGCCGCCGGCGAGGAGGAGTCGCGCGCGCTCCGCGCGTTCCTCGACATCTTCGGCCACAGGCTCTACATCCTGCTCTACGAGAGCTGGAAGAAGTACCGCGTGGCGTTAGGCGAGGACGATGGGCGAGGCGCGCACTACCAGCGTCTCCTCTGTCTCGCGGGGCTCGGGGCGCCCGGATCCGCGGGCGCCCTGTCGCCTCGCGGGCTCCTGCCCCTGGCGGCAACGCTCCGCGGGGAGGTCCGCAACGCCGAAGGGCTCCGCCGTCTCGTCGAGGCGTTCTTCCCCGAGCTCCCCGTCGCGATCACGCAGAACGTCCCCCGC
>JBKOYV010000254.1:0-7290 GCA_046725585.1 Gemmatimonadota bacterium | reverse complement strand
GATCTCATGTACGCCGACCAGTCAGCATCCATACCACCGGGACATTGAACTTCAGGGCAACCAAGGTCGCGAAATCGTGTAAGAAGGTGTATCGTCGCCATTGTGTCCGTGCGCTGTCGGAGCTCGATCCGACCGGCGTCGTGACGAATCTGCCAGATGAGGTGTCGAACGTAGGGCCATGCGCTACGCACAGGCCCCGGGAACTTCGCGTATCACTTGCCGTCATGAGCCGCACCCATCGGATCGCTTTCACTGGTACGCTGCTCCTCGTGTTGATCGCTGCCGTCTCGTGGGCGATTGCGACGCGGGGAACGCGACGCGTTTCGATGACGCGCGAGGTAGCGCGAGAGATGCGCGCTGGTCACGAATTCGCTCGGCAGCTGGAACGGACGCTTGCGACGACCCCCGCGGAATCCATCTCGGTCGCTGACGCTGTCGCTTCCGGCTATCTCGAGCGTCTTCGGCTGGGGCTCGGAAGTCCGTTCCGGCTCATCGACTACGCTCTCGCGGACCCCTTGCTGACGGATTCGGTGCGCCACCTCGTGGCGTATGCGGTCCTGCAGCGCACGCTCGATGGGAACTCCTATCACGCGCCGGGTGCCGCCCTCGCCCTGGCGGGCGCAACGCTGGCCGAATTGCCGCCGAGGCTCGCGGCTCGCCACGTTGCGCTCATCGACAGCGTCGTTGGAAGTGCGCCTGAACCCCGCGGCGGCGAGCTGACCATTCGCGAGGCCTACCGGCTCTCGGCCGCCGCCGGGTCACTGGGCCGGCGAGCCCCGTGGCTTGGCACGCAGGTGGCCGCGCTGGCGCGCGATCGCGTCCTCGCCCGCGGCGATGTGATTCGGCTGCTGGCGACGGCTCGCCGGAATCACGTGGATCCGTTGGGTCTCATCGCCGTATGGCGCCTCGAGCGCCGATTCGCCGTCGAGCGACCGCTGATGGATTCGCTCCGGTCCGACGTCGAGCGGGACGCTCTGGCGCGTGTTCAGGCGGTCACTCGCGAGCTCGACGCGATAGCGGCGCTCGAGCGTGTCGCCGCCAGCGACACGGCCGCCGCAACGCCGGCGTTCGACGTCGCTCTCCCTTCCGAAGCCGCGCGGCGGCTAGCCTGGGTGACCGCGGTGCGCGCGGCGCCACCGCAGGCGCCGATTACCGTCGCGGTCACCAGCACGGTTCGGCCGGCCCGTCTGGCCTCCGCCGTTCCTGGCTCGCCGGAGGAGACGCTCAACAATGCGATCGGCCGATTCGTGAACCGAGCGGTCAACGAGGAGGCGCTCGCTGCGGAGTATTCGCTGTTCGTCGCGCGAGACACGATGCACGCCCCGCAGGCTGCGTTGGCGGTGCTCTGGGCGGCGGTCTCCATGCGCGCGTACGGTCAGGAGCGCGTGTGGTTTCCTGGTGACGGTGGACCTTCCGTGCCGGACCTCAAGGACCGCTTCGGCCTGGCATCCGTGAGCTTCGACGCCGAGGTGCCAGCGGTGTGGCGGCCGTACTATCTGCGCATGCTTGGCTCGGCGCTGTCGGACCTGCAGCGGGTTCTCCCCGCGTTCGGGGTTCGTGGACTGGGCGTGCACTTCGGCGATAGCCCGATGCGGGATGCGGCGCTGGCCATGCACGATCCGGCCACGCGGACGGTGTTTTTCCCGGTGGGAACGAGCGCCGGCGTCATGGCCCACGAGCTGGCACACGACCTCGATTGGCAGTCGGCGCGCACGCGCTACGGCCTGCGCGGGACATACAGCACGGACCGCGCGGTCCGGCAGTACCGAGACCGCCTGGCGGCGTCGATGCTCGAGCTGAGCGACGCGGGCCCGGGTGAGAGCTCGTTAGGCACGGACGGCGCGAGGCCACTGCCCAGCACTCGCCCCACCGAGGTGTTTGCGCGCAACGTGGACTGGTTCGTGAGCGCCGCGCTCGCTCGCGACGGGCGGATGAACGGCTATCTGTCGGCGGTGCAGGATGGCGTGCTCACCGGGTACGGCGCGGTGGCCGCGCCCGAGGTGGCGCGCGACGGAGCGGAGGCAATGATCCGCGCGCTCGACGAGATGACGCTCGTTGCACCGCCGACGCGGGCGTGGTTCGTCGACACCCACGGCCGCGGCCGGTCAGTGCCGGTGACCGAGCTCACGCGTCGGGTCCTGGAAGTACCACTCTCTGGCGCCGACCGGCGACTCGAGCCGGCGCCGAAATCGGGCGCCGATATCGTCGCGCCGAGCGGCGAGGCCAGCGCCCGGACGCTGATCGCGTTAGGCTCCGGCTGCCGGGCCCGGGAGCTGGATAGCCGCCTCGCGGACGAGCGGGTGCGCGTGCTCTTCGAAGCCGCTGACGCTCGCGCCCGCGGCCTTCTGGCGCGCCGCGCGCGGTACGCCGCGGCGTCGGACCGCGCGCCATGGCAGGTGCGAGCGCTGTTGGGCAACGCGTGGACGCCGGGATTCGCAGACCGCGCGCAAGCGGACTTGCGCGATGCAATTCTCCGCCGCGCGGTGGCTGCCGCCGCCCCTCGTGGCGCCGCGGCAATCGTCGCCACGGCGCCGTTAGGCTGCCGCTAGGCTCGCACGGCCACTGGCTCGGGCGCAGCCCCCCGGACGACGATCGTCCTGGTCGGAAAGGCGAACTCGATCTTCTCCGCGGTGAACCGCCGAAGCACGGCCAGGTTCACCGCCTGATTCTTGTCCGCGAACGCCAGGTAGTCGGCCGTCAGCACGAAGTAGACTGTTTCGAACATCAGCGCGGACTCGCCGTAGCTCATGAAGTGCGACCGGTCGAACCGCACCTGCTCCTGAGCCTCCACTGCCTCGCGGAGCATCGCCGGAATGCGCTCGACGGTTTCGGGCGGCGTGTCGTACGAGACGCCGATCGTCAGGACCACGCGCCGCTCCTGCATCCGCTTGAAGTTGCGGATGCGACTCTTGAGCAGGTCGGCGTTCGAGAAGATGAGCTGTTCGCCGTTCACGCTCCGGATGCGGGTCGTCTTGAGACCGACATTCTCCACCGTCCCTGTCATGGTGTCTACGGAGATCGCGTCGCCGACGACGAACGGCTTGTCGAGCACGATCGCGAGCGCAGCGAACAGGTCGCCAAGCACGTTCTGCACCGCGAGCGCGATCGCGATGCCGCCGACACCGAGTCCCGTGATGAACGCCGTGACGTCGATCCCGAGCCGGTTGAGCGCGACCAGCGAGAGCATGAGCCACAGAATCACGCGCGCGACGAAGCTGAACGCGGCGATCGTGGTCCTGCTGGCGACGTCCGAGTCCGCCTTCCGCTCGGCGTAGTTCCGGAACCAGAAGGTAATTAGGCCGTTGCCCCAGATCGCGATCTGAACGATCAGCGCGATTGTGCCGAGGACGTGCCCGACCGACAGGGCGCGTCTGGGGAGATCGAGGAAGAGCGTCGCTCCCGCGACGGCAGCGGTCAGGATGAAGAAGTACCGCGTGCGGCGGAGCAGGTCGACGACTGCGTCATCCGCCGTCGTCGCGGTGCGCGTGGCGACCCTGGCGAGACGGCGCGCGAGCAACGTACGCGCGATGAATAGCGTCGCCCCGATGACCACGAACACGATCCCGGCGACGAGCCAGGCCTGGAGCGAGTTGTGGTAGAACTGCCATTCCAGAAGGGTCGGCGGTTGCATGCTCTATGTTTTTGCGAATTCGTCTCGAGTCCCGTTCCCGCCTGTACGATTAACGGGAACGTGAATGACCACGTCGATTCACGAATTTAAGGGAACCTGGCGGCTGGTTTAACTGATAACCGAGTACGAAAGACCTAACCACCAAGGACTCACGACTTCGCCAGACTTCGCGAGGAGTCTGGGCGAGTCGTCAGTCACACGTTGTAGGTCTTGGGTACTCGGTCGTCAGTTCTATTCCGCGCTTCCTGGTGGGGTCGGCGCCTCGCCGCCTGCAATCAGCATCCCCGCGCGACCGCGCCCAACTTCAGTCCTCCAGGACGGGCTCGTACTGTTCGACGGGCCGTGGGCGCAGGTGATCGTCGGACGACAGGACACGAGCACACGTGTTCCAGCGGAGAATCGCCTCATCGTTGCCGGGCGGGCGCATGGCCTCCGCCTTCTCGTACCACTCCATGGCCTCGCGAAACGACTCGTACGCCATGGATCCCGAGCCCGGCGTCGCCTGCCGGCGCTGCACGTTCGCGCGGCGCTCGCAGATGATCCCCGCGTAGTACGCGCGCTTGTACTCGTCGCGAAGGCTCGGCAGCACCTCGCGGGCCCTGCGCAGGGCGTCGCCGAGCTCGTTGGGGAACTGGTCCGTGATCGAGAGCAGGAGAACGATGAGCGCCTGCTGGTTGTCGGGATCCACCTCGACGATGTCGCGACAGATACTCTCGGCCGCCGAGGAATCGTTGAGCAGACGATAGCGTTCCGCTTTCTGTAGCGCCGCGGGAACGCCGGATGCCGAGATGCGCTTGAGGGTGAACACGGTGCCTCCGGTGAACCAGGCGTGGATCAGGCGTCCTTCTTTCGCCGCGAGAAGATCTTCACCAGCTTGCCTAACGGGTCATAGAACTCGTCGATCACCCGCTCCTTGAGCGGGATGATCGCGTTGTCGGTGATCGTGATCCCCTCGGGGCAGACTTTCGTGCAGCACTTCGTGATGTTGCAATAGCCAATGCCGTGCTCGCGCTTCAGGTCCGCGACGCGGTCTTCGACGTCCAGCGGATGCATCTCCAGGGCCGCCGCGTACACGAGAAAACGCGGACCGATGAACTGCTCGTGCTTCCGATGGTCGCGCAAGACGTGGCAGACGTCCTGGCACAGGAAGCACTCGATGCACTTGCGGAACTCCTGCACGCGATCGACGTCGGACTGAGCCATCCGCCACGTACCGTCGGGAGCGTCCGGCTTCCGCGGCTTGAACGGCTTGATCTCCTGTTTCACGCGGAAGTTCCACGATACGTCGGTCACGAGATCGCGAATGGGCCTGAAGGCGCGCATTGGCTCGACCGTCACGGGCTTGTCGAGCGGCAGCTCCGAGAGTCGCGCCATGCACATGAGCTTCGGCTGCCCGTTGACCTCGGCCGAGCATGAGCCGCATTTGCCCGCCTTGCAGTTCCATCGCACAGCGAGGTCGTTCGCCTGGTCCGCCTGAATCTGGTGGATCGCGTCGAGGACGACCATTCCCTCCGACACCGGCGTGGTGTAGTCGACGAGCCGTCCGCCCGAGTCGTCGCCGCGCCAGACGCGAAACGTCGCGGTGTCGGGAGTCGTTTGCGTGCTCATTTCATCTCCTGAATGACCGCCTTAAGCTCGGCCGGCATGGGCGGAATCGGGACGCGCTCGAGCTGCATCGAGCCGTCCGCCGCTTTCCTGAGCGTGATGTTGAACGTAGCGAATGCCGGGTCCTTATCCGGATGGTCGTCACGGAAGTGTCCCCCGCGACTCTCCGTTCGCTCTATCGCCGCGCGGGCAATCGCTTCGGAGATCGTGAGCAGGTTGCGAAGGTCGAGCGCCGTGTGCCACCCGGGATTGTACTCACGATTCCCGGGCACCGACACGCGTTCGGCGTCGCGCCCCATGGCAAGCACCGAGTCGAGCGCGTGTCGCATCTCCGCGTCGCGCCTGACGATCCCGACGCCTTCCTGCATGATCGCCTGCAGCTTGTACTGGATCTGATACGGCCCATCGCCGGTGCCGTTCCCGTTGCCGGATCCGGCCCGCTCGAGGGGCGCCAGAGCAAAACGGGCGGCGTCACCGACAGCCCCCTTGTCGACCGTGACCGCGCCGCGCTCCTTCGCGAACTGCGCCGCATACTCGCCAGCACGCTTGCCGAAGACGAGCAGGTCGGAGAGCGAGTTGCCGCCGAGTCGGTTCGCGCCATGCAAGCCGGCGGCGCACTCGCCGGCTGCGAAGAGTCCCGGTACCGTAGACATCTGCGAGTCGCCGTCCACGCGGATCCCGCCCATCACGTAGTGCGTCGTAGGCCCGACCTCCATGGGCGTCGTCGTGATATCGATGTCTGCCAGCTGCTTGAACTGATGGTACATGCTCGGGAGCTTCTTCCTGATGTGCTCTTCGGCGTTAGGCAGCTTCGACTTGATCCACGAGATGTCGAGGAAGACGCCGCCGTGGGGACTCCCGCGACCTTCCCTGACCTCGCGCATGATGCAGCGTGCGACGTGGTCGCGCGTGAGCAGCTCGGGCGGGCGGCGCGCGTTCTTGTCGCCTTGCGTGTACCGCCAGCCCTCTTCCTCGTTGTCGGCCGTTTGCGCGCGGTAGTTCTCGGGGATGTCATCGAACATGAAGCGGCGGCCGTTCCTGTTCGTGAGAATGCCGCCCTCGCCTCGCACTCCCTCGGTCACGAGAATGCCCTTCACGCTCGGCGGCCAGACCATGCCCGTTGGGTGGAACTGCACGAACTCCATGTCCTGCAGCACAGCACCGGCATGATACGCCAGGGAGTGACCGTCGCCGGTGTACTCCCAGCTGTTGCTCGTTATGCTGTACGCTCGGCCGATGCCACCGGTCGCAAGCACGACCGCCTTCGCGCGAAAGACCTTGAAGCGGCCGCGCTCCCGGTCGTACGCGAAGGCGCCGCTCACCCGTTCGCCATCCTTGAACAAGGTGACGACCGTGCACTCCATGTGGACATCGATCCCGAGGTGGACCGCGTGGTCCTGGAGCGTGCGGATCATCTCGAGCCCCGTTCGGTCGCCAACGTGCGCGAGGCGCGGATAGCGGTGGCCGCCGAAGTTCCGCTGCAGAATGCGCCCGTCGGGCGTTCGGTCGAACAGCGCGCCCCACGCCTCGAGCTCCCGGACGCGATCCGGTGCTTCCTTCGCGTGGAGCTCCGCCATCCGCCAGTTGTTCACGTACTGGCCGCCGCGCATGGTGTCGGCGAAGTGGACGCGCCAGTTGTCGCGGTCGTCGACGTTCGCGAGCGATGCGGCCATCCCGCCTTCGGCCATCACCGTGTGGGCCTTGCCGAGGAGCGACTTGCACACGAGACCCACGCGGACGTTTTCAGCGGCGGCGGCAATGGCGGCGCGCAAGCCGGCGCCCCCGGCGCCGATGACAAGCACATCGTGTTCTATGGTTTCGTATTCGGGCATGGATATCAGCAGTCATCAGCCATCAGCCATCAGCCATCAGCCATCAGCCCGAACGGCGGAACATCGAACGGTGCTCCGCCGTTTGCTTCCGCCGTTTGGGCTGATGGCTGATGGCTGTTAGCTCCGTCAAAGTATTCGTAGATCGCTCCAGATACCCATGGAGCACAGTGGGATGTAAATGTCGCAGAAGGCGACGGAGAACAAACTCATCCACGCGAACAA
>JBKOYV010000374.1:0-16739 GCA_046725585.1 Gemmatimonadota bacterium | reverse complement strand
ATCCGGGCCGCCATCGGCGCGTCGCGCGGGCGCATCGTTAGGCAGCTGCTCGTCGAGCACGTCGTGCTGGCTATCGCCGGCGGTGCACTCGGTGCGTGGATGGCAGCCGCGCTCGTCCCCATCCTGCTCGCCAGGATTCCTGACGCGATGTTCGATCGGGCGCCGGCTCTGCGCGTCGTTGTGGTCGACCTCACGGTGCTCGCGTTCAGCGCCGGGATCGCGGTCCTCACGGCAGTCGTGTTCGGTCTCGCGCCGGCGCTGGTCGCTTCGGGCAAATCCGCGAACGAGACGTTGCGCTCGGGCGGCCGCGTTGGCACTGGTCGCGCGCATCATCGGCTTCGCGACGCGATCGTCGCCGCGGAGATCGGCATGACGTTCGTCATCCTCGTCGCCGCCGTGCTCATGGGCCGGAGCGTTGTCGCCCTGCTGGGGCTCGACGCTGGCTTCACCGCTGACCACGTGGCCACGGTGCGCGTGGCGCTGAGCGGACCGGCGTATCGGAGCGGCCAGCGCCAGCAGCGGTTCTTCGAGGATGTGCTCGAGCGCGTGCGTGCGCTGCCAGGCGTGGAGGCCACCGGCGCCGTCTCGAGCCCTCCGCTCCAGGGCTCCGGCGCGAACTGGTTCCGCGTCGATGGCGAGCCGGTTCCGGAAGCGAGCGCGCGCCCCGAAGCGACGTTGCGCGCCGTCGCCGGCGAATACTTCCGCGCCCTTCGCATCCCGGTTCTCCAAGGACGATCGTTGACGGCGCGCGACGACACCTCGTCGGCATACGCGATGGTGATCAACGAGTCGCTGGCCCGCCGGCTGTTCGGATCCCCGAGCGGCGCGTTAGGCAGGCGCCTCCGGATCTACGCGTGGCAGGACAGTGCCTGGACGATCGTTGGCGTCGTGGGCGACGTCAGGACCGATCGCCTCGACCAGCCGGCGCCGCCGACGATCTACTATTCGCATTTGCAAGGCCCGGCAAACCGCATGACCGTGCTCGCGCGAATCGCCGGTGACCGCGAGGCCCTCGGCACGCTGCGCCGCACGATCGCCGAAGTCGATCCAAACGCCGCCGTCTACGCAACCGGGACGATGGGCGACCTCGTGCAACGCTCGCCCGCGGTTTCGTCACGCCGTTCAGTGATGGTGGTGTTCACGACCTTCGCGCTGACGGCGCTCGGCCTTGCGCTCGTTGGCGTTTACGGCGTTCTGGCCCACGGCGTGGCACAACGTTCACGCGAGATCGCCATTCGCGGCGCACTCGGCGCGACGGCCAGCGACGTGATCGCGCTGGTGGTTCGCGACGCGGTGCGGCTCGCGCTCGTCGGAATCGCGTTAGGCGCTGCCGCGGCGCTCGCGGTTACCCGGTCGCTGTCCGGGCTGCTCTACGGCGTCATGTCGGCCGATGCGGTGACGTATGGTGTCGTCGCGCTCGTGCTGGCCGTCGTGTGCGTGACCGTGAGCTGGCTGCCGGCGCGCCGCGCGGCTCATGTCGACCCCGCGCTCGCGTTGCGAGCGGACTGACGGTAGATGGGGAGCATCCCGCTCATGCCGCTCATGCGTTCGACCCCTCGGTTCTGGATGCCGGCCGCGGACCGCCCGTCATCCCGGACCGGTGCACGCATCCAGAACCCAGGAGCCAGACGCATGAGCGGCATGATGGACATCCTGCGGATCCACGAACGCTTTACTTGAATTTCGGCAACGCTCATTAATTACGACATGCGTGATGTTCGCGTGGCCGCCGTACAGTTCCAACACGCTCCCGGCGAGAAGGCGTACAACCTCGGGCGCGTCCGCGATTTCGTCATCGACGCGGCGCGGCAAAACGTGGAGATCATCGCGTTTCCGGAGATGTGCCTCACCGGGTACTGGCACGTGCGCAAGCTGTCGCGCGACGCATTCGAAGCGCTCGCCGAGCCCGTCCCGAACGGCCCGTGCACCGAGGAGCTCCGGCGCCTTGCGCGCGAGCACAGCATGACCATCGGGGCCGGCCTCATCGAGCATGCGGATGACGGGCGCTTTCACAACTCCTGGGTCGTCGCGATGCCCGACGGCACGTGGGCCGTCCATCGCAAGCTGCACGTCTTCGTCAGCCCGTTCCTCTCGCCGGGCGATCGATACACGGTCTTCGACACGCCGCACGGGTGCCGCGTCGGCGTCCTGATCTGCTACGACAACAACATCATCGAGAACGCTCGCGCGACCGCGCTCCTCGGAGCCGAGGTCCTGCTCGCTCCGCACCAGACGGGCGGATGCAACTCGGTGAGCCCACGCGCGATGAAGCCGGTTGACCCGGAGATCTGGGCGCGCCGGCACGAAGACCCGGCCGCGATTCGCGCGGAGCTCTGCGGGATCAAGGGTCGCGCATGGCTCATGCGCTGGCTGCCGAGCCGCGCGCACGACAACGGGATGTTTCTCGTGTTCAGCAACGGCGTGGGTCCGGACGACGACGAGATCCGAACCGGCAACGCGATGGTCCTCGATCCGTATGGCGAAGTGATCGTGGAGACGTGCGAGCCGGGCGACGCAATGGTCGTCGCGGACCTGGACGCGTCACTGCTGCCGACGTCGTCCGGCCGGCGGTGGCTGCGGGCACGGCGGCCCGAGCTCTACGGGAGCCTAACGATTCCGACCGGCCAGGAGATGGACACGCGTCGGGTTCGATTCGGGGAGTGATCGTTAATCTGGCGGGGGCCAGATAGACGGGAGAAAGTCATCGGCGGTGTGATCACTCGGCGCGTCTCGCTCAGGCAGGCTGCGCCTGGTCGCCGTATCGTGTAAGTGCATCCAGCCGGCAGTGCCGGACTACGCCCAGCACTGCCGGTTCAAGCGCCTCCCTTCGACCTTTTCGGTCTTCCAGACGTAGGTGTAGCGGTCGGATACGGCGTCGTAAGTGAACGCGTTGGCGCTCGCCGCAATGGTTTCCTCGATCGGGTCGTCGATCGCCGCGGAACAGACGATCCACGTGGACGACGGCGAAAAACCTCCACAACAGGCGCCGCCGGCGACCCCGCGAGCAAGGCGGACGGCCAAGGCCGGCGCGTGGTTCGTCGGCGCCGTGGTGGCTACGTCGCCGGAGCCGTGGCGGCAGCCGCGTTGCGCAGCACGACCGCCAGGACCGCGTCGTGCTCGGCCGGCGGACTGAACTCCGCCCACTCAAAGTCCTCTTCCACCACGCCCGTATGGCCCGGGGGCATGTAGACTACGTCGCCGGCGCTCACCACCTCCTCGCGGTCGGCATACGTTATCCGCATTCGTCCCCGTATGACGTAGCCCCAATGCGGGCATGGGCATCGGTCGTTAGGCAACCCCTTGAAGAGCGGGCCCAGGTCCGCGCCGGCCGGCAGCGCGACGATCAGCGCGCGCAAGCCGCCCCAATCCGCGCCGCGGACCGCGGCTGGCTCAGCGCCAAACAGGAGCGGGAGTTCGTCGCGTGAAGCGTGCATGGTGTGCCTCCTGTGAACCGAGGACGAGCGGAGTACCGTAAGCGCTTTCGCTCCCGGGGCCGCGATGTCGCTCTCACGCCGGCGTCATAGGCGTGGCCGGGGGTACGTTGGCGTTGAGGCGGAAGAGGTTCGTTGGGTCATATTTCCTTTTGAGCGCCACCAGGCGGTCGTAGCGAGCGCCGAACGCCGCCCGGACCTCCTCGCCGTCCGCGTCCGCCCCGACGGCGTTGGAGTACACACCGGTCGAGAACGGACGCCATGACGCCCACACGGAGCGGGACCACGCCACCTGCGCCGCGTCCTCCGCTGGGTCGTCCCAGCAGGAGAGCACGAGGGCGTCCCACCGGGCCTCTCGGTGCGCGAACGCCGTCGCCTCGGGCGGCACGCGGTTCGCCGCGTTCCCGAGCTGCTGGAAGAGGAAGAAGGTCAGGGGTGACGGGACCGCCGCGAACTGCTCGACGACGCGCGAGGCCAGCCCGTCTGGGATCTCGCGCACCATGGCGGATTTCCAGTAATAGCGGCGTCCGCGTGGAAAAGCGCCATCGAGGGCGGTCTGGAACTGGGCGTACGGCACGGGGCCGATCTGGTCGAGGACCGGCGGACCGAACGCCTTCAGTGGGCGCAGCGCACGCTCGCCGTCGTCCAAGGTCCCGCAGTGGCACGCGGCGACTGCGATGACCTTCGCCCCGTCAGGCGTCGTGAGGAACGCGCAGGCGGTGTTCACCTCGTCAGGCGCCGCGGCGACGAAGTCGCGGTAGAATTGGATCACCTCTGGCGCGCGCTGGAGCGGGTGCGCGACCATGCCGGCGACGACCATCGGGCCGACGGGGTGCAGCCGGAACTCGAAGGCGGTGACCACGCCGAAGTTGCCGCCGCCGCCTCGGATCCCCCAAAACAAGTCGGCGTTCTGTGTCGGGCTGGCCGTAAGGAGGCGCCCGTCGGCCGTGACTACGTCGGCGGCGAGGAGGTTGTCGCACGTTAGGCCATACCGGCCGGCGAGCCACCCGAGCCCGCCGCCGAGCGTCAGTCCCGCAACCCCGGTGTCCGAGACGCTTCCCCCGGTCGTGGCCAAGCCGTGGGCCTGCGCCGCCGCGTCGAGCGTGGCCCAGCGAACGCCCGGCTCCACGCGGGCCGTCCGCGCGGCGGCGTCGACGGCGATGCCTTGCATCGGGGACAGGTCGATCATTAGACCGCCGTCGCAGACCGCCGTGCCGGCCGCGTGGTGGTCGCCGCCGCGCACGGCCACGAGCAACCGATGCGTTCGCGCGAAATCCACGGCTCGGCGCACGTCGGCCGCGTTGACGCACCGGGCGATGAGGCCGGGCCTGCGGTCGATCATGCCGTTCCAGACGCGGCGAGCGTCGTCGTAGCCGGGCGCGCCGGGCGATAGCAGTCCGCCTCCAAGGGCCGCGCCGAAGTCGCGGACGGCCTCCCAGCCGATCTGACTCGCGACGTCGTTCACGAGGTGGGTGTCCAACATGGCGGCATTCCTCGCTGAAGTTGGGTGCGCGATGGGGGCTGAACATACAGCCGCCGCGATGCGCCTGTCGAGGACACGCAGGATGACGGGGAGGCGCGGTCTCGACGCCAGCGAGAAGGCCGGCGCGTGGTTCCGTCGGCGCCGTGGTGTCACGTCTCGAGGCTCAGGATCTCGAGCTCGCTCGTGGTCAAGTCGCGCCAGTCGGGCGGGTAGTGCGTCACGCGGCGGAACGCACGCGGGCTCTCGAAATAGAGCGCCGGGCCGCGCCCGAGCGTCGCCTTCTCGCGCACATACCACGCGACTCCGCTGGCGTCAACGTAGCGCCGCTCCGAGGCCGGCGCCGGCGAATGGGCGGGACGAATGATCGGCATACTGGCGCGCGCGTTATGTCGCGTTAGGCTCCTCTCGCCGACCTCGGCAACCGCAAAACCTAGCCGGCCGGGAGACGACCGGAAGCGAGCCAGGCATTATCGCTAAGTAGCACCTATCGCCTATTCACGCCGCCCCGATCGAAGCCGTCGTACGGCGCTAGGTTCCCTCGCGTCACAGATTCGCGTGGCGAGTTGCCTTGACTGCCCAGTCTGACCCCCGATGACAGACGACCTGACGAATGACGCAGTGGCGCGCGGGCGCCGTCAGCTTATCGGCATGGCCGCTGCCGTGTGGCTCCCGCCGCTGTTGCAGCTCATGCTCGACGGCAGCGACCGGGCGCCGCTCGCGGCGGTGGTGCCGGGCGTGCTCTTCTTCGGGCTCGTGCGGGGATGGGAGTGGGCGCGAACGTGGACGACCGTATCGCTAGGGGTCGGCGCGGTGGCGGCGACGGTCGGCGTATTCGTGGCCGACAGTCTCGCGCATCGCGTCGCGAGCGCGCTGACGGCGGTTGCGTGGGCGCTAACGGCCGTCGCACTCGACCGATCCGAGTCGATTAACGCGTACTGCGAGCGCCGACGCGACGCCGAGCTGCTACCGTAGGCTGGCCGATCAAAACGCCGACCCAACCCGCGCGTCACTCGTAATGATCGCCAGGTTGAGGATGGCGGTGTTTCTTTCTTAGCGCGAAGGAGAAGCGCGATTACTACGTAATACCCGACCGGCACGTACGTAACACGACCGATATAGCGCAGGCCGGCCAAACCGCATCGTGCTCGTGTCCTCAACGATGCGGAAGCCGATGTCGCTTGCCACGTTGCCAGTCGCCCCGTTCCCATCGGGCGCTCCGTACACCATCGCGTTCGCGAGCAGCAGCGCGCCCGCCATCGGCGCCCTGACGCAGGGCGAGCGGCGGGAATACGATGGCCTGCCTTACGAGGGTCGCCGTCGCGACTGGCTCGCGGGGCGATGCGCCGCCAAACGAGCGGTGGCTGCGCGTTGTGGTGTACCTCTCCATCACATCCAGCTGGAGTCCCGGCCAGGGGCCGCGCCGCTGTGCATGGTGCTCGATGACCACCGGCGCTGGACGCCCACTCGGTTCTCCATCTCCATCGCGCACCGCGACGGGTGGGCGATTGCCGCTGCCGCCGAGCCCTCGATGCGAGTGGGCGTCGACATCGATCGCGCCGGCGAGATCGTGCCGGAACACCTCCGATACTTCCTCGCTCCACGTGAGCGTTGCTACGGCGGGCTCATCGACGCGTCGCTTGCGTGGGTGCTCAAGGAAGCGGCCTGGAAGGCGCTGGCCCTCGGTTCCGACGTTCCCTTCACGGCCGTACAACTCTCGTTCGATCGCGGCACTCGTGCGCTTCAGGGAGTCTGGGTCGAGAGCACATGGCTCGCCGCGCGTGCCCACTTCGTGCGCTTCGCACGTCAGTACCGGATGGTTTCGGCTGTGGTCGAGATCAGGCAGGAGGTCCAGTGACCGCCTCGACTGGCACCTGCGGTATCTCCGCCATCGCGTACGCGCTCCCGCAGCACCGACGCTCCGTGCGCGAGCTCGACGCGCTCGGCCAACTCGAGAGCGATCCCGCGATGCTCGAGCAGTTCGGCTTCGGGCACGTGTATGTCGCGGAGGAAGAGACGCCGTACTCGCTCGCCCTCGCGGCGGCCACGACGCTACTTCGCGAGAACGCCGTGTCGCCAGCGAGCATCGACACGCTCCTGTACTGCGGCACGCCGTCGGTCGCATTTGGCCGAGCCGGCAGCGCCTCCGACGCGTCCAGTCGGATCGCGAGCACTCGCCGCTTTGATTATCCGGCGACGCGACTGCAGTACGACCTCGGTCTGGAATGCGCGTCCGCGCTGGCCATCGACCAGCTGGCGTGCACGTCGCTCTTCAGCGCCGTGCGCATCGCACGCGCCCTCATCGAGACCGGAGAAGCGCGACGCGTGCTGTGCGTATCGGCCGAGTTCTTCCCGGAGTGCGCCGGGCGTGAAGCGATCTACAACTGTACGTCCGACGCAGCCTGCGCGGTGCTCATCGACGACTCCGCTGAGCGTAATCGCATTCTCGCGTCGGCGCATGTGACCAAGGGGTACTACTGGGAGGGCGACGCGCGGCGCAACGAGATCGTCGCCTCGTATTTCCCGACGGCGAAGCACGTCATCGCCGAGACGCTTCGGCGCGCGGAGTGGCGTCCGGAGGATGTCACCTGGGTCCTTCCTCACAACATCAGCGTCCGCAGCTGGGAGATCCTCCTGGGGCTAACGGGAATTGCCCGCGAGCGGCTCTGGTGCCGCAACGTCGCGCGCGTGGGACATACGCTCGCCGGCGACAACTTCATCAATCTGCGAGACGCATTGGAAGAAGGGAGCGTGTGTCCCGGCGATCGACTGCTTCTCTTCTCCTACGGCTACGGCGCGCACTGGACGGCGCTGGCACTGGAGGCATGACCATGCGCGCCCAGCATTCGATCTTCGTCACAGGAGCCACTGGCTTCCTGGGTCGCGAGACTTTGACCCCGCTGCTCGCCGCCGACTCTCGGCTCCGCGCGTTCGTGCTCGTGCGCGACCTTGGCCGTTGGTCGCACGTCGGGCGCGAGCTTGACCACGGTCGCGTCATCCCCGTGCAAGGCGATCTCTGCGTCGACGGACTCGGGTTGCCGCCTGATATACGCGCCAGGATCGCCAGCGAGGTCACGGCGATCGTGCACCTCGCCGCCAACACGACTTTTTCCTCCCCGCTCGATCACGCCCGCGCGGTGAACACGCTCGGGACGCAGCGGGTGCTCGAGATCGCCGGTGATTGTGCATCGGCTGCGCACGTAGCCTACGTCAGCACCGCATTCGTCGCTGGCCGCCGCACTGGAGTGATCGCCGAAGATGGGCATTCGGCGAACGCGGGATGGGTGAACGCGTACGAGCAATCGAAGTATGAGGCGGAGCAGCTCGTGAGAGAGCAGGCGTCGAGCTGGGTGATTCTTCGCCCGAGCACCGTCGTCTGCGATGATGTTGGTGGGCACGTGACACAGACGAACGCGGTGCATCGCGCGCTGAATCTCTATCGCCAGGGGTTAGTGGCGATGATGCCAGGCGTCACCGGTTCCACCGTCGACGCGGTGACGACGTCCTACGTCGCCAACGGCATCGCGAGGCTCGCACTGCGAGATGACGCGGCGGGGAAGACCGTGCATCTGTGCGCAGGTGAGGGCGCTCTCCCGCTGGACGAGCTGCTCGACATCACCTACGCGCGATGGGCAACGGATCCCGTGTGGCGCAAGCGTGGGATCGTCCGTCCCGCGATCACGGACCTCCAGACGTACGCGCTGTTCGAGCGCACGATCGAAGACGTTGCAGACGCATCGCTCAAGCGAATCGCGCGGGCACTCTCGCACTTCGTACCGCAGCTCGCGCTTCCCAAGGGCTTCGACACGACGAACGCCGAAGCACTCCTCGGCCGCACCGCGCCGCCGGTGCGCGACTTCTGGCTGCCAATGCTGGACTACATGCTCGCAACGCAGAACGCCGCGAGCTCGGCGAGGGCTTTGGCGAGGGTAGCATGAACACGTCCATGGATCACACGACCTTCGTGGAGCGCACCGTGGGCTGGATCAATCGGACCCTGGTGCCCGCCGGCGTCACGATCGATGCCGACACGGCGCTCTTCGCCGATGGTCTCATCAACTCCATCCGGATCCTTCAGCTCATCGCGTGGACGGAGCACGCGTTAGGGCTGCGAATTCCCGACGTCCAGATTCGCATGGATCACTTCCGCACGGTGCGGCACATCGCCGACACGTTCGCCCGCTCAAACACCGGTGTGGGAGGCGGCGATGTGGCCGCGTGAGCACGTCGTGAGAGCGCTCTGCGCGCGTGGCGAGCTGTGGGACGTGGCGCCGGGCGTCACCGCGTTGCGCGGCGATACCGCTGCGCTCCTTCGGGCGCTCGAGCATGCCATTTCGGAGCTATGCGGACTGGAGACATCCGATGACTGGCGCGTACCGCCGGCAATCGACTTCGCGACGCTCGCTCGTGCCGAGTACTTCGCCTCCTTTCCGCACTGGCTCACGCTCGCCTCGCACTTGAGAGACGAAGAGGACACGTTGTGCCGCGTGGCCGAGCGTGGCGAGCCGGCGGTGTTGCGCGAAGCATCGGCACCGCCGCAGGCCGCGCTCAATCCGGCCGTCTGCTACCACGTGTATGCCGCACTCGCTGGCGCGGTCATCGACTCCGTACGGCTGGTGACGGCGCAGTCGGAATGCTGGCGTCACGAGGGAACGCGCCACGCTACGCTCGAGAGGGGCTGGGCGTTCACGATGCGCGAGATCGTCTGCATCGGTTCGGACGGCGACGCCCGTGCCTTTCTCGAGCGCTCCACCGAGCGCGTGACCGCGTTCGCTCGCGCGCTCGATCTCGACCCGGCCGTCGCACTGGCGACCGATCCATTCTTTGCGCCGAGCGCACGGGCCAAGCACGTGCTGCAGCGGCTGAAGGAGCTGAAGCGCGAGCTGCTTCTGCCCGTTAGTGCGAGCTCGACCATCGCTGCGTCGTCGTTCAACCTGCACGACACGTTCTTCGGCGAGGTGTTCGACATTCGGCTCTCGGACGGACGCCCCGTCACAACCGCGTGTGTCGCCTTCGGGCTCGAGCGTTGGCTGCTCGCCTTTCTCGTTAGGCACGGCGCGGATGCCGCGGCCTGGCCACGCATTCCACTCGTCGGTGACCTCTTGGAGGTGCGACATGGCTCGAGCTAGGGGGATGCAGGTGACCGGTTCGATCTACGCGCGGCACGCCCGCGCCGCCGACCGTGGGGCATGGTCGGTGGAGCGTGACGTACGCTGGGCCGAGATCGACAGCGCGCAAGCGTTGGCGCAGCCCGAGATCCTCGCCAAGCTGCGCTCCGCCGCGCTCATCGAGTCCTTCCATCCGGTGAATCTCTCTCGGCTCATCCGCTTCGCCTGGGACGATGTAGACGCCGGTGTCGTGTTCTCGCTGGAGATGTACGAGGGCTTCAAGCACTTCCACGCGCTCCGCATGTACCTCGACGCCGTGGAGTACGAGCCGCGCATTACCGACGACGAGCTGTGGCAGATCCGGCAGCATGCTGACCGTGGCGACCTCGATCCGGCGGATCTTGTGACGCCGCTGGTGGAGTTCATGCTCAGCGAGCATCTCGCCGCGTATTTCTTTCGCCGTCTGGGCGAGCAGGCGCGGGAATCACAGCTCAAGCATCTCCTGACGCTCATCGCCGCCGACGAGGTGCGTCACGCGCAATCGGCGTCGGATCTCATCGCGCAGCGCATCACCGCAAAGCCGGAGCTCGTGCCGGCGGTGCTTCGCGCAGCCGCGCACTTCCGCCACTATGGCGAAGAGGCCGTGGGCGACGTGCCCATCGCGATGACGGGCGACGAGATCGCCATCCGGACGTTTGCGACGCGCATCGAGCGCCTGTGCGGCATGCGCATCGTCGATCACTTCAAGATGGAACTGGAGCGGTGACCATGGACACCATGCAAATCAGCGACCGCGAGCTCACGCTGCTGAACTTCTACCGTGCGTCGGAGCTGCAGGGTGGCCTGGTGCTCGGACGTCTCGTGCAACACGTGCGCGACCCGGAGCTCATCGTGCGGCTCACCGCGCACAGCGCCGAAGAGGTGCTGCACGCCCAGCTCTGGACGGAGACAATCGTCGCTGTCGGCGGCCGTCCGCGTCCCACGACGGACACGTATCAGGCGCGCTACGCCGCAGCGATCGGCGCTCCCACATCGCTGCTCGAGGTCCTGGCGCTCACGCAGGTGTTCGAGCGCGGGGTCTATCGCCACTTTGTAATGCACCTGCGCCGTCCGCACACACATCCGCGCGTCCAGGCGACTCTGCGCCGGATGCTCGCCGACGAGCGCGGGCACCTCTCCTGGGTGAAGGAGTGGCTCGATAGGCAGACGGCCGCACGCGGCGCCGTGGTGCCGGCGCTGCTGCGGCGGTATAGCGCCGTCGATGCGGAGATCCGCAAGCAATTGCTAGAGGACTATGAGTGGGCGGTGCTCGCATGCGCCTCCTGACTCCCCCCGGCACAGCGGCCAGCTCCATGACATACCTGCGGCGTCTCTCGCTTCCGAGTGCCGTGGACGATCGGCTGTACTTCGCTCAGGTGCGCGAGGATCCTCGACTCGAGATCGAAGCGCTCGAGCCGAGTGCCAAGGATTCCATTGTCGTTGTCGGCTCCGGCGGCTGCACGGCGCTCTCGCTGCTCGCGGCGGGCGCTGGTCAGGTCACCGCGGTGGACATGAATCGCGCGCAGAACCATCTGATCGAGCTCAAGCTCGCCGCGCTCACCGTGCTGTCGCGCGCGGAGTCGCTCGCCTTGCTGGGTGTAACCGAGAGTTCGGCGCTGGCACGGCTCGACGCGTATGAGGAGCTTCGTGCGCGCCTAACGCCGGAGGCGATCGCGTACTGGGACGTACGGGGCAGGACGGTGGCTGGCGGCGTGCTCAACGCCGGCGTCACCGAGCGCTTCATCCGCGGGGTGATTCTGGCGCTTCGCGTGTTCGTGCATCCGCGCGCTCGCCTCGAGCGCATGCTCGCATGTGAGTCACTCGACGCACAGCGCAGGCTGTTCGAGAGCGAATGGAATAACGTTCGGTGGCGGACGTTCTTTCGTCTGCTGTTGAATCGCATCGTCTTTCGGCGCGCGTACGACCCAGCATTCTTCGCGCACCTCGAGCGGCCAAGCTTCGCGGACCATTTCCGTCAACGGGCCGAGCATGCGTTCACGGAGCTCGAGGTGCGGGACAACTACTTCCTACACCACATGCTCACTGGCCGCTATCCCCTAGACGTCGCCGGCGGCCTGCCGCCGTACCTGAGCGAGGAGGGGCACGCGGCGGCCGGAATGTCACGAGAGAGACTCGCACTCGTGGACGGGACGTTCACCGATCACTTGCGCGCTCTTCCGGATGGGAGCGTGTCGGGGTTTGCGCTCTCGAACATCTGCGAATGGCTCGCGCCGCGCGACGTCGATGCGCTCTTCGCCGAGGTCGTACGCACCGCCGTGCCGAATGCGAGGCTCTGCTTCAGAAACTTTGTTGGGTGGACGGAAGTGCCGCCGCGCTACCGCCACCTTGTGCGCGAGGACCGCGTGCGGGGCGAGGCGATGATGAAGCGCGATCGTAGTGTCGTGCAGCGTCGTTTTGCGATCTGTCGTATCAACGCCGAGGGCGCGCAATGACTGCGGCGACGATGACCAGCGGCGGTGTGAGCGTTCAGGTGCGCGACGCCGTGCATACGGACGACGCGGCGCTCAGAGCGATCGCTGCCTCTTGTCCCATGGAGGGTGACATCACCCTTCGCGTGACGCGCGAGCCCGACTTCTTTCAGCTCAACCGGCTGGAGGGACGGCAGTGGCGCGTGGGCGTGGCGGAGGTGGACGGGCGCGTCGTCGGGTGCGTCATGGCCGCCGAACGACGCGCCTATTTGCACGGCGTCGAACGGCGAACATTGTATGCCGGCGATCTCAAGGTACACCCACGAATGCGCGGCGCGGGCGTCGCCGACGCGCTCAGCCAGTGGGTGGCCCGAGCGCTCCGCGATATGGGCGGTGTGAACGCGCCGATCCTGCTCACCATTCTCGCCGGAAATAGCGCGATGGAGCGGCGGACGTCGGGTCGAGGGGGAATGCCGAACTTCGTGCGCTTCGCGACGATCCGCGCGTTCTCCATTCCGCTGCTCTTTCCGCGCCGGTTCACGGAGACCGGGCTGCGCGTCTCTGTGGCGACGCTGTGCGACATCGAGGAGATGGTGCAGCTGTGGGAGCGCGTGGCGCCCACCCGCCAGCTCGCGCCCGTGTTCACCGCCGACACGCTCGAGCGCTGGATCGCGGGCGCGCCAGGACTGGACATCTCGAGCTATCGTCTCGCGCGCGATGTGACTGGTCGCCTTGTTGGGTTCATGGCCTGGTGGGACCAGACGCCGTTCAAGCAAGCGCACGTGCTGCGCTACTCGACGCCGCTGCGCGCGGCGCGGGCAGCGCTCAACGGCATGGCGACCGTGACGCGCGGCGTGAAGCTCCCCGACGCGGGCGCGGAGCTGAGGTATTGTACCGCATTCCATGTTTGCGTCCCGGGAGACTCTCCGGACGTCCTCCATGCCCTCGTCCGCTCGGGCTACGCCGAACTGCGCGCCGCTCGTTATGCCTTCGCGACCATCGGACTGGACGAGCGTGACCCGTTATGTACCGCGCTCGGTGGCCTCGTCGCGCAGCCGACCGACGTGCACGCATACGTCTGCACGGCCGGCGGCGATTACGCTGGTCCACCGTTGGGGGATCGACCACTGCATTACGAGATCGCGCTCGTATGAGGGTCTCGATGCTCGCGGCCGCCATCGTCCGTCACCGGAAGCTCATTGCGCTGGCATGGGTGCTCGGCTGCGTCCTCCTGTTGCCGAGGGCGCGGCGGATCGAGTCGGTGTTGCGTGTTGCGGCTCGTGTGGACGGGAGCGAGTCAGCGGCGGTCGACGAACAGCTGGCGCTCCGCTTCCGTTCTCCCTTCGCGCATTCGGTGGTGTTGGTGGCGTCGGGAATTCCTTCGCCGGAAACGGCCGCAGGCAACGACGTCTTGCGTTCGCTGGTCGATTCGCTGCAGGCCATTCCTGGTGTCACTCGGGCCCTCTCGTACCTGGATGGGCGTGAGCCGCTGTTCGTTGGCATTGCCTCAGCCGGACGGAGCGATAGCGCAGGCGGGACCTTCGTCGTGGTCGGACTGGATGACCAGCGTCAGGCGGATGTGCTGCTCGACACGCTCCGGCGTTCGTCTGCGCGATTTGCGACGGCACTGCGGCGCGACTATCCCGCCGCTACGTTGCGGTGGACGGGGCAGGTGGCGCTCAATGCCGACTTGCGGCGGACGAGTGCGAGAGACGCACGGGCGGCCGAGTGGCGTGCGCTTCCGGTGACGTTGGCGCTGTTGCTGGTGGCGTTCGGGGCTCTCGTCGCCGCGAGCCTGCCCGTGGCCGGAGCGATGCTCGCCATCGGGATGACGTTAGGCATCGCTTCGCTTGTCGCGCACGCCTGGTCGCTGTCGATCCTGCTCCAGAATGTCGTCACGATGATCGGGCTTGGACTGGGCATCGACTACTCTTTGCTGGTGCTCGCGCGTTTCCGTGAGGAATTGAGTGCGGGGCATGACCGGGTGCGCGCGGCGCGTGAGGCGCTCCGTCACGCCGGCCCGACGATACTGCTCTCGGGATCGGCCGTTGCGATCGGCTTCGGTGCGCTCGCCGTCATTCCCGTGAACGAGCTGCGTTCGGTGGCTGTGGGTGGGCTGCTCGTCACAGGTGTGTCGATGCTGGTCGCGACGACACTGCTTCCCGGTCTCCTGGCGATGCTCGGCGGTCGTGTGAATGGAGGGCCGGTTCGGGTCGTGAGGCGCCGTCGCGCGTCTGGATCCGGATTTGGTTGGCATGCCTGGGCCGAATTCGTCACGCGTCATCCCGGTCGCGTGCTGGTGCTTTCCGGCTTTCCTGTGTGTCTGCTGGCGTGGCAGGGCCTGCGGCTGAACGCCACACAGCCGCGCGGCGACTGGTTGCCGAAGCAGATGGAGTCGGCGCTCGCGCTGCGCTCGCTCGAAGCGATGGGACGGAGCGCGGTCGTCCAGACCGTCCGTCTGACGTTGGAGTTTCCGCGCGACGTGTCGGCGCTCGACGACAACGGATGGAGCGCGACCTCGCGGCTCGCGCGTTCTCTCGTCGCCGATTCCGCTGTCGAGCGCGTACGGTCGCTGCCGGGTCTCCTCGCGCCGCTGAGCGGGAGGGTGTCACGAAGTGCGCTGCTGAAGGAGCTTCCGGACGACGTGCGGCGCTCGTTCGTCAGCGGCGACGCGCGAGTTGCCATGCTGGAGGTGATTCCACGCGAGGGAACCACGCCGTACGAGCTCGCGTCGCTCGTGGGACGCATACGCGCTGCACCACCATCGATCGTCACGCCCGCAGGAGCGTCGCGCGCCCGCGTTGGTGGACTTCCCGCGCTCAACGTCGACTACAAGGCCGCGGTTGCAGGGAGAACGCGTTTCATGCAGGTGGTGACGCTGATCGTCGTCGCGACCTTGGTCGTGCTCGCGACCGGCTTCCGGTCGGTGCTCGTGCCGCTCAAGGCGATCGTGCTGAACCTACTGGTGGTGGCCGGCACCTTCGGGGCCGTGACGCTCGTCTTTCAGGATGGGATCGGCGCGCGTCTCCTGGGCCTTGCTGGTCCGCTCGACGGCATCTTCCCGGCCATTCCGGTGCTCGTCTTCTCTGTCGTCTTCGGCCTCAGCATGGACTATGAGGTGTTTCTCGTCGCGCGTGTTCGCGAGGCGCGTATGGCCGGCCTCGGCGAACGCGAGGCGATCGCCTCCGGGCTAGCACAGACTGGACGGCTGATCACCAGTGCGGCGGCGATCATGGTCGTCGTGTTCGGGGCGTTCATGCTCGGTGACTTTCTGTTGATGAAGATGCTTGGCTTCGCACTCGCCGTGGCGGTTCTGCTCGATGCGACGGTGATGCGGTTGGCGGTGAGTCCAGCGCTGCTGGCGCTTGCGGGGCGCTGGAACTGGTGGCCAGGGGAGAGGAGCGGTGCGCGGACCGGCACTCCTATGCGCGTGTCCGACGCACCGTCGCGCTCACCGCGAGCAGCGCAGTTGCGCTAAGTCGGTTTGGATGGTGAGTTGTGTGTCGATCGACGAGCGGCGTCTGCCTCGGCGAGCTACGGTCGGTACGCGATGCAGTCGATCTCGACCCGCAACCCCTCGCTTGGGAGCTTCGAGACTTCGACGGTCGTGCGAGCCGGGCGGTGGTCGCCGAACATGCGCGCGTAGACGCCGTTCATGGCCGGAAACTCCGCCATGTCGACGAGAAAGACGCCGCACCGGAGGACGTACTGCAGGTCGGACCCGGCGGCGCGCAGGATCGCCTGCACGTTGCGCAGGCACTGCTCCGTTTGGGCGGCCGTGTCGGGACCGAAGAGCCGACCCGTCGCCGGATCGGTTGCCCCCTGTCCGGACACGAAGATGAGTCGCTCGAACTGAATGCCGGGCGAGTAGGGCCCGACGGGCGCAGGGAGACCGGATGCGGTGACGGGACGATGGCTCACGGAGACCTCCATTCCGATGAGGAGAGCGAGTAGAGCGCTAGGCGTAAACACCGTCGGGCCGTGGCGACGGCGCGCCGAGTGTTTCAAGCACGGGAATCTTAAGAGTGCATTTCAAAACCCACCTGAATAGACTATGGGAGTTGTCGTAGTTGCAGGTGTGGGATGAAGGTGCTGGTGTCTGATGAGTTGAGGGCGGTGATCGAGCCGCTCTTGCCGGAGCAGCGGCGTAGCCGCAAGGGCGGGCGGCCGCCGGTGCCGAACCGGGCCGCGCTCACCGGGATCCTGTTCGTGCTGCAGACGGGAATCCCGTGGGAATACCTGCCGCACGAGA
>JBKOYV010000428.1:0-12239 GCA_046725585.1 Gemmatimonadota bacterium | reverse complement strand
TGGTTGTTCGGCGTCTGTCCCCACTGCGCCTTGATCCAGCCCTTCTGGCGCATCCGCTGGAGGGCCGGGTAGAGCGAGCCTTCCTCGACGCGGAGGACGTCGCGCGACAAGCGCTGGATATGCTGCGCGATGCCGTACCCGTGCATGGACTGCACGGCGAGAGAGCCGAGGATCAGCATGTCGAGCGTGCCCGGGAGCAGGTCACGCTTGTTGGCGGGCGTCATGTCAGGCACATAGAAGGTCTAGGGGATAGACTAACTATGTCCTGCGGAGCCCGCCCGCGCAATCCCGCTAACGCCCCGCCGGCCGCTCGTCTGTTCCGTTTCGCAACGCTTGAGGCGAGGCGAATGACGACCTGGCCGCGCTGTCGATGCGACCCGTCAGCCGAGTCGTTCCAAGCGCGCCAGCGACCGCGCGCGCGATCTCGCGCGCCGGACTCGTGACGGCGCCGCCCGCGTTGTCGCACCGCCTGGCTGCAGACGCGCCGGACCAGATACGTCGCCCGCTGCGACCGTCGAAGAGCGTCGCGGTTATCAAAACGCCTGCGCCGTCGTCGGACCGACGCACGTCGCCGAGGAGCACGACGTCCGCGCCGGCGCGCCGCACGACGTGACTCACGTGGCCGCCGACGGCAGCGTGATCGCTGCAGATGGTCGGGGCGATAGCGAGGCCCTCGAACTCGCGAAGCGCAACGGCCACCTCTTCGCCCACGCCATCGCTGAACGCGTCCACCCCCGGCCGGGCGGACGCGTGCACGAACGGGATGACCGCGACGCGCCGGCCGATCACGCGCACCCGAGGCGTCCCGCTCGACAGCGCCGCGATGAATGCGCCAGCCGTGGGATAGCGACCGTCGGGCGATTTGTCGAGCGCGCGCAACAACGCCGCATCGAGCTTGTGCGGCACGCCGGAACACAGCGACGCGAGCGATCGAGGTCGTTCGTACAGCTTTCGGCGGATCACGGCGTTAGGCGCCCCGGTGAACGGCGGGCGGCCGCTCAGCATCTCGTAGAGGACGCAGGCAAGGCTGTAGATGTCGCTGCGCCCGTCGATCTCGCCATCGCCATCCACCTGCTCGGGGCTCATGTAGTGGAACGTTCCGAGCGTGAGCCCGGGCAGCGTCCGCCGTGGCGCGTCGACCGTGTCCAACGCCAGCGCGATGCCGAAGTCGAGAACGAGGGCGCGGTTGCCGTCGAGCATCACGTTCTCGGGCTTGACGTCGCGATGCACGACGTGATGGCGATGCGCGAAGTGGAGCGCGCGGGCCACGTCCTCCGCGATCCGCAGCGTGTCGGCGAGCGGGATCCGTCCCAGGCGCGAAAGCCGCGCGCGGAGCGTCTCCCCTTCGACGAAAGGCATCACGTAGTACGGGATGCCGCCGATGTCCCCCGAGTCGTACATGGGGTCAATGTTCGGGTGGCGCAGCTGCCGAACGACGTTGATCTCCGACATGAAGCGGTCGGCACTTACGGTCGCAGCCATCTCATCGCGGAGCACCTTCACCGCGACGCGGCGGCCTGACGTGAGATCTTCAGCCAGGTAAACGCAGGCGGCCACGCCGCTCTGCAGGAGCCGCTCCACCCGGTAGCGGTTGCGGAGCGCTTCGGCCGTCATGGCGAAATGTTCGCTGAGCATGTCCGTCTGTCCATCGGCACCCGAACGCAATTCCCGGTCGATGGCGACTGGACGTCGCACACCTCGAGCAGCGCGAGTGCCCCGTGCCGGAGGGGCGGAAGGCGGATCATCCGATTCGCCCCGATCCTCCGGGTCCTAGGGGGTTAGACGGATGCGTTCCGCGTTTTCTTGCCTCCGTTCACGCGAAGGAAGCCCGCGACCTTACGTCGGCCATTAGCGCTGCCGCGCAAGCTCCACGGCACGAGCGACGTCCGGCCGACCGTACCCATAGAGGGGGCTGTGGCCGTGCTCGTCGTAGGTATCGCTCTCGAGGTCGATCTTCTCGCAGGAGTCGCGGAGGACGGTCTTGACCTCGGCGCTTGTGAGCCTGGGGTTGGCACTCACGATGAGGGCGCAGATCCCAGCGACGGCGGCGCAGGCGGCGGAAGTGAAGCCGAAGCGGGTGGTGTAGTAGGCTTCGCCATCGAGCAACGATCCGACAGGCGCGGTCGTCAGGTACGTCATGGACGCGCCGATCGGGTCGTGCGGGTCGTTGCTGGGGAAGACGCACCAGAGGGCGTCGCCCCAGCCACTGTACGACGGATGCTTGCCGTGACAATTGCAGGCGCCGACGGTGATGACGCCAGGGTGACTGGCGTAGCCGTTGAGGGCGAGGTCCGATCCGTCGTTGCCGGCCGAGAACACGATGAGGCAACCCTTGCCGTTTCTGCCGTGCGTTAGGCAATGGTCGATGGCCTCTCGCGTGTGACCCGGCAACCCGCCGGTTTGGTGAGTCGGGTTTGGCGGCGCCCAAGCGCAACAAATAACGTCGGCACCGGTGTCCGATGCGTACCTGAGCGCGAGCGCTTCAGCCCGAGTTCCAATTGCGTGACTCAGTTCGGGGACCGATACAGGCAACAGAAACGCCTCGGGCGCGATCCCGGTCAGTGTGGTACCGTTCGCGAGCGCGATTCCCGCGACCTTGGTTCCGTGGTCACGACGTCCAGCGGGCGCAGGTACGGGATGGCGTTCGCGCGGGGTACAAGTCGAGATCAGCCGATCATGAAGGTCCGGGTGACCCCACGGATCGACACCTGCGTCGATCACGGCTACAGAGGCCTTGGCTCCACGTGTCGTCGACCAGGCGTCGACGACACGTGGAACGACGCGCGTCACCAGCGCGGGCATTGAACGCAAGCGCTGCCGTACACGTCGGAGGCGCGACTCAACACGAGCCGCTCTCGTAATCGTTCGTTCATCAGAACGCTGGCGCTATCGGGTGGGTCGTCGTTCCGTTCGAGCAGAGCGGTCGCTCGAGAATGCTGGTCAACGGGTTCAGCGGCGTCAGCGCGTCGTATGACTCGAGGTACGGAAACGGCCGACCGACAGTGTTTTCGGGCATTTGCCCCTTCCGCAACAACAGGGCGCGATCGCTTTTGAAGAGCTCTTCGTTATACCTGGTGGCAAACGGTTCCCAAGCGGCGAATTCCCTGTCCCAAAGGTCTACCTCGCCATAGCCGGCGACCTCGAAGAGCCACTGGAAATCGAGGCTCCACGGGACTGGAATCCCCCGTTGGTACTCGTAGTTCGTAATGACGATTTCTACGGTGTTTTCGGGTACGTATGGATTTGCTTCGGAGTACCCTTTGTGCGGCGCGGGTTTCCCGATTGGCTCTCTCTTACCAATCTCGAGCTCCTTAGTCTGGATGTTCTTCGTGATCTTCTTTTTGTAAAGCTCCACGTTCACGATGTCAGTATCCTTAATCTGGACAACTACCTCACTCGCCATGTGACCGTCCACGTTCGACCCCATGAACTTCGCGACGGCTGGGGTTCTCGGCCGCTCTCCCAAGTCGCGGGAATAGCCACTGAGTGGATAGCCTGCCTCGTCCCAGATTACGACGTCTCGCACAAACACGTCGCCACGGTTCACCTTCACGATGTTCGACACAAGGTCTTGGCTGAAGTCTGGCGTACGTTTTTCTGGGTCATCACCCAAAGCGACGATCTCGGGGCGCGTCCCGTGGGCAATGATGTTGTCTAGATTGGGCACGTGGCGAAGGAAGCTTCGCGCCTTCCTGATGTTCGGCGGGTCGGGCTGCTTCCCCGTGGGCGGGTCTACGGTGAGATCGAGGTGCTCGCCTAACAGGAGTGGTTTCGGTTTGAAGTCAGGCTTCTCGACCCTCTGATCGCTGAGAATTTGGTAATCAGGGTGATGCCCATGCTCCTTCGGTCCATGCCCCATCTTGGCGGCCGCGTCGCTTTGAGTCAGGCCTGCCTTGTTGACCAAGAGCGCCACGAGCTTGCCCTTGTCCTCTCCCTCCTCGGGAAACTGAAAGAGGGTGAGCCCACGGAAAATGATTCTGACTGGCACGGCGCACCTCCTCCAGTGTGGTTCTTGAAGGCTGCTCCCCGAGACTCTGTGCTCCGGCTTCCTCACTTCACCTGCGTCTGCAGTCGCCCCGAAAACGGAGAACGCCGCCCACGTGGCCACGCCTTGCCAGTGGTCTGGCGTTCGCATCAGCCACTCTCGCTGCGTGAGACGGAGTGCTGCTGTCGGGTCTTCTCCGTGTGAGAGTCGCCTATGGTAAGCGACGAAGAATTCGGCAGTGGCCTTGTCGTCCACCGCCCAGAGGCTCGCCACCACCGCAGGCACCCCAGCCCCAAACAGGGCACGCGCGAGTGACGATGCACCTTCAGTCTCCGAGACCTCGCCGCCCGCCGTCTGACAACCGGACAGGATTGCAAGCCTGGTTTTCGGAAGCCTGACGTCGAACAGTTCTCGCGCTGTCAGCATAGCGGATGCCTCGCCGCTTCCGTCCGAGGCGAGGACGAGGTACGACGAGAGCGGGGCGTCCGTTCGCACCACGCCGTGCCCCGCGAAGTGAATGACATCGGAAGTCGCCATCTCGGACAGGAATGCCCGCTTCGTCGCACGCTGCCCCATGAGCATACGCGCATGAGGGTACAACTTTGCGACCATTGTGGCTTCCGCTTCAGCGCCGGGGAGGGGCGGTAACGCGAATGCTCGGGAATCGAATGTCGGGTTGCCGACCGACAGTACTGCGGGTGATGTCGGCGCCCACAACCGTTTGTATCGCGACAGGGACTGCGCGTAGAGCTCGAGGCTCGGCGCGGTCCCGATCTCCAGCTGTTCGATCGCAAATGTTTTTGTAGCGTCATCGAACAGCGCAGCAAATGGCACGAAGTGTAGCCATTTGTCGGGTACAACGATCAACCTCGAACCGTCCTTCAACCTCGAGCTGAATGGCGAAAGCAGGGAGTGGTGCAACCGAGCTGCGACTTCTCGGACCTCGGGTGTGGTAGCCTTCGCTTGAATTAGCGTAGAAAACCGCTGCGTTAGGCGTTCGAGCTCAGACACATCCCGAACCCGGTACATTGAGACGCCGTCTCGATCGATAAGCCATGCGATGAGCTCACGCTGAAGCACGGCGTAGCTGACAATGCTCGTCCGCGCGGGCAGCGTGGATCGCGCGTCATCGACGATGCGATCGCTCCGATTCGACTCGGCTGCGCCCCCGTGCACGTGCTCCAGAAGCACGCGTCCGCGCATGCGCTCCATGAATTCCAACGCGCCGAGTGTATCGCCGCGGTCAACCAGGAACGTCACGATTTGATCGATAACGGGACGTGCGACGTCGAGAAACCGTGCGCGATCCTCGGCGGTGGGGATATTGGCGCGGCGACGTTCCGTCTCGGCAATCGCTTCCCCGAACGAGCGCTGTGCCGAATCCATGAGTCCGACGGCCGCGTAGGCATTTGCCAGTAGCAACAACGCTCGGTCCACCTCGACGAGGTATTGCGTGGCGCGATACCGCTCCACGACACGGCGAAGTATCCGGACCGAGGAATCTGGTCGCAACGCGAGCCACGCAAGACCATCGACGAGATCGAGATCGACGGCAAAGGACGCCGTGACGGAGTCCGGCCCGAGTCGCGACAAGTACGCCCGAGCGGCTCGCACGCCCTCTAGCGCCTCCTCCGAGCGCCCCGCACGTCCGAAAAGCTCCGCCTGGCGCTCGAGCGCGCTCACGAGCCTTAGTGAATCCCCACGCGATGAAGTCGCGAGACCCGCGAGCCGTACTGCTTCTCGCTGGAACAAGGACGCGACCTTGGGTGCCATTCGTGCGCTCACACGTGCCGCAACAATGAAGACGAGTCGGACGTCCGCGTCGACATCGGCATACCGTGCTGCCGATCGAAGCGCCGAATACAGGTGATACCAGGCGGATGCGTCGGATCCGAGGCTGGCGTAGTCGAGGGCGAGGTTTGTGCGCGGGTGCAGGTCCAGGCCCGGGTCGCCCGTTCCTTCGCCTTCGCGTATCGCTGCCTGAAAAGCCGCAATCGACGCGTGAAAGTTGGCCTCGACTCCCTGTACAACCCCCTCGGTTCGGATAGCCCGACCGCGGACGCGGCGGTAGGCGTTAGGCGTCGTCTCGGCAACGCCGCGTAACGCAGTCAGCGCCTCGGCCGAGGAGGATCGCATGTACGATACACGGGCAAGGCCATACCCCGTGAGATAACGGGCCGCGTTATGCGCCGCTACGAACTGGCGGTGAGCCCTCAGAAGCGGCGCCTGAGCCGAGTCCCCTTTTACGCGGTCGAGATACGCTTGGCCGGTATCGTACGCGATGAAACCGCGGGCTGCGGCCCTGAGTCGAGCTCGATCCCGGCGTTGACTACAGTCGATGAGCGAGCGAACCACATCCAACCACAGTGGGTCGGTGGTAGCCACCGTCAACCCGCTTGCCAACGTGAACGCACGCGAGAGAAGCGTGTCGGCGCGTGGGGTACCGCTCTGGTACGACCGAGCCCATGCAAGTGTCGCTAGGCGAACTTCCTCCGAAAGCCGGCTCGGGAACGTTCGCGCGATGCGCCCGACGACGCTGTCGTCTCCCGCCGCGACGGCGGCTTGAAGACTCGCCTGGACGCTTCGCCATTCCGGCGGCGGCAGACGCAGAACGCGCAGATATTCACGCGCTTCGGCGGCCCACGGCGAACGACTGTCCAGTTGGAGGAACGCCGACCACTCGGCGATCGCATCTGCTCTGAGGTTCAGTCGTTCGAGAACAAGTGCCCGGTTGAATCGAGCCTCGGGCAAGCGCGGCCGAAGCGCAGCGGCGCTGTCGGCTGCCGAGTATGCGTCCAGGATGGACCGCGGGTCCTGGCGCCGCTCTGCTCGCGCGAGCAGAGCCGCAGCGAGATCGCTCTGAATGCTGGCATTCCTCGGGTCTACACGGGCCGCCGCTCGCAGCGCGTCGACCGACTCATCGAGATTTCCCCAGATCAGATTCCACGAGCCGGCCGCGTGACGGCGGCTTTCGTCGCGTGCGCCGGACGCGCCAGTCGCACGCATCGCCCCCGCCAGCTTCGACAACTGCCGGTACTGCGGCCATTGTCGGGGCGGCGCAGTGCGGCATACGAGTCCCACAACGAGCGAATCGTTAGGCAGCGCCGTATCGCACGGCACGTATGCGAAGCCACCTGTGAGCCGCGCCCTTGTCACGCGATGCGGCCCCACCGCCGCCGCGAGACTCCGCAGCTCTGATCCCTCCCTTCGGCGGTTCGCTGCCACGAGCAACCCGGACAGGACAAGACCGCCGATCACCGCGGCCGAAAGAAGCACCGCCGGCAATCGGCCGGTCCTTGTTATCCACGAAATTGTGCCTCGACGCCGCATGGGTCCGTCCATGCGCAACGTGGGTCAACGGCAGCTCAACCTGCGTGACGCTGAATCAGCTCAGCGAACCTCGCGCGCACCGTCTCGAACTCGTTTTCCGACATGCCTCGCTTCGCCATACCCTCGACCTGACGCAGCGCCTCGACCTCGTCGGGCGCAAAACCGCCGCTCCGAATTGCTGCATCGAGAAACCGCGTCGTCTCGCTCGACTTGAAGAAATCCGCCGAATGCGCCCGCGCAGCCAGCTCACCCGCGGCGAGCCATTTCCCCATGCCGTACCAGCGTGAGTTGAGCAAATCGCGCAGATTGTCGTCCGCGGTCGCCGCAGCGCCAATGATCGAGCCGATCGAATCCCCACTGGTGATTCGTTTTTGGAGATCCCCGTATTCCGCAGTCGCCGCGTTGCTCAGATTCACCGAGCCAAGCAGCTCGACCATCTCTGCCGCCGCGCGACCCGCTCGCTCTCGATCCTCGACTCCGAGCGCCACCTGGAGATCCGTAGCGCGGACACCGAGCCGCAGTGCGGCCGTCGAGTCGACGAACGTCGCGCCCCCGCCGCGAGTCACCGACCAGCGTCGCTCATCCAACCCCGAGCGGAGCGCCAAGGCAAGCTGCGGTCGGCCCGTGAGTGGTTGAGCGATCGACTCGGCGCGCATCGCGAACGTCGCGTTGGCGCGTCGCGACTGCACGGCCGGGAGCAGTGCGATCAGCAGCGCGGCCGCGGCGGCGAGCGGAGCGCCGACCGTCCACCACCGCCTAGGGATCGGGACGACCTTACCTGCATCGAGATCGCCACGAGCCCTCAGCGCATCCGTGTAGATCTCGAACGCTGCCTCTGACTCCGCCAACAGCCTCACAACGCGCTCTCGCTCGGCTCCGGAAAGCCTGCCATCGATGAACGCTGCCACCAGATCGGGATCGAATTCGTCAATCGCTGCCATTGGTCTCGTAGATATCGCTCCGCGGGGATTCGGCCCGCCGCGGCGCGGAGATCCGAACTTCTTTCACTAATGTTTGACGGACGTCATTCGCGCTTTTCCGCGATCAGGGCCCTCGAAATTCAGCCAGTCGCAGTCCTCCGGACCGATACCCTGCGATGCGAGGTCCTTGTGCAAGGTCTCGAGAAGCCGCTTCATCCGCACGTAGAGCGGCTTCTGAGGAATGCCCACGGCCCGCGCGACGTCCGCGATGCTGAACCCCTCGTAGAAGTGGAGACGGACGATCAGCCGGTCTTCCGGCGCCAACCGGTCAACCGCACGACCAAGCGCCGCTTTGGCCGCCTGCAGGCGGTCCTCGCGCTCGCGGTCGAGAACCCGGCCATCGGCTGATTCGGGCGACGCGACGTCGTCGATATCCGCGCCGTTCTCGACGCGTTTTGGCGCGCGGTGCGGCAGACTCGCCAGCAGCTGCCTGAGCTGTGCGCGGTCTGCCTTCAGCCGGCCGTCCTGCGCGAGGAAGCCGCAGGCCTGCTCGAAGGACTGCCCGTCCCGGTAAATGGCTGCCTCGAGTCGTACCGCGAGCTCGCCATGCCGCTTGGCCTCGGCCGAAGGGCGCCACTTGCCCCAGTGCTTGATCCGATGGTCGCGGAACAGGTTGCTGATGACGACCGTCAGAAACGTCGTCCGGCTGCTCGCCCCTCGGTATTTCCGCAGAACGGCGTAGTCGTCCTGGAGGAGCTTGAGGCGCACGTCGGACGCAAAGTCCTCCGCGTCGGCGCCTTGGACGCCGTTGCGCCGACAGATCGAGCTCGCGATGCGGTTGATGACGTCGAGCTGCTCGACGTACCACTGTCGTGGATCCATCGCGCTATGGTTTTGCTCCGTCGCGCCACCGCTCGAGTGCCGCCACGCGGTCCTCGAGCGAACGCATCCGATCCGTCGGCATGGCCGTCGCGGCCACCACCGGCGCTGCTCCATGCCCGAGGGAAGCGACATGCGCACCCCCAGGCGCTCGCGCCATGGCCGGAGCGGTCGTTCCGGTCGATCGCGGCGCGACTCTGCGCGAGGAGAACCGCACGAACCAACGTCCGGGTGGCCCGAGCCACACCAGCCGGAACATCCGCTCGCCCACCGGCATCCGGAACGGACTTCGCGCGAACAGCAGGAAGCTCACTCCGAGCAGGCTGAGACCCGTCGTTGCCATGGTCAGGTTCCCTAACGTCGCTCGCGTCGGCTGTCGCGATTCGGTTTCGACGACCTCCGCCTTCGTCCCCAGCGAAAACCGAACGTTCAACGAGAGGTTGATGAGCAGCAGCGCGATCGGCAATTGAATCGCCGCCATGATCAGTGTCTTCCGCCGCCGGCGCCGCGTGTCGGGATCCGCCTTGAGCTGCTGTCGCTGTGCCTCGTGCTCATCGACCGTCGCGCGAAGGCCATTCAACACCTCTTCCGGCTGGAAGCCGAGCACCGCGAGCCGCCGCGCCGCAGACGACGCCTGAAGCGCCCGGGTGAGGACAATGGCGCCGAGGAAGGCAGCCGGAACCCCGGCCCACGCCGTGCCGAGCTTGCGGCTCAGCATCTGGAACAGCAGCCAGCTGATCATCGTGAGGAAGACCACGACCAGACTCAACGTCCCGGCCTCCTGCGCGAACAGGCGAATCGGTACTGGGATGTCCGGGGCCGCAAGCCGCGCATCGTCGATCGCCTCCACCAGCGCTTCGGCTGTCGCGAAGCGCGCGGAAGGTTCCTTCGCGACACAGCGATCGATCGCGGCACCGAGCGACTCCGGCAGATCCGGACGGACCGACACCGCGGGAGGCGGCGTCTCCGTGAGCTGCTTGACGAGGATCTGCTGCGTCGATTCGCCGGTGATCGCCGGACGTCCCGTGAGCGCCAACAGGGCGACGAGACCTAACGAGTAGAGGTCGCTCCGCCCGTCCACGACGTCACCCGACGCCTGCTCGGGACTCATGTACTCCGCGGTCCCCACGACCTCGCCCACACGGGTCAATCCCTGCGTAGCGCCCTTCCCCTCCACCTTGGCGCTGATGGATCGTGAGATCCCGAAGTCCATGAGCAGCGCGCGGCCCGTCGCGCGCTCGAGCATGATGTTGTCCGGCTTGATGTCGCGATGCACGACGCCGCGGCCGTGCGCATACGCGAGCGCGTAGCCGATGTCCTGCAGGAGCCGTACGATGCTTCGCACATCGAGAGGCCCGGCTCTTCGCACGCGCTCGGCGACACTCTCCCCTTCCACGAATCCCATCGCGAAGGCGAGCACACCGTCGCGTTCTTCGACCGCATGCACCGGCACGATGTTGGGGTGCGAGAACGATGCGGCCGTTCGCGTCTCGCGCAGAAAGCGCTCACGCAATGACGAGTCGCCTGCAAACTCCGCGGGGAGCACCTTCAGCGCGACCGGCCGGTCGAGGCGAAGGTCGCGCGCCAGGTAGACGGCGCCCATTCCACCGCGACCAAGCTCGCGTTCGATGGCGTATCGGTCGCCGAGCTGCTGGCGGATGTCGGGTAAGCCGCTCGTATTGGTCATTAGTGAGTGTCAAACGACCGAGTCGCAAAGGCTCGAGTCTCGAACGTAACAAACATGCGATGACAAGCCGCTGTCCGCACGGTCAGACGGCCAAGTTAGACGGTTCGCAGACTTGACGTTGGGTGACGTGATCCTGATATTCGGTAACCAATTGGTTACCATTACTCACATGACCCGAGTGCGCGCCAGTATCGATGTCTTCCACGCAGTCGCCGACCCGACCCGGCGCGCCATCCTCGATCGCCTGCGAGGCGGCGGCGTCGCGGTCGCCGAGTTGGCGGCCGGGTTCGACATGACACGGCCGGCCGTCTCGAAGCACCTGCGCGTGCTTCGTGACGCGCGGCTCGTTCGTGAGGACAAGGACGGTCGGCAGCGCATCTATCGGCTGACGCCAGGGCCGCTGCGCGACGTGTCGCAGTGGATCGAGTCCTACCGCGGCTTCTGGCCAGTCAACCTCATGAGCCTCAAGCGCCACTTGGAAGGTGGAAAGGAGTCTGGTCGATGAAGATTCACTCGTTTCTGGGAGCGCTGGTTGTCGCCGCCGCGCCCTTCACGCTCGGCGCGCAGCAGCAGTCGGCGGCCCCGACGACGCCGTCTGCGCCGCCGGGCTTCGAGATCCCGAAGGACATGACCACGTATTACGTGGCGCTCTACGTGAAGGGTCCCAGGCACATGGCGGCGGAGTCACCGGAACACACGGCGCTCACGCAGCGGCACCTCAAGTACCTCCGGCGGATGATCGAGGAGCACAAGTACGTGATTGCCGGCCCGTTACTCGACGGCGGCGACAAGCAGGGGCTCGCCATTATCGCGGCGCCTAACGCCGAGGAGGCGAAGCGCCTCGCGGAAGGGGATCCGGCGATCGCCGCCGGCCACATGGCGATCGAGCTGCACCCGGCCATGCTGCCGTCGATGGCCACGCTGGTCGTCAAGTACTGAGCCTAACGACGACGCTCAGGACGTGCGCGCTCTGGCAAACGTCGACAGCGGCGTGGTGAAGGCCGAGATCGAGATCGCGGCCACGCGCGATCGCGTCTTCCACGCGCTCACGGACCCGACTGAGCTCGCCGCGTTCTGGGGCTCGGACGACATGTACCGCACGTCGGACTGGAAGATCGACCTGCGCCCGGGTGGCAAGTGGAGCGCGCTCGCCCGCGGCGCCGACGGCACTACCATGACGGTGGACGGTGAGTACATCGAGGTCGATCCGCCTCGTCTCCTCGTGTTTACGTGGAGGCCGAGCTGGGATGACTACGCCGTGACCACGGTGCGCTACGACCTCGAGCCCACGGCGGCGGGCACCCGACTGCGCGTCACGCACACCGGCTTCGGCGACCGCGACATGGCCGCGGCGGGCACGGGCGAAGAGTGGAAGCGCGTACTGGAGTGGCTGGCGGAGCACATAAATCGCTGACGTGCCGGGGGGGCGGCGCGAGAG
>JBKOYV010000194.1:0-15505 GCA_046725585.1 Gemmatimonadota bacterium | reverse complement strand
TTGATAGCAGGCGGTTAGGGCGATATGGCAGTATTGCCATGGGGAGACTCTATCGTGTGGGCCAGTCCGATGTCCGCCATGGCAATACTGCCATACTGCCCGTCTCCGCCTGCTATCAACATCTAACAACCACTCCACTAGGAACGTCGCAAGTCGTGCCCATCGCCGAGGTCGAACATGTACCTGAAGGCCTGCGCGCGCCGTGCTGGGGCGACCGCGCTCATCGCACTGACCGCGTGGAACGCGGCGTCGGCCCGCGCACAGCTCGCGGGGCCTCCTACCAGCCCCGCGTCGGCCCGAGCCGACTCGGCGCAACGGGCGCGCGCTGCATATCGGCTCGCGGTAGCGGCGTATGGGCAGCACGACCTCACGACGGCTCGCCGTGAGATGCTGCGCGCGGCGGACGCGTGGCCGACGCAGCAGGTCTACCTCGAAGCCGCCGCAAGACTCGCGGCAATCGCCGGCGACACGGCGGACGCGGCGCGGTGGCTCGGTCGGCTCGCGGACCTCGGGATCGGTAACGGAGTCGCGAACGACACGATCTTCGCTGCGCTGGCGGGGGCTCCCGCGTTCGCCGCCGCCGCGGCGCGTCTCGGCTCCGCGACCGCACCGGTCGTGCACAGCCGCGTTAGGTTGACGGTCGCCGATACGACGCTGCATCCGGAGGGCATCGCCTTCGATCCGCTGCACAAGCGATGGTTCATCGGCAGCGTGCGGCAGCGTCGTGTCGTCGCCGTCGAGCAGGACGGCACCGCGCATGATTTCGTTCCCGCACGATCAGCCGGACTCGCAGGAGTGTTCGGGATGGCGGTCGACTCGGTTCGCCGAACGCTGTGGGTTGCGACGACCGCGTTGCCACGCATGGAAGGATTCACGCCGGCGGACAGCGCTCGCGTCGGCGTGTACGCCTACGACCTCGACACCGGGCGGCTGAAGCGCGAAGCGTGGCTGCCGCGCGACTCGGCGACCGCTCACACGTTCGGCGACGTCGCGGTCGCGCCGAATGGTGACGTGTACGTCTCCGACAGCCAGGCCCCGTGGATTCTCAAGCTGCCGGCTGGCGCGGACTCGCTCGAACGCTTTGTAACCCATCCGTTGTTCCGATCACTCCAGGGCATGGCGATCACGTCGGATGGCAAGACGATGTTTGTGGCGGATTACTCGCACGGACTCCTCCAGGTGTCGCTCGCCTCGCGCACGGTGAATCCGGTCGGCGCATCGCCAGCGGTGACGGTGCTTGGCATCGACGGGTTGTACTGGCATCGGGGAGCGCTCATCGGCGTCCAGAACGGTGTCGTGCCAGCGCGCGTCGTGAGGTTTTGTCTGGACCCGAGTAGTCGGTCCGTTCGCCAGCTGGAGACTCTCGACCGAAATCCGGCGGTTGCCGACGAGCCGACGCTCGGCGCGATCGCGGGCGACTCGCTCTTCTACGTCGCGACAGGTCAGTGGGAGGAATACGACGATCATGGGGAACGCGTCGCGGGCACGCGGCTCAAGCCCGCGACCGTCCTCGCGCTCTCGCTCGGCTCCGCGTCGAGTTGCGGAAGGTGACTATCCGGGAGATCAAAGGCTCTGACCCCTTGATCTGCGTTCGATGTGACGAGCTCGTGATCGTGCGGGTATCACGAATGCCTGACGCCTGGAGCGTGCATTCGTGCTGCCTAACGGGGTCCGTGTTGCCCTAACGATTTCTGTCACCCTCGCGGCGTGCCGAAGCGACGCACCGACCGTCGCGAGCCGCCCCGCATCGCTCGTGCGCATCAGCGGTGACGGGCAGAGTGCGCCGCCGGGCGAAGCACTCGAACGCCCACTCGTGGCGCGTCTCGTCGACGCGGACGGCCGCCCGGTGCGCCGGGTCGACGTCAGGTGGAGCGCGAGCGCGGGCAACGTCTCGCCCGCGATTTCCCCCACCGACGCCAACGGCGAGGCGAGCGCCGTGTGGAGACTCGGCACCGAGCCCGGTCCGCAGCGCGCGATCGCGATCGCCGACGGGCTCGACCCCGTCGCGTTCGTCGCGTTCGTGGACCCGAACGCGCTGCCGGATCGGTTACCGCTCCGCGCGATCGCTCTCGAGACGTACGACGGCTCGGGCCAGGTCGTGCATCCGGACATCGCCACGCCAACGCCCGCAGGTGTGGATGCCAACCCGCGCCTCGCGATCACGCCGTACCCGTGGGGCAACGCGAGCTACGAGAATCCCTCGCTCTTCGAGGGCAACGGCCGCGACGCGTGGGCCATTCCGCCCGGCATCACGAATCCGGTCGTGAAGCCGTCCGGCGGATACCTGTCGGATCCGGACATCCTCTGGGTTGCCGAGGAGCGCGAGCTCTGGCTCTACTATCGCCGCGTGGACGATGGTAACGAGATCCTGGTGAGCCAGTCGCGGGACGGCGGCGTACGATGGGGAGCGCCGGGCGTGGTCGTGCGCGTACCGAGCCATCAGGCAGTATCGCCGACCATCGTGCGTCGCTCCGCGACCGACTGGCTCATGTGGACCGTGAACGCCGGGGCTGCGGGGTGCACCAGCTCGGGGACGACCGTAGAGCTCCGACGGTCCGCCAATGGACTGGTGTGGACGTCGCCGACGACCGTCAGGCTCACGCAGCCGGGATTCTATCCGTGGCACATCGACGTGCAGTGGATTCCCTCTCGACAGGATTATTGGGCGCTCTACAACGGCAAGGTGGCCGGCTCCTGTACCACCGACGCACTCTTCTTCGCGACGAGCGCCGATGGCGTCACGTGGAAGACATATGCCTCACCGATTCTGCGGCGGGGCGCGATCCCCGAGCTCGCCGATGTCATCTATCGAGCGACGCTCTCGTACGACCCGCAGCGCGATGTCGTGTCCCTCTGGCATTCAGGTGCCCGGTACACGGGCCGCGGTTATGAGTGGCATGCCGCGTTCGAACGGCGTCGGCGCGCGGATCTTTTCGACGCCGCCAGCGGACCGGCGGCAGCGATGATGCTGCCGTCCAGCGCGCCCCCACTCACCAACGCCACCGCCCCTTGACGCCGGCCGACATCGCCGCGGCCGGATTATTGCCGCTCATCATTGGCTCGGTATCAACCAGTCGACAGGGAGAGGGCAGTAATGGCTTCGAAGAAGCAAGTGAATGGCGCGCGTCAGGGGAACGGCGAAACGCGTGGCGTGGCGCGCTTGGCGCAGCAGGCTGCGGAGGGGACGCTTCTCTACGAGACGAAGAACCCTTTGCCCCAGGAAACGCGGGCACGTGCCGTGGAACTGCTGAATAGCCGCCTCGCGGACTGCATCGACCTTCAGTCGCAGACGAAGCAGGCGCATTGGAACGTAAAAGGGCCGCACTTCATCGGGCTGCACAAGCTCTTCGATGAGATCTACGAGGCCACGGAGGAGTACGTGGACCTCATCGCTGAGCGTGTCGTGCAGCTCGGCGGCATTGCGGAAGGGACGGTACGGGTTTGCGCCGAGCGGTCGACGCTGACCGAGTATCCGCTCGTGATTTCCTCGGGCGAGGAACACGTGGCCGCGCTCTCCGACGTGCTCGCGCAGTTCAGCGGCAAGGCGCGCGAGGCAATCGACGAGCTGGACGACCTCGGTGATCCGGATAGCATGGACATCCTGACGGAAGTCTCGCGCGGCGTGGATAAATGGTTGTGGTTCGTCGAAGCTCATCAGCAGACCCGGCCGGTATCGAAGGCAAGCGCTCGCTCGCAGCGGTAATGTTCGTAGAGGTTGCGGGAGCGGAGCCGCAGGGAGAACGCTGCGTGATCCGAAGCCGTACTCCTCAAAGACGGGTCAATCGGGAGACGCCATGCGCACAGGCACGCACAGCATCGTCCGCGAGGGTGTGATCGCCGGGTTTCTTGGAGCGACGGCAGTCGCGGTCTGGTTCTTCGTCGTGGATATCATAGGCGGCCGGCCGCTGTTCACACCAAACACGCTCGGGGAAGGACTGCTGAGCGTCTTTGGCCGGTCGCCCGAGCCCCGCGCGCACAACATCATCGCCTACACGATCTTCCACTACGCGGCGTTCACGCTCGTGGGGATGCTTGCGGTGGTATTGGTGCATGCGGGCGAGCGGATGCCATCCGTACTCGCGGGGTCGATGATTCTCTTCGTCGCGATCGAGCTCGGGTTCTATGGCCTCGTCGCACTGCTTCAGGAAACGGTGCTCGGGAACTTTGCGTGGTACCAGATCCTGGCGGGTAACCTGTTGGCGGCGCTGCTGATGGGGACATACTTGTGGCGCTCGCATCCGGCGATGCGAGATGGGTTGGTGAGAGCGTTGGAGGGCACTGCGGACTAGTGGTCCCTGGCCTATTTTTCGCTTCTTCCGCTAGAGCCCGCAAAGAAGGAGCAGAGTCATGCGCCGGTTATGGCGCGGGGTGCCGCTCGTCAACGCCGTGCTGTTAGGCAGCGCGTGCCGTGTGGATGGTACCCACACGCCCACGCCCGTCGAATCAGTCGCCGTCACCCCGCAGACGTTACAACTGGTCGCCGGCACCTCGGGCGCCCTCGTCGCGGAGGCCACGGACGGTGCCGGAAACGTTCTGCGAGATCGGCGCCTCGTATGGGCAAGCGCCAATCCGGCTGTCGCCACCGTGTCCGGGAATGGCCTGGTCACAGCCGTGAGCGCCGGCACCGTGCAGATTGCGGCGACGTCGGAGGGCAAGTCGGGGATAGCGACTGTCATAGTCGCGCCGGTACCCCCGCGCGTGGTGACGGTTCGTATTGCGCCCGAAAACGTGGACGTCTACGTCGCGGGAGCCACGGACTTGGTTGCGACTCCCTACGACAGCAAAGGCGCGGCAATCGCTGGGCGGACCGTGGTCTGGACGACGAACAATGCGACCGTCGCGTCCATCTCCCAGACCGGACACGTGACAGGGCTCCTGCCTGGCAGTGCAGTCATCACCGCCGTGATCGATGGCGTTGCCGGCAATGCGAACGTGGCGGTTCGTATCGCGCCGGTGGCGAAGGTGACGATCATCCCGGGAAGCACCTCGGTAAATGCGGGGAAGTCGACCACGCTGACCGCGAAGTTGACGGACGCAGCTGGCAACGTGCTCACCAACCGGCCAGTGACGTGGTCGAGCAGCAACACAGCAACGGCGACGGTCAATCAATCCGGTGTCGTTATCGGCGTACGCAGGGGAACGGTGGTGATCACGGCGACATCGGAAGGAAAGTTCGGGACCGCGTCGGTTACCGTGAACTGAGAGCGCTCCAGTTCGACTGCGTACCGAACGGAACGGTTCGTGCGGGCCACTGAGCCCGTCGAAAATTTCCGTGAGGTATACGATGGGCCTGCTCGACAACATCTTCGACAAGGACAAGGACGCCGAGAAGAAGAAGAAAGCCGACTTCTCGGACGTCGTGGCTGGCGGGTCGTCCACCGCGCCGCGCGCTGACATGCCTGCGGCCGCACCACCTAACGTCGTCGAGACCGAACGCACCTACACGGTCGTCGCCGGCGACACCCTCTCCAAGATCGCCAAGCGCGAGTACGGCGACGCCGCGAAGTGGCACCGCATCTACGAGGCGAACAAGGACACGATCAAGAACCCCGATCTGATCTATCCCGGCCAGACCTTCAAGATCCCGAACGCCTGAGTGAGGACCGATACATGAACGTGCATGTTCACGCGCGCTGGGCGCGCAGCCTGACGGTGGCAGTGGTGGCGTTCGCGACGTTGAGCGCCTGCTCGAAGGAGAAGAAGGAGTCGGCGGGCGATGTGACGCCCGGCGCGGCGGCGACGACTCCAGCCGCGAGCACGGTCGCGGTGACGGATATCGACGTTGGCAAGGCGATCAGCAGCTCGCGCGTCACGAACAAGACGGACAACTTCAAGCCGGCGGACACGGTTTACACCTCGGTCCACACGACGGGGAGCTCGCCGGCGGCGACAGTGATGGCCCGCTGGACGTTCGAGGATGGCCAGGTGGTGCAGGAGTCCAGCCAGTCCATCGCGCCTAACGGCGATGCCTACACGGAGTTCCATATCTCGAAGCCGACGGGTCTCCCGAAAGGCAAATACAAGGTAGAGATCTTCCTCGACAGCAAGTCAGCTGGGACCAAGGATTTCGAGGTCAAGTAGCGGCGCACCGGTTACTTGGTACGCGATAACCGGTTACTGGTACTTGGTTACTCGCAGTTGAACGCCCCCGGGATGCCCTCCTTCTAGGTGCAGCGCCGGGGGCATTCCCGGCAGGATGGGATACCAGGAACTGTACGCGGTGGGCATTTCAAGGTTTGACCTTGCTGCATGACGGCGACGGGCGCGAAGTTGGGCGTCAACCATTTCGCGACCCCGACGGCGTGAACATCCAGACGCGTACAGCGAGCGCGGACTCCGCAGCATGACGGCCACTACGGCCGGAACGGTCGGCCTAACGCGCGCGCTCGCCGAATTCCTCACCGACGTCGCCTACGGCGACATCCCCCAGCCCGTTGTCGACGAGTGTTACCGGGCCACACTCGATTGGCTCGGATCTGCGCTCGCCGGCTCGCTCGAGCCCGCGGCGCGCATCGCACAGCGCGTCGCACACGGCCTCGGTTCGCGCGATGAATCCACAATGTTCGGCGCCGGCCGAGGATCCGCGCCGGCCGCGGCGCTGGCGAATGGCGTCGCGTCGCACATTCTGGAGCTCGATGACGTTCACAAGGGATCCACGCTCCACGCCGCTGCCCCCGTGATCTCCGCCGCGCTCGCGGTCGCGGAGCGCGAGCGCTCAACCGGCCGTGGATTCACGCGCGCCGTCGCGCTCGGATACGACGCCGCCCTTCGCATCGGGGAGGCGGTCAACCCCAGTCATTATCGATACTGGCATCCGACCGGAACGGCGGCGACGTTCGGTGCGGCGGCCGCGGCCGGGTCGCTGCTCGGCCTAACGTCCGGACAGATGCTCGATGCGCTCGGCACCGCCGGCACGCAGGCCGCCGGGCTCTGGGAGTTCAACGCCGACGGCGCGATGAGCAAGCACCTGCACGCTGGGAAGGCGGCGTTCAACGGCGTGATGGCTGCGGACCTCGCGCGGCTCGGCTTCACCGGTGCGACGCGGATACTCGAGGGCCAACGCGGCTTCTTTCGCGCCACCGCTACCGCGGTCGACCCGACTCGCGTCACCGACCGACTCGGCGAACAATGGAAGATCACCGAGAACTGCTACAAGCTGCATTCGTGCTGCGCGCACACGCACACCGCGATCGACGTCGCGCTCGACCTTCGGGCACTTCGTCGCTGGACGGCGAGGCACGTGCTCGACACCATCCGCGCCGTCGATCTCGAGACCTATGGAGCGGGCTACGAGATCGTCAAGGATCCCAATCCGTCCACACCGTACCGTGCGAAGTTCAGCATTGCCTATTGCGTGGCCGCGGCCCTGTTGGAAGGTCGCGTGGGGCTCGACCAGTTCTCCCCGGACCGGTTCGGTGAAGACGGCGTCGCTGAGCCTTCCATCGCGGCGCTGCTGCCGCGAATTCACGTGAGCGTTCGCGATGACCTGACGCGTGCGTACCCCGCACGCTGGCCAACGAACGTGGTCGTAACGCTGAGCGACGGCGGTGTGGAGCGCGGGATGAACGACTTTCCGCGCGGCAATCCGGAGAACCCCGTTTCGACCGAGACGTTGGAGGACAAGTTCGTGGGGCTCGTCGGCCCGCGATACGGCGACCCCTTCGCCCTCCGCATGCTCGACGCGGTCCGCTCACTCCAAGAGTGTCCGGACGTGGGGGAAGCGTTCCGTGTGCTTGGATGACTGACATCAATCCTCGCGCAAGCCTTCACGCCGAGTATCGCGAATCGGTCCGCGATCTGTGCCGCGGATTCGGGAGCGAGTACTGGCAGCGCGTCGAGGCGGACGGCGCGTACCCCGAAGCCTTCGTCAAGGCGCTCACCGATGCGGGGTGGCTCTCGGTCCTCATTCCCGCGGAGTACGGCGGCGGCGGCCTCGGCGTCACCGAGGCCTCGGTCATCCTCGAGGAGATCAACCGCTCCGGCGCGAACTCGGGCGCGTGCCACGCGCAGATGTACATCATGGGCACGCTCCTTCGGCACGGGTCGCCGGCGCAGAAGGAACGCTATCTCCCGCGCATCGCGGCGGGAGAGCTCCGGCTGCAATCGTTCGCGGTCACGGAACCCACGACCGGCACCGACACCACGCGCATCCGGACGTTCGCGCGCCGCGAAGGCGACCGATACCTCGTGAGCGGCCAGAAGGTCTGGATCTCACGCGTCCAGCACTCCGACCTGATGTTGCTGCTGGCGCGAACGACGCCGCTGCCTAACGTGACGAAGAAGTCGGATGGCCTGTCGGTCTTTCTCGTGGAGCTGAACGGGTCCGCGAACGGGATGTCGGTCCGACCGATCCGGAACATGGTCGGCCACGAGACGAACGAGATCTTCTTCGACGACTTCGAGGTCCCGGCCGAGAACCTGATCGGCGAGGAGGGGAAGGGGTTTCGCTACATTCTCGACGGCATGAACGCGGAGCGCATCCTCATCGCCGCCGAGTGCATCGGCGACGGCTACTGGTTCGTCGACCGCGCTCGCACGTATGCGTCGTCGCGCATGGTATTCGATCGGCCGATCGGCAAGAACCAGGGAGTCCAGTTTCCCATTGCCACCGCGTACGCTCACGTGCGCGCGGCGGATCTCATGCGGTACGAGGCAGCGCAACTGTTCGACGCTCGGCAGCCGTGCGGCGGCGAGGCGAACATGGCCAAGATGCTCGCCGCGGATGCGTCGTGGGAGGCGGCGAACGTTTGCCTGCAGACGCACGGCGGCTTCGGCTTCGCCGCCGAGTATGACGTCGAGCGAAAGTTTCGCGAGACGCGGCTCTACCAGGTCGCGCCGATCTCCACGAACCTGATCCTTTCGTACATCGCCGAGCACATCCTCGGACTTCCGAGGTCGTTCTGACCATTCCGACGTCGGATTCCGGCGACTTGCCGTTGACGGGCACTTGCGTCGTGGCGCTCGAGCAGGCTGTGGCCGCGCCGTTCGCGTCTCGCCAGCTAGCGGACATGGGCGCCGACGTCATCAAGATCGAGCGTCCGGATGGCGGCGATTCGGCTCGCGCCTTCGATGCCGCAGTGAACGGCGTCTCGGCGTACTTCGCGTGGCTCAATCGAGGAAAACGCAGCGTGGTGCTCGACCTCAAGCAGGCGCGAGACCATGCGATCTGCCGCGCGCTGCTGGCGCGCGCCGATGTGTTCGTGCACAACCTGGCACCGGGCGCCGTCGAACGCCTCGGGTTCGGCTACGAGGAGGTAGCTCGTGAAAACCCTCGTCTCGTGTGGTGCGGGATCTCCGGGTATGGCCCCGACGGTCCGCTCCGAGACAAGAAGGCGTACGACATGCTCGTGCAGGCCGAGTCGGGTGTCGTGTCCGTCACCGGTGGTCCTGACTCACCGGCGAAGGTCGGCGTCTCGATCGCGGATATCTCGTCGGGGCTCTACGCCTATTCGTCGATTCTCGCCGCCTTGCTGCGGCGCGAGCGAACGGGGCGCGGCGGCCGCATCGACATCGCGATGCTCGAATGTCTGGCGGAGTGGATGACGCCCGTGCTCTCGGTGTGGCAGGGGACGGGAAAAGTGCCAGCGCGAGTTGGCGTGCGGCACAACATGATCGTGCCCTATGGCGCGTACGCCTGCGCGGACGGGTCGGTGCTGTTCGCGATCCAGACACAGCGGGAATGGGGCCGGTTCTGCGCGCAGGTGTTGGAGACTCCTTCGCTGGAGAACGACCCGCGCTTCGCGACGAACGGCGACCGTCTCGCGAATCGGGCCGAGCTCGAGGCGATCATCGAAGAGCGCTTCCGCGCGATGCCGCGCGCCGACGTGATCGGCCGGCTCGAGCGCGCGGATATCCCGACCGGCGCCATCAATGACGTGCCTGACGTGGTCGCCCATCCGCAGCTCGCGTCGCGCGGGCGTTGGCGCGTCGTGGATGTCGGAGGCGCGCCGGCCCAGGCGCTCGTACCACCACACAACCTGGCTGGTGCGCCCCCGCGCATGGAACCCGTGCCGGCGTTAGGCCAGCAGACGGCCGAAGTGCTGCGCGAGGTCGGTTACACGAATGCGGCTGGAGGCTTGGAATGACAGATCTTGGCCCCGCAGGTGGGCGTTGCTTCGAGGACTTCACGATTGGCCTCGTGATGCGCCACCCGCTCGGACGGACCGTGACGGCGACGGACAACATCTGGTCGTCGCTCACGACGGTCAACACGAACCCGATTCATTTCGACGCCCACTACTCGGCGCAGACTGAGTTCGGGCAGCCGCTCATGAACTCGTGCTTCACGCTCGCGCTCGTGACGGGGCTGTCCGTCGCGGACGTTTCGCGCAACGCATTCAACCTTGGCTGGGACGAGGTGCGTATGCCGGCACCGCTGTTCGAGGGCGACACGGTGTACGCGCAGTCGAAGGTGCTGAGCACGCGCGAGTCGAAATCGCGGCCGACCATGGGGATCGTCGAGATCGAGACGGTCGGCTTCAAGCAGGACGGGACCGTGGTGATGACGTTCCGCCGGACGATCCTGGTCTACAAGCGTGGCCATGTTCCCGAGCGCCCGGAGCCAAGGCCTAACGTCGGGAATCGGGAATCGGGATTCGGGAAGCGGGAATAGCGGGAACCGGGAGGCGGCGCGCGCGCAGCGCGCCGCCGGTTCCCGATTCCCTATTCCCGATTCCCGAGTTGCTCGATGACCCGCTGCACAGCCTCGATCGTCGGCTCGATCTCGACAGGCGGGTTCGCAAACTCCGGTCGCGGTGTGAGGTCCTGGTGATAGCGGAGCAGGGCGCCAGGATCCTTCAGCACGTGTCCGGTCAATACGGCCACGACGCGATCCGACCTCCGAATCACGCCCTCCCTCAGCAGACGCTTCACGCCCGCGACGCTCGCGGCGCTCGCGGGCTCGCACCCGACGCCTGACGCATCGACCACCGCCTTCGCGTCGAGGATCTCGGCGTCACTCACGCTCGTCACGACGCCGTTGGTGTAGCGAATCGCCTGCACTGCGCGGTCGAAGGACGCGGGATCGCCGATCCTGATCGCGGTCGCGACGGTATCCGCCTTCACTCTGGGACGTGTCGTGAATCCGTCGCGGAATGAGCTCGCGAAGGGCGCGGCGCCCTCCGCCTGAATGGCCGCGATGCGCGGCACGCGCTCGATGAGGCCAAAGTCATACATCTCCCGGAGCGCTTTCCCGAACGCCGCGGTGTTGCCGAGGTTTCCGGCCGGGAGCACGAGCCAGTCCGGCGCATCCCAGCCGAGCTGCTCGAGCGCCTCGATCGCGATCGTCTTCTGCCCCTCGACGCGGAACGGGTTGATCGAGTTGAGCAGATAGATGCCGAGGCGCTCGCTGGCCTGCTGGACCAGTGCCAGGCAGGCGTCGAAGTCACCCTTCACGAGCAGCGTGCGCGCGCCGTAGGCGAGCGACTGGGCGAGCTTGCCTAACGCGACCTGGCCGGCCGGGACGAACACGAGCGCCGGAATGCCGGCCTGCGCGGCGTACGCCGCCAGCGAGGCCGAGGTGTTGCCCGTGGACGCGCACGCGACCGCGCGGGCGCCGATCCGCCGCGCCTGCGTCACGCCGACCGTCATCCCGCGATCCTTGAACGACCCCGTCGGGTTGTGCCCCTCGTGCTTGAGGAGGAGTCCCGGCACGCCGGCATAGGACGACACCCGGTCGCGGGCGAGCAGAGGCGTGTTGCCCTCCGGGTGGGAGACGACGTAGTCGCCGGCGTTAGGCAGCACCAGCTCCTGGTATCGCCATACGCCGGACGTGTTCGACGACCCGTCGCTCCGCCGTGCCGCGAACACCGCGCGCAACTCGGCGCCACGCCACGCGGGCGCCGCGTGAACGACCTCGAGGAGTCCGCCGCACGACACGCACCGCGGAGAAGCGTCGGAATCGGCGTACTGATTCCCGCAGCTCGCGCACCGCTGGTAGCTGGCCGCTGGCGTCGTCACGCTGGTCATGGATCGATCTCCACGCGCGCGCCCACCCTGTCCACTTCGCACACGCGAACCGACGACGTGATGGCCTGAGAGGCGAACGCGCCTTCCATCGCCGCCGCCACCGCCTGTGCACAGGCGAGATCGCCCGCGAGCGCGAACGTCGTCGGCCCCGCGCCGGAGATCGACGCGCCGAGGGCGCCCGCTGCGAGCGCGGCTGCCTTTGCGTCACGAAAGCCCGGAATCAGCGGGGCCCTCGCCGGCTCCGCGATCCGGTCATCGATGGCGCGCCCGAGCAGTGCCATGTCGCCCGATGCGAGCGCCGCGACGATGGCCCCGACCTGCGCGGCTTGATGCAGCGCCGTCGCCCGGTCCACGACCGCGGGCAGCACCGCACGAGCGTCCGCGGTGCGAAGGCGCTGCGACGGGTGCGCGAGCACGATGAACAGGCCGTCGGGTACGTTCAGGCGAACGACGTCGATGGGATCCATGGAGCGCACAAGACAAATGCCGCCGAGCAGGGACGGCGCGAGGTTGTCGAGATGCCGGCCCGCCACGGTGGACTCGGCCACCAGACACGCGTCGAGCACGGCCTCAGTTGCCAGCGGCGACCCACACAACGCGTTCGCGGCGACCGCACCGGCGACGGCGGACGCCGCGCTGCCGCCCTGACCGGCGGAGAGCGGCAAGTCCTTCCGCACCGTGAGCGCGATGCCCGAAGCGGGCGGCTGCGTCCCGCCGCCTAACGCCATCCGAAGAACGGCGCTGGCCGCGATGGCCGATGAGTGCAGCGCAGGGTCCGTGGGCAGCTCGGGGTGCCCCGGATCGCGGAGCACGACCCCCGGGCCGTCGCACCACTCGGCAGTCACCGAGTCGCCGGCACCGGTTACCGCGCAGCCTAACACGTCGAGCCCCGGGCCCAGGTTCCCGATGCTCGCCGGGGCGAACGCGCGTACGCGTCTGGGAAACGTGGTCACGAAGCGGCCAACGCAAGGATGTCGTTCAACACGCCGGCCGCCGTTACGGCGGGTCCTGCGCCGGGGCCCGTGATGATCAGTGGGTTCGTTTGATAGCGCATCGTCGTGAACGCCACCTGGTTGTCCGTGCCGCTGAGCGCGGCGAACGGGCTCGTCGACTCGACCGCCTGTAACCCGACGTCGACGCGACGTCGCGTCACCGACGCAACGTAACGCAGCACGCGCCCGGTCCCCCGCGCGTCGCGCGCGCGCGCCTCCCATTCGTCATCGAACTCCTCCAGACGCGACAGGAACGCCGCGAGTGGCAGCTTCCGCGCGCGCTCGGGAACGAGCGACTCGAGCGCGATGTCCTCGAGCTCACCGGTGAAGCCGAGCAGACGCCCGAGAATGAGCGCCTTGCGAGCGACGTCCATTCCGGAGAGATCGTCGCGCGGATCCGGCTCGGTGTAGCCCTTCTCCATTGCCTTCCGAAGCGACTCCGAGAAGCGTCGGCCGCGGCCGATCTCGCTCAGCAGGAACCCGAGCGTACCCGAGGTGCAGCCGTCGATGCGATGCACGCGATCGCGTGCCTCGACGAGCTTGTAGTAGGTGTCGATGATCGGAAGCCCGGCCCCGACGGTCGTCTCGTGCAGGATGCGCCGATCGTGCGCACGCGCAGCTTCCTCGAGCGCCCGGGCGTCGGCGAGCTTGCCCGACAGCGGTCGCTTGTTCGCGAGCACGACGTCCATTCCGGCGCCGAGCGCACTTCGCAGCAGTGAGCCGGTGTCGTCGGCCGTGAGGTCCACGAAGATCGGACGCGACAGTGCGTGACGAGAGATCGCCGCGAGCGCGTCGGAGGTGGACGCCGCGACGCCGCCATTGGTCGCGCTCAATCGGGCGCCGCGCGCCTTCTCGCTCGCGAGACGCGCGAGTCGCCGAGAGGAGATTCCGTTCGGATCGAAGATGTAGCCGCTTCGGTCGATGACGCCGACAACCCGCGCGCGCGGTCCGGCCTGACGCGCGCGGCTCAGCATGAGTGCGAGTGTTCGTCCGATCTGCCCGAAGCCGAGCAGGACGACGTCCGCGTGCTCGGGCCGCAGGGCGGCGCCACCACCCAGTCGACTGAGCTGGAACTCGCCGTGCACGCGTCGCATCGCAGCCGGCAGGTCGGCCTCGGCGACCACGGCGGAGATGTTGAGCTCCGACGATCCCTGCGCGATCGCCACGATGTTGATGCCGCCGTCCGCGAGCGACGAGAAAACGCGCGCGGCAACGCCCGGTGTCCCGTGCATTCCGAGGCCGACCACGGCGAGCGTCGCGAGGCTCGACTCGACTTCCACGTCATCGATCTCCCGCCGCGCGATCTCGTCCGCGAACGCCTCGGTGAGACTCACTCGGGCCGTCTCCGCGCTCGCGGCGGGCACCGTGAAGCAGATCGAGTGCTCGGACGACGCCTGCGTGATGAGCGAGACCGATACGCCCTGCCGGTGCAGGGCGGTGAACGTGCGACCCGCGATGCCCGGCACGCCAAGCATCCCATTGCCGGTCACGGTGACGAGCGCCTGGTCGGTCACGGCCGACAAGGCCTTCACCGGGTATTTCGTGAGGGTGCGGCGCGCGGAGATCTCCGTACCCGCGGCGGTTGGATCGGCGAAGGGACGAACGAACAGTGGCGTCGACGAGCGCGCGAGCGGCGTGAGCGCGCGCGGGTGAAGGACCTTCGCGCCGTAGTACGCGAGCTCGGCCGCCTCACGCGCGTTGAGCTGCGGAATGACACGAGCGTCGGTGACGATGCGCGGATCGGCCGTGAGCAGGCCCGGGACATCCTTCCACAGCGTGATGCTCGCGGCGCGAAGTGCGCGCCCGATGAGCGTCGCGCTGAGATCCGTTCCGCCACGGCCGATCGTGGCGACCTCGCCGCTCGGCGTGGCGCCGATGAAGCCGGGTACGACAGGCGTTATGCGACGTCGCAGCATCGGCAACAGCGCGGCGCGCGCCGCGCGATCGGTGGCGGCGAGGTCGGGTGAAGCGTTCCCGAATTGTCCATTTGTCCGGACGACGTCGAGCCCGTCGACGAACTGCGCGCGCTGCCCGGCGCGATTGAGCACTTCCGCGACGATCCGCGCGCTCAACCGTTCGCCGCGTGAGGCGATGTAGTCGGACGTGCGGGGTGTGAGCTCGCGGAGGATCGAGAGGCCATGCGCGAGCGCGTCGAGCTCTGCCATCGCGGCATCGATCTCATCCAGCAAGCCGCGCTGGGCCGGAGACCTACGGAGCAGCGTCCGCACGATCTCGCGGTGACGTTCGCGAAGCGTTGCGGCTGTGTCGCGGAGAGCCTGCACGTCGCCGGCCGAAGCGCGGCGGGCGCCGTCGAGGAGGGCGTCGGTGACGCCGGCCAGGGCCGAAACGACGATGACCGACCGCGAATCCTGCGACTTCGCGATCGACACGGCGTGGGCAACCGCCTCTGCGTTGGCGAGGGACGCGCCGCCGAACTTATGGATCGCTACGGACGACACGTTCGGGAATCGGGAAGTGGGAATCGGGAAGCGGGAGACGGGAGACGAAGGTATGTCATCCCGAGCCGACAGGCGCCTGCCCTGAGG
>JBKOYV010000397.1:0-22199 GCA_046725585.1 Gemmatimonadota bacterium | reverse complement strand
GGACGACCCCTCTTAGACCAAAGGGCAACCGCCCACCCGTCGCGCACCAGCGAAACTCCAATCTTATCCGACTGTAGTCGGCACCACTCTTGCGCTTTGTGCATCGAAGCAAGCGGCTGAGGTTGGTGCCGGAGCTGGGTCAGCCAGGTTGTGACTCAGTCACCGTGCTGCTCACTCGTGTGGGCGCGTGTCTTCAGGCGCGTCGGGAGCACCGGGACTCTTGTTGTCGCAGAAGCCTGAGATTCCGCTGTACCTCGTCGGACTCGTCATCGCCGTTTGCTCCTCCTCGGCATTGACGTTCGTGGTGCGCGAATTCGCGCGCCGCGCCGGGCTCGTCGACCCGTGCGGCGAGCGAAAAGTCCACGTCAATCCCGTTCCGCGCATCGGCGGCGTCGCAATCGTCCTCTCGGTCGCCGTCTCGATGACGGCAATCATCGGACTGTTCGGGCAACACGTGCTCGCGACGAACGCGCGCGGGCTGGCCACCGTCATCGGTGGTGCGCTGGCCGTACATCTCGTCGGGCTCGTGGACGACGTCCGCCCCATGCACGCGCGGTGGAAATTCCTCGCCCAGGTCGTGATCGCGCTCGGGGTCTACGTCGCCGGCCTGCGCGTCACGACGCTCTCGCTGCCGTTCGCGGGCATCGTGAACCTCGGGCGCGCCATCGGGATGCTGTTCACCATCGCGTGGTTCGTCGGCATAACGAACGCCTTCAACCTCATCGATGGCCTCGATGGCCTGGCCGCGGGCGCTGCGCTGTTCGCGCTGACCACCATGTTCGTCGTGGCGAGCTACAATGGGCTCGTCGGCGCGGCGACCGTGACGATCATCCTCGCCGGCGCCACCGTCGGGTTCCTCTGCTTCAACTTCCACCCCGCGTCCATCTTTCTCGGCGACTCGGGAAGTCTGTTCCTCGGATTCATGCTCGCCGGCATCGGACTGCTGGGCTCGCAGAAGTCCCCGACGGTAATCGCCGTGGCGATACCGATCGTCTCGTTAGGCCTGCCGGTGCTCGACACGACGCTCGCGGTGGCCCGGCGATTCCTGCGCGGACAGCCGATTTTCAGCGCCGACCGCGCGCATATCCACCATCGCCTGCTGTCGCTCGGGCATTCTCCGCGGCGCGTTGCGCTCCTGCTGTACTCTGCCTGCGCGCTGCTGGGGCTGAGCGGCATGCTGCTGGTGAACGACTCCGCGTACGTCGCGGTCGTGCTTCTGGTGATCGGGCTGGGCGTGGGGCTCGCCATCCAGCGGCTCCGGTACTACGAGTTCGAGGAGCTGGCCCGTCTCGTCAGGCGCGGCGTTCGGCAGCGCAAGGTCATTGGGCGCAACGTTCGGATTCACGAGACGAGCATGAGGGTGTCGGACCTCACCGACCTCGATCGGGTGTTCGAGGCACTCGAGACGACGTTCGCGCAGGACGAGTTCGAATGCGCGGAAGTGCGGCTGCGACGGTCGTTCGTCGGAACCGGGGCAGGCATGGACGCCTACCGGAGACTCGATGACGACGTGCCGGTCTGGGCGTGGCATCGCGCGAACGTCACGCTCGCGGCGTGTTGGGAGATTCGGCTGCCGTTCCTCGCGCCGTCGGGTGAGCGCATTGGGTCCCTCGTGCTCTGGCAGGATGGGCGCGCCGATGATGTGAGCCTCGCCGACATCCACGCCATCGCCCACGATCTTCGCGCAGTGGTGGAGCAGAAGTTGTTGGCGCTCTGGGAGCCGTGGAGCGACATTCCGGACGCCGCTGTGGCGGTCGCAGGCGACCGAAGCGTTCCGGGCGAGCGCAGCGTGCCGGTACCGCTTACGGTCGATCGTACGACGCTGGCGGTCGAGACGGAGCGCGGTGCCGGAGCGAAGGGCGACGGTACCGCCAATCGAACACCGCGCTCGTCCTCAGGCGGCTTCAGGCTGCGGTCGGCGCCACTGTCCTGACGATCGACTCATGCGCCCGGGGACGCATGACCCAGATTACGCGGGACTGCGTCGCCAAGACGCGGTCGGTGGCCTGGTGTCGGTGATCGTGCCGGCGTACAACGCCGAGCGGTGGATTGCCGAGACCCTGACCAGCATCCGCGCGCAGACCTACGAGCCAGTGGAGATCATCGTCGTGGACGACGGATCCGACGACTCCACTGCATCGATCGCGACCGCGTCGGGAGCCACCGTCCTGCACACGCGTGGTGCGGGACCAGGCGGGGCTCGAAACGCCGGGCTGGCGCGGGCGAGAGGCGAATTCATCCAATTCCTCGACGCGGACGACCTCATCGCAACAGGGAAGATCGCGCGCCAGGTCTCGGCCCTTCGGGCATCGGGCGCGGACGTGGCCTGGGAGCCCTTTCACGACCTCGTTCCGGTCGCTTCTGCGCCTAACGCGGTCTTCACGGTCAGGCGGAAGATCACGCCCGAGCTGAGCGCCGACCTCGCGGCGTCGCTGCTCTCGACGAGAGGGTTCGTGCAGCTCGGCGCCATGCTGCTGCGTCGTTCGCCACGGACTGACGGCGTGTGGTTCGCACCAGGCCGCGAGGTGGTCGAGGACGTACGGTACACGGTGGCCCTCGCGATGGCGGGCGCGCGATTCGTGTCTAGCGAATCCGACGAGCTCGGACTTCTCTACCGTCAGCACATGGGAGTGCGGTATTCCACCCGTCCGATGGCGTCGTTCGCGCGCGGGTGCGCCGAGAACGCGGTGTGGGCGCAGGAGTACTGGGAACAGCACGGCGGCCTGACGCCGCCTCGACGCGCCGCGCTGAGTGAAGCCTATGCGTTCGCTGCGCGGCAGCTCGCGTCGATCGATCGTGAATCGTTCGAGCGAGCCGCCTCGCGCGGCAAGACGTTCGGCGCGGAGTTCACGCGGCATCTTCCCGCGCGGCTGCGCTGGCTCTCGCGCATCGTTGGATACACCAGGGCGGAATCGATCGCCTCCGGATGGCGCCGGGTGCGACGCGGGCGAAAGAGACGACAGAAGAGCTCACCGGAGAACGCGTGAGAGTCGTTCACGTCCCGTTCGGCTACTTCCCCGATGTCGCCGGGGGCACCGAGGTGTATGTGGCGCAGCTTGCGCGCGACCTGAGGGCCTACGGCGTGGAAAGCGTAATCGCCGCACCCTCGGAGAGTACGGTCGCTGCACGCTACGAGCATGAGGGCGCTTCCGTTTATCGTTTCGCACTTCCCGCCGCCGCGAGCGTCTCGGCGCTGTACGATGCAGGCGACGAGACCACCGCCCGAACGATCGCCGCAATTCTCGACGAAGTGCGCGCGGATGTGCTGCACCTGCACGCCTTCACTCGCGCGGCCTCGTTGCGTGCGGCGCAGGCCGCGACGCGAAAGGGCGTGCGCGTCGCGTTCACGTATCACACCCCCACGGCGAGCTGCGTTCGCGGCACGCTCCTGCACAATGGTCACGAGCCGTGCGACGGCGAGCTGATCGCACAGCGCTGCGCCGCGTGTCTGCTCGAGAGTCGCGGGCTGCCACTGGCGGTCAGGGAGGCGCTCTCCCGTGTGCCGACGGCGTTAGGCTCGGCGATGGGCTCGACCGGGGTATCGGGCGGCTGGGTCACGGCGCTTCGCGCGCGCGAGCTGACGTCCGCACGACACACCGCCTTCCGACAATTGCTCGCCGAGTCCGACGCCGTCGTCGCTGTGTGCGAATGGGTTCGGTCGCTGCTTCTGCGCGCCGGCGCGCCACCCAACCGGTTGGTTCTGTCGAGGCAGGGAACACCCGCACGGCCCCGGACACAGAGCGCCATCAAGTCATCCGGCGGTAATCTTCGCCTGGCCTACGTGGGTCGGCTGCACCCGACGAAGGGCGTCCACATCGTGTTCCGGGCGCTGGCAGCGAATCGCGAGTTGCCCGTGACGCTCGACGTGTTCGGCGTCGCGCAGGACGTCGATGGGGCGAATTATCGCGCGGACCTCGTAACGATGAGCTCTGGCGATTCGCGCGTACGATTCCGCGGTCCTCTCCCCGCAGATCGCGTGGTGGACATGCTCGCGTCGTACGATGCAACGGTTGTCCCGTCGCAATGGCTCGAAACCGGGCCGCTGACCGTCCTCGAGTCCTTCGCCGCTCGGACACCGGTGATCGGATCCAACCTGGGCGGCATCTCCGAACTCGTGGCGCACGACCGTGATGGATGGTTGGTGCGGCACGCGGACATCGATGCGTGGGGGATCGCTCTGCGTCGGCTTGCGGGGGATCGCGCGCTGCTCGATCGACTTCGCGCTGGAATTCGCCCGCCCCGGTCAACAGACGACGTTGCGCGCGACATGGTGGCCGTGTACGAGAGGATCGCGCCAAATCGTCCGAGCAGATCCGCCGCGACTGCTGGAGTGGGGTGATGCGCGTGCTCTACGTGCAGTACACGAATCCCGGCGCGTACCCGCCACTCGTACGCGGCGCCAGCCTGCTTGCCGAATCGGGCGCCGAGGTGCTGATGCTGGGCAGGCGGGTCCGCGACACCGACACGCTGAACGTCCAGCCCGCGAACGGAATCACCGTTCGTCTCGCCGACCTGCCACCCGACGGCTGGCGACTCAAGGCCCACTACGGGCGCTACGCCGCTTGGGTGGGGCGGGAAGCCAGCGCATGGAAGCCGGACTGGATCTACGCGTCCGATCTGCTCTCTGCCCCAATAGCGCTCGCGCTCGCGGCGCTTACGCGGGCGCGAGTTGTCTACCACGAGCACGACGCGCCGTCGGACCCTCGCCCTAGCTGGATCATCAAGCGCTATCTCGACGCGCGGCGGCGATTGCTTCGAGACGCCGATCTCGTCGTGGCGCCTAACGCCGAGCGATCCGCGCGCCTTGCCGCGATCGCCGGAGGTCGCGCCGTTTTCACCGTTTGGAACTGCCCGCGCCGGCCAGCGCGGAGGCCACCGATGCGCCAGTCGCCCGACCTGCTGCGGGTCGTCTTCCGCGGGTCGGTCAACTCCGAGCGGCTCCCGCTTTCCGCTGTCGAGGCGGTGGCGCGGGCGCACATGCCGATGACGCTCGATGTGGCGGGATATGAGACCGTCGGGTCGCGGGGCTACCTCGCCGCGCTTGCATCACACGCCGAGCGCCTTGGCGCCGGCGCACGCGTCCGTGTCCTCGGCACGGTTCGTGAGGACGAGCTTGCCGTGATCTCTGAGCAATGTGACATCGGGCTGGCACTCATGCCCATGAAGTCGCAAGACGAGAACATGCGGCACATGGCGGGCGCCTCGAACAAGGCGTTCGAGTACCTGGCGTATGGTGTGACGCCGCTCGTGAGCGAGTTGCCGGATTGGAGGCGCACCTTCGTTGATCCGGGGTATGGGCTCGCGTGCGACCCTTCGCGAGTCGAGTCGATATCGGATGCGCTCAGCTGGGCGGCTCAGCATCGTAGCGCCATTCGTGACATGGCGGTGCGTGGGTGGGAGCGCCTGCGCCTGGACTGGAACTACGAGTCTCAGTTCGCACCGGTGCTCGACGCGATGTGGGGGCGGCCTGCCGAGGCCGCGACGCAGGCGGGCGGTCCGATCGTGGAGGCGGGATGCGTGTCCTGATCCTCGGGGAGGACGCGCCGGGCGGTCTGATGGCGTCGTATGCGCGCGGGTTCGCGGACCTTGGGATCGAGACACGAACCTTCTGTCTCGCGCGTGCGTATGCCGCCACGCACCCGGTGATACGCCCACGCGCGCTCCGCCGCGTCGCCGAGCCGGTGCTGCTCAACACCTTCAACGAGAACGTGGCACGCGAGCTGACTGGCGTCGAAGCGGATCTCGTGCTGGTGATCAAGGGCCACCGACTCAGTGCCGCCACCGTTGACCGCGTCAGGGAAGGGACGGGCGCGGCGGTGGTCAACTTCTATCCGGACGACCCATTCTCCGACGAGCGGTCGAATCGGCTCGCGTACGGGCCTAACGTGCTCGCGGCGTACGATGCCTGTTTCACGTTCGCGCGCCACCTGCTAGCCGACTACGAGCACGCCGGCGCGCAGGCGGCGTACTACCTGCCGTTCGCCCGCGACCCGGCGCTCCACGCTCCGGTCAGCCCGCCGACCATGCCATCGTTCGACGTCGTGTTCGTCGGCAACCTGGACGCGGATCGCGTCCGCTTCCTCGACACGCTCGCGCGTGACTACCGTGTGGCGGTCTTCGGTGAGCGAACCGCGGTCACGGTGCCCAGGGGCAGCTCCCTCGCTCGAGCCACCTTTGCGCCGGCCGCGTATGGCCCCGACCTCTCGCGCGCCCTCGCGGGCGGAGCCATTTCGCTCAACGTGATGCGACCACAGAATTCGCGGAGTCACAACATGCGCTCCTACGAGTCGCTCGCGTGCGGGGCGTTCACACTCAGCCAGCGCACGCCCGAGCTGTCCGAGCTCTTCGTGGAAGGCGAGCAGATGGTGTGCTTCGAAAACGTGGACGAGCTGCGAGACGCCGTGGCCCGCTGGCTGCCCGACGCCACCGGTCGCTCCGCGATCGCGTCAGCCGGCTTCGCCCGCGTGCGCGACGACACGTACGCACGGCGCGCATGCACGATGCTCCAGGTCGCAGGGCTCGCGGCAGGAGTCGGACGATGACCGGCGTCGCGACTCGCGAGACATCGCCGGCCAGCCAACGCCCGCGTGACGTGAGGCGGCTCGCGATTTTCACCTCGCATCCAATTCAATACCAGGCACCCCTGTTTCGCGCGCTGGCCGCATCGGAGGGCATCGAGCCCACGGTCTATTTCGGCTCGCGCCACGGGATGGACGTGGCGATGGATGCCGGGTTCGGCCAGGCGTTCCGTTGGGACGTCCCGCTCCTCGGCGGATACGAGCACGCCTTCCTGCCTAACACGGCCCGCAACCCGGATGTGTCGCGCTTCACCGGCGTTCGGCTGGCTGGTGCCGATTCGGTTCTCGTCCGAGGGAATCACGACGCGCTCCTGCTTCTCGGTTGGCAGACGTTCGCGCACGTACAGATGCTGAGAGCAGCGTGGCACATCGGACTGCCCGTGATTCTCCGCGGCGAGTCCACTTTGCAGCGTGGGCCGCGGGGTCGCGCGCGCGCACCCGCTCGCCGGACAGTCTGGCTCCCACTCCGTCAGCGGCTGTACCACGCCGCGTTTGCACGGGTACAGGCCTTTCTTGTGATCGGGTCGCGCAATCGCGATTACTATCGCTCTTTCGGCGTGCCTGACGAGAAGCTCTTCTGGGCACCGTACGGCGTGGACAACCAGTGGTTCGCGTTGAAAGACATCGACCGCGCGGCCGCTCGCGCGCGCATCCGGTCGCGGCTCCGCATAGGCCCGGACACCGTCGTGTTCACGAGCTCGGCGAAGCTGATCGAGCGCAAGCGGCCGATCGATCTCGTCGACTCAGTGGCGGCTGTACGAAAACGCGGCGTCGACGCGCATGCGCTGTTCATCGGGGACGGAGAGGAGCGCGCCGCCATTGAGCGACGTGCGATCGAACAGGGCACTCGAAGCGCGGTGACGATGGCGGGCTTCGTGAACCAACGGGAGTTACCCGACTGGTACGCCGCTGCGGACACACTCGTGCTGCCCTCCGATTCTCGCGAGACGTGGGGACTCGTCGCCAACGAGGCGATGGCGGCCGGGCTCCCCGTGATCGTGAGCGATGCCGCCGGCTGCTCGGTGGACCTCGTTCGCGATGGCGAGAATGGGTTCACCTACCCATGCGGCGACGTCGCAGCGCTCGCCGATCGCCTCGCCTCCATCGCCGCACTTGGACCAGCGGGAAGAGGTGAATTTGGAAATCGCTCTCGCGAGATCGTGAAGCAATTCAGCATCGATGTCGTCGTGCGAGCGACCGAAGCCGCGCTGCGTTCAGTCTGCGCTCGGGGACCGACCCCGTGAATTCCGTTGCCCCCACGGCCTCGATTCGCTCGCGTGCCGCGTCACTCACGGGGCTCCGCCTGATCACGGTGACAGTCGCCTTGGTACCTGTCGCCGCGCTTGGCGTGCCCTCGGAGATTCCTCAGGAGCCGCGACTGCTGGCGTCGGTGTTGTGGGTGCTGTGCCTCGCACCTACCTGGCACTATCTGCAGCTTCCGGAGCGGCGCCGGCCGCCGGTCCCATTCCTTCCGCTCGTGGGCGGTGTGTATCTGTTTTACTACCCCCTGCACGTCGTGCTTGGACAGAGCAGCGTCAATTACCTGTTTCATCTCGATCCGACATTCGACTACGATCGGCCCGTGCAATACGCGCTCGCCGGCTGGGTCGCGCTGCTCATCGGCTATTACGGCGGAGCAGGGTTGCGACTGAACAGTCCCTTCCGGCACGTTCGCCCCACCGATCTCGGCACGCTGCGCACCTGGGGGAAACTGCTTCTCTGGGGCGGGCTGCTGTTCGACGCAGTACGTCAGGTCGTGCCGATTCCGCTCGTTCTCAGAGGCTTGCTGTCCTTCACGTCCATGCTGTCGCTGCTGGGAATCGCGCTCTTGACGATTCTCGCGGTCCAGAAGCGCCTCTCGCATCGGGAACGTTGGGCGCTGTATGCCGGGATCGTACTCACCGCGCTCCTGCGGGCCGGATCTGGACTCGTGTCGAACGTCGTCATTCTCGCGCTCACCGTATTTCTGGCTGTGTGGGCGGGGGGCGGAAGCCTCGGCTTTCGCTGGGTCCTGATCGCGGCGCTGAGCGGAGCCGCGATGCTCGGAATGCGGAGCGTCGCGATGGAGTATCGAGCGCGCTCCTGGTTTGCCGAGACCCAACTGTCGCTGGGAGGGCGTGCGATGCTGATGGGACAGCTGCTCGTGTCGAAGGTCGAAGCGCAGGGCGTGGCGTCGACGGTCGAGGACGGTTGGTCGATCGTGGCCGGTCGCTCAGCCAACCTCGATCTGCTGGCCGACGTGGTCCGGCAAACGGGAAGTACCGTTCCGTTCTGGGGCGGCGAGACGTATCTCTCACTCGTGGGGTTCGCCGTCCCACGGTTCATCTGGCCGAGCAAGCCAACGAAGACGTTGGGACAGGACTTTGGCCACCGCTACGGCTACCTCGACTCGTGGGACACGTGGACTTCGATCAACCTCCCGTTCCTCGTCGAGTTCTACGCGAACTTCGGTGAGATCAGCGTGTTGGTTGGAATGATAATCGTTGGCTTGCTGTACCGGCTGCTGGATAACGATCTCAATCGCGCAGGACAACCGCTTCAGGTCACGATCTGCAGCCTCGTGCTCCTGGTCCCGCTTCTGAACATCGAGTCGGACTTCTCGCTCGTGTTCGGTGGACTCTTCATGAACGGCGTGGCGCTGTGGTGTCTCGTTGTCGCCTTGTCACAACCGCCGAAGCGGCGCACGCGGCGTTCGTGGCTGGCCGCCGAGCCGGGTACGTTAGGCAGCGTTGCCGGGGGGCCGTGATCAAGACCAGTCTGCCGCCACCGCTCGCGGTCCCCGCTGATGTCGCGGAGCCGCGCATCGCGCCGCGCGGGCTCCTCGCCACGGCAACGCTGTCGCGCTCGGGTGACGGGATCGCGTATGAGGCACGACTGGTTCATCGGGCGATGTCGGACCTCGGCGGCACGGAGGCGCGGGTCATCGAGCTCGGCGCCACCGGCGTGGAGCCGATAGCGCTTCGTGCGCGCGTGCAATTCTTCGCGAAGCTTGTGCGGCTGCAGAGCCTTCGCCGCGCGAACTGGGTCGTCTTCACCCACGTCGGAATTGCCAGGGCGCAGCTCAGAGTCCCGCGACAATTCCGTCGGCCGTACGCCGTATTTGTGAACGGCATCGAGGCGTGGAGCGCGACACTCGATTCGGCACGACGTGCGGCGCTCCGAAATGCGCGCATGCGCATCGCGATCTCACCTCACACGGCGCGTCGCGTTGCGGCAGCCCACCCGGATCTGCCCCCGGTCGAGACGTGTCTGCTTGCGCTCTTGCCTGACGAGGAGGCGCCTGACCGCGTGCCGGCCGACGTGCGCGTCGACTATGGCGCGCACGCCGTCGTGATCGTCGGTCGCATGTCGAGCACCGAGCGCTATAAGGGACACGATCAGCTCATTCTCGCGTGGCCGCGCGTGGTTGCCGAAGTTCCCGACGCCACGCTCGTGATGGTGGGTCGTGGGGACGACGTCGACCGCTTGCGAACGAAGGCGGCCGCGCTGGGCCTCGGTCGAAGCGTGCATTTCCCCGGGTTCCTGCCCGACGCGGCGGTACGCGCCGTCATGCGCCACGCCGCGGTGTTCGCGATGCCGAGCCGCGGCGAAGGTTTCGGCCTCGTGTACCTGCAGGCCATGCGCGCTGGTCTCCCGTGCCTTGGCTCGCGGGACGACGCCGCGGCGGACGTCATCGTTGATGGGGAGACGGGGCTGCTCGTGCCGCGCCAGGATCCCGACGCCATCGCCGGCGCCGTGGCGCGCCTGCTCACCGACGAATCGATGCGGCGCCGAATGGGCGAGGCGGGGCACCGCCGCTTCGAAAGCGTCTTCACCTACCCGCGCTTTCGTGCGCGCCTCGCCGGCTTGCTGGGGCGAGCGTTCCCGGCCCCAACGCAGGACGGGTAGACGTGTGCGGAATCGCGTCGGCCGTGGGGGTTCGCGATGCGGATCGGGTGGTCGCGGCCATGTCGCAGGCGCTGGCACACCGCGGCCCCGACGATGATGGGATGCGGCGCCTCACCGGCCGCGATGGCATCCCGTTAGGCGCGATCGCACATCGACGTCTCTCGATCCTCGACCTGACGCCGGCCGGCCACCAGCCGATGGTGTCGTCCAACGGGCGCTACGTGGTGGCCTTCAACGGCGAGATCTACAACTTTCGCACGTTGCGCGCTGAGCTCGAGCGCGCCGGCGCGCGGTTCACGAGCGACGGGGACACCGCTGTGCTGCTCGAGGGCTGGGTCCGGTTCGGGCCGGCGTTCGTCCATCGACTCGACGGAATGTTCGCCTTCGCGCTCTGGGACGAATGGAATCGCACGCTCTACCTCGCCCGCGACGCCGTCGGCATCAAGCCACTGTACTACGCACTTGTCGGGCGGGGGCTGCTCGTCGCGAGCGAGCTGCGCGGCCTCCTCGCATCGCAAATGGTTCGCGCTCACATCGACTCGCGCGCGCTGGCCGGGTATCTCACGTTCGGGTCTGTTCCCGAGCCGGAGACGATCATCGCCGGAGCCCGCGCTTTGGCGCCGGGCCTCGTGATGAGCTTCGATCCCGCCACCGGGACGCTCAAGGAAGTCACATCCGTACCCTTGGTTCAGCCGGATTGGGCGCAGGATCCCGTTGCGGACCACGCCAGCGCGGTGGATCTGGTGCGCGACGCGCTCGAGCGGTCGATCGACCGCCACCTCGTCAGCGATGTGCCCGTCGCGCTGTTTCTTTCGGGGGGCATCGACTCGTCGATCGTCGCGGCGCTCGCCGCCCGACGGGCCGGCACGACGCTGGACGGCTTCACCGTCACGTTTTCTGAGCAACGGTTTGACGAGAGCGCGGTGGCGCAGCGTGTGGCCCGGCGGCACGGGATTCGACATCATCTCATCCCGTTAGGCGAGGAGGACCTGCTCGCGGCCCTGCCACGAGCCTTCGCCGCCATGGATCAGCCGACCCTGGACGGAATCAACACCTACGTCGTCAGCAACGTGGTGCGCGCGCAGGGGACCAAGGTCGTCCTGTCGGGTCTGGGCGGTGACGAGCTGTTCGCCGGCTACCCAAGCTTCCGCCGCGCACGAACACTGTCACGTTATTCGCTCATTCCTGTCCCCGTCCGTCGCGTCACGGCCCGTGTCGTTGCGAACATGGGCGGCATTCGCGGTGCCAAGATGGCGTTGGGTCTGCGTCACGGGCTGCCGGGCGATGCGGCCTATCTCGCATCGCGCACGTTGTTCGGGAGTCGACAGGTCAGCGACCTGTGCAACGCTCGCGCGTTGGCCACCGAGGGCGCTCCGCGCGACCTCAGCGTGCTGCGCCAAGTGTCGTGGCGAGAGCTCACCGGGTATATGCGGAACACGTTGCTTCGCGACTCTGACGTGTTCAGCATGGCCCACGCGCTCGAGCTCCGGGTACCGTTTCTCGATCGCGATGTCATCGGCGCGGCGTTCCAGGTGGAGGACGCACTCAAGCTGTCCCGTCGGGTGGCGAAGCCGCTCCTGGTGGACGCGACACGAGATCTCCTGCCGGTGCAGGTGTGGGACCGACCGAAACAGGGGTTCGTGCTGCCGTTCGCGAGCTGGATGCATGGCGCGTTGGCCGCCGAGGTCACCGCCACGTTAGGCGAGGTGGACCGGATCCGGTCGGTGGGGCTGAACCCGGATGCGGTCCGTGCCGTCTGGTCGGGATTCGTTCGCGGACAGACCGGCGTGACGTGGTCGCGGCCGTGGGCGCTGTACGCGTTCGTGCGCTGGGCGACGGCGCACGGCATCGGCGACGTGGACGTGTCCGAGCCGGACGTGGCGGAGGCCGCCGCGCCGTGAGAGTCCTGCACGTCATCCCGTCAGCGGCGCCCGTCGATGGCGGGCCGAACGTCGCTGTGCGCGCAATGGCGCGAGGGCTGGTCAGACGCGGCATCGATGTCACCGTCGCGACCACCAACGCATCGGGCGCGAACTCGCTGGACGTGCCGCTCGACACGCCGGTCATCGACGACGGCGTCGTCTTTCGCTACTTCGCGCGTTCCGTCCCCGGCTCGTGGAAGTTCTCGTGGCCGATGACGCGGTGGCTGTGGGCGAACGCCGGTGCCTATGACGTCGTGCATGTGCACGCACTCTTCTCCTACGCCACGATCCCCGGATGTCGAGCAGCTGCTCGTGCGCCCGTCCCCTACGTCCTTCGGCCGTTAGGCACCCTGAGCGATTGGAGCCTCGGCCGTCGGCGCTGGAAGAAGCGGCCGTACTACGCGCTCCTCGAGCGACCGCACCTCGCGATGGCATCGGCCATTCACGTAACCTCCGAAGCAGAGGCTGAAGATGTCGCCCGCCTGGGCTACGGGCGAAGCGCGCGGGTCATTCCGCTCGGCGTGAACGTTGGGGATCGCCCCGTGAGGCGAAACCGGGCGGCACACGGAAGCGAGCCAATTCGGCTCCTGTTTCTGTCCCGGCTTCACGAGAAGAAGAATGTGCCGTTGCTGTTGCGCGCCGTGGCGAATGCGACGAACGCATTCCGTCGCATCGAGCTCACGGTCGCGGGCGACGGCGCTCCCGGGTATCGCGGCCACCTCGCCGCGATGGCCGATCAGCTCGGGCTTCGCGGCGCGGTGTCGTTCGTCGGTCATGTCGATGGGGCAGCCAAGGACCGCATCCTCGCGGAGGCGGACTGCTTCGTGCTCCCGTCGGCGCACGAAAACTTCGGGCTCGCAGTCGCCGAGGCCTTGGCCGCGGGGCTGCCAGCGATCGTCACGCCGAATGTCGCGCTGTCTCGGGAGATCCACGCCGCGGGCGCGGGCGTCGTGGCCGACGCAACGGAGACCGCGATCGCATCGGCCATCGCGTGGGCGGCCGAGCATCCAGCGGCGCTGCTCGAGATGGGAGACCGCGCGTGGCAGCTCGCGCGGACCGAGCTGTCCTGGGAGACGACGTGCGTTCGGCTCTCAGCGTTGTACGACGAGCTGGCGGTGGGCAACCGGCGCGAGGGGCGACGGGCATGAGCGCTCCGACCGTCCGGCACACCGAACGTGCCCGTGGCGCTACGGAGGCCGGAGGGTCGAGCAAGGGTGACATTCTGGTTGCGCCGGTTGCGGCTGTGGTGCTGACGCATAACGAGGAGATGAACCTTCCGGACTGCCTCGCCTCGCTCGCGGGCTGGGTCCGGGAAATTTTCGTCGTGGATTCAGGCAGCACCGACCGAACGCTCGCCATCGCTCGCGAAGCGGGCGCGACCGTGTTCCACCACCCGTTCGCGCATTACGGCGCCCAGCGGAACTGGGCGATCGACACCCTGCCGATCGCTGCACCATGGACGCTGCACGTGGACGCGGACGAGCGCGTAACGCCAGAGTTGCGGGCGTCCATCGCCGCCGCGCTCGCTGCCGAGGGACGCAGTCTCGATGGCGTCGATGGCTTTCTGGTCTCGCGGCGAACGGTGTTCATGGGGCGCTGGATTCGTCACGGCGGGCACTATCCCGCGTGGCACCTGCGTCTCATGCGCACGGGCGCCGGGCGATGCGAGGACCGACTCTACGACCAGCACTTCTACGTGTCCGGTGCGGTCCAAAAGCTGCAAGGCGATCTCATCGACACGTTGACGCCCGACCTGGCAACATTCACCGCGCGGCATCTTCGGTGGGCGGCGCTCGAGGCGGAGGAGCACGATGCGCCGCCGGAGGCTGTCGGACGAATTCGTGGGAGGCTCGCGACCGACAACGCCATCGAGCAGCGTCGTTGGTTGCGAGACTGGTACGCGCGTCTGCCGCTCTTCGTCAGGCCGACGGCGTACTTCGTCTATCGATACATCGTTAGGCTCGGCTTTCTGGATGGGCGCGGCGGGCTCGTGTTTCACGTGCTGCAAGGCTTCTGGTTCCGGTTTCTCGTCGACGCGCTGATTCTCGAGCGCCGGCTCCGCGGGAAGGAGGGCAAGGCAGCCGCGGCCAAGGAGTAATGGATGGCGACGTACGTGCTGGGTATCAACGCGTACCATGGGGACGTTTCGGCGGCACTCCTGCGTGATGGACAGCTCGTCGCCGCGGTGGAGGAGGAGCGCTTCCGCCGCATTAAGCACTGGGCCGGCTTCCCGACGCTCGCCATTCAGTGCGTGCTCCAGATGGCGGGCATCCGCGGGCGGGATGTGCGGCACGTCGCCGTGAGCCGCGACCCAAAGGCGAACCTGCTGCGCAAGGGGCTCTTCACCGTCACGCATCGTCCCGACCTGCGACTCGTGCTGGATCGCGTGCGCAACGCGGGCAAGGTCCGCGACCTCCAGGGGCCCCTCGCCACCGCGTTAGGGGTACCGCGCGACGACCTGCCGACGATCCACTACGTCGAGCACCATCCCGCCCATCTCGCGAGCGCGTTCTTCGTTTCGCCGTTCGAATCGGCGGCGTGCTGCGCGATCGACGGCTTCGGTGATTTCGTGAGCACGTCGTTCGCGACCGGCACGCGCAACCATCTGGAAGTCCTCGACAAGGTGTACTTCCCACACTCGCTGGGGATGATGTACACCGCTGTTACCCAATTCCTCGGCTTCCACGGCTACGGGGACGAGTTCAAGGTGATGGGCCTCGCACCGTACGGGCGCCCGCGTCACGTGGACGCCATCCGCCAACTCGTCACGCTCACCGAGGGGGGAAAGTTCGAGCTCTCGCTGGACTATTTCCGCCATTGGTCCGACGGCGTCGAGATGGAGTGGGACGACGGCTATCCCACGCTCGGCCGCGTCTACAGCGAGCGCCTAACGCATCTACTCGGCCTGCCGCGCGAGCCGTCGGCGCCGCTGACCGAGCGCGAAGAGGACATCGCGCACTCACTGCAGGTCGTATACGAGGAATGTGCGATGCACGTGCTCAACGGCCTCTGGGAACGCACGCGACAGGACGCCGTGTGCCTGGCCGGGGGCTGTGCGATGAACAGCGTCGCGAACGGCAAGGTGCGACAGCGCACACCGTTCACGTCGGTCTACATCCAACCCGCCGCTGGGGACAACGGTACCGCGCTCGGCGCCGCATGCTACGTCTGGCACGAGACGCTCGGGCACGGGCGCGATTTCGTCATGGAACACGGGTACTGGGGCACGAGCCACGACGCTGAACGTGTGCTCGCGTCGCTTCCCGATCGCGATGACGAATGGGAATACGCGATCGAAGTCTGCCCGACGAGCGCCCACGCAGCGCGCGCGGCGGCGTCGCTCATCGCCACGGGCAACGTCGTTGGTTGGTACCAGGGCCGTATGGAGTGGGGGGCGCGCGCGCTCGGGAACCGCAGCATCCTCGCCGACCCGCGTCGCGGCGACGTCCGCGAGTTGATCAACACGAAGATCAAGTTCCGCGAACGGTTCCGCCCGTTCGCGCCGTCGATCGCCGAAGAGGCGCTACATGAGTACTTCGTGGACGCGGCGCCCGATCCGTTCATGCAGCAAGTGTATCCTGTACGCGCCGACAAGCGCGCCGTGATTCCCGCCGTGACCCACGTCGATGGGAGCGGGCGGCTGCAAACGGTGAGCGCGCGGACGAATCCGACGTACTACGCCCTGATCAAGGAGTTCGAGAAGATCACCGGAGTGCCGGTCGTGCTCAACACGAGCTTCAACGAGAACGAGCCGATCGTCGACACCCCGGAGCAGGCGCTTGACTGCTTCATGCGCACGCGCATGGACGCGATCGTGCTGCACAACACGATCGTGCGACGGCAGCCGGCCGAGCGAAGCGCTATGGTCGGAGCAGCGGACTGACGTCGGGTCGCATGGCGCAGTACCTGCACCTGTACCGTCCCTGATCCGGCCACGAAGCGACGATGGTAAAGGGTCGAGGAGCGAGTGTGATGGCCAAGTCGAGAGGAACGGTCGTGGTGACCGGTGCGGGCGGGTTCATCGGCGGGCACCTGGTCAACGTGTTCCGTGAGCGGGGTGTGAAGAACATCCGGGCGGTGGACATCAAGCCGCTGGACGAGTGGTACCAGGTGCATCGCGATGTCGAGAACTTCTCCGGCCCACTCAGGGGGGACTGCCGCGACTTCAAGGTCTGCCGTGAGGTCTCGCAGGGTGCGACCGAGGTGTACCACCTCGCCGCCGACATGGGCGGGATGGGGTTCATCGAGAACAACAAGGCCTTGTGCATGCTCAGCGTGCTCACCAACACCCACATGCTCCTCGCGGCGCAGGAGGCGGCGGTGAAGCGATTCTTCTACGCCTCGTCGGCGTGCGTCTACAACGCCGACAAGCAGAAGGATCCGAACATCACGGCGCTGAAGGAGGCCGATGCCTACCCGGCGCTGCCCGAGGACGGGTATGGGTGGGAGAAGCTATTCAGCGAGCGCATGTGCCGCCACTTCCGCGAGGACTTCGGCATCGCAACGCGCGTCGCTCGCTTCCACAACGTCTACGGGCCTAACGGGACGTGGGAAGGGGGACGCGAGAAGGCCCCGGCGGCCATCTGCCGCAAGGTGATCGCCGCGGTCGTCTCCGGCAACAACGAGATCGAGGTGTGGGGTGACGGGACGCAGACACGGTCGTTCATGTATATCGACGACTGCACACGCGGCATCGACCGCATCATGCACTCGGACATCCTCGAGCCAATCAATCTCGGCTCCTCCGAGCTCGTGTCGATCAACCAGCTCGTCGACATCGCCGAGGACATCGCCGGCGTGAAGCTGAAACGCAACTACAAACTCGATGCGCCGCGCGGTGTCGCACGCCGCAACAGCGACAACACCAAGATCCTCCAGTATCTCGCCTGGGAGCCGAAGACCCGGCTCCGCGACGGGATGGAGAAGACCTACCGCTGGATCTACGACGAGTTCACAGCGAAGTACACCGCCAAGACGGCCCACAAGAGCCTCGTCAGCACGTTCAGCCACGGCGTCAAGCCCATCCCCGGCGATGGGTACAACGGGAAGAGCCGCAAGATGACGACGTGGAAGCAAGGCATTCCGGCCGGGTATGGCGCCCCGACCAAGGCCGCCAAGCCGGCACGGAAAACCGCCAAGTCGGAATCCAAGGCGAGGAACAAGTCTCGCTGAGGGGGTGCGCCGATCCTGTCGCCCTGCCTCCCGAGTTCCCGATGCGCGCGATCAAGTCCCGTCTTCACCGCATTCTCCGCGGCGTGCTGGAGATCGGTCAGCGTTTCGGGGTGGACATCTCGCCCAGGCACTATTACTCGGAGATGCCCGACTTCCGCGCGCTGCGCAGGACCACATCGTGGCGCAAGCCGATGTCGATGGTCGGCGTGCGGGGGACAGCTCTCGGGCCGCAGGCCGCATTCTTCAGCGATTGCTGCGCGTCGTGCAGGGAACAGCTCGGCACCTTCGCGATTTACGAAGAGGCATGCCGCTCCAACGGCGCCCAAGGGTATGGGTACGTCGAGGGACTCTTCCTATACGCGTTCATCCGCCGGCACAAGCCCGAACGCGTGGTGCAGATCGGGTGCGGCGTCTCGACAGCGATCGTCCTGCGCGCCATCCAGGATGGGGCGCTCGCAACGAAGGTCATCTGTATCGAGCCGTTCCCGACGGATTACCTGAGGGAGCGGCACAGGGCGAGCGAGATCTCGTTGATTCAAGCGATGGCGCAGGATGTCGACCTGGCGCGCATGACGGACCTTGGGGCGGGCGATTTCCTCTTCATCGATTCGACGCACACCGTCCGCGTCGGGAGCGAAGTCCCGCGGATTATGCACGAGGTGCTGCCGCGGCTAGCGCCGGGCGTGTGGGTTCACTTTCACGACATCTATTTCCCGTTTGACTACGGGCCGCCGTTCATGACCGACCTGTTCTTCGGACGCGAATCAACGATGCTGCACGCGTTCCTAACGATGAATTCGGGGTACGAGATCGCGGTGTCACAATCGATGCTGCACCACGGCAACCCCGCGGCAATCAAGGAGGCGATCCCCGTGTACGCACCGCAGCCGATGACCGATGGGCTGTCCGCGGGCCCGGGGAACTTTCCGTCCGCGATCTACCTGCGCCGAACGGCATAAAGCACAATGGAGGCAGCCGACGCCTTCCCGCGTGAACCGATGCCAAAGCGACCAACCGCATTTCTCGTCATCTCGCAGGTGTACGTGCCGGACCCGGCCTCGGTCGGCCAGCACATCGCCGACGCCGCGGCGGAGATGGCCCGGCGCGGGTACCGCGTAGTCGTGTATGCGTCGGCGCGTGGCTACGACGACCCGAGCAAGAAGTACCCGAAGCACGAGGTCCTGAACGGCGTCGAGGTCCGGCGGCTGCCGGTGTCGAGCTTTGGCAAGTCGTCGATCGCAGCCCGGCTGATCGCCCAGTCGAGCTTCCTGGCGCAGGCACTGCTGCGCGGGATGTTCACGCGGCGACTGGGAGGCGTGATGGTGAGCACGTCTCCGCCGTTCTGCGGGCTGGCGGGCGTGATCATCTCGCGGCTGCGCGGCGTGCCGCTGAAGCTCTGGCTCATGGATCTGAATCCCGACCAGATGATCGCGATGGGAAAGATCGGGCCCCAGTCGATGCCGGTACGGGTTTTCGACTGGATCAACCGGATGACGTACCGGCGGTCGCGCGATGTGGTCGTGCTCGACCGGTTCATGCTCGAACGGGCGAACAGGAAGGTGGATATCACGAAGAAGGCGGCGGTGATGCCGCCTTGGCCACACGAAGATGAGCTTCGCCGCATTCCGCACGCGGAGAACCCGTTCCGCAAGAAGCACGAGCTCGGCGATGGTGCCGGCGGCAAGTTCGTGGTGATGTACTCCGGCAATCACTCACCGGCGAACCCACTGGCCACGCTCCTCGACGCGGCGGAGAAGCTGCAGGATGACCCGCGGTTTGTGTTCATGTGCATTGGCGGCGGCGGCGGAAAGAAGGAGGTCGACGACCGCGTCGCCAAGGGCGTGAGGAACCTCCGCTCGCTGCCCTACCAGCGGCTGAGGGAGATCAAGTACTCGCTGTCGGCGGCGGATGTACACGTGGTGACCATCGGCAACGAGGTCGTCGGCATCGTGCACCCGTGCAAGGTGTATGGTGCCATGGCGGCGTCGCGGCCGATCCTGCTGGTGGGGCCGAACCCGTGCCACGTCTCGGACTTGATCGAGAAGCACCAGATCGGTTGGCACATCGCACACGGGGACGTGGATGGGGCGCTGCGGGTGCTGCGCGAGATGGTCGAGATGCCGCGTGAGCGACTCGACGAAATGGGACGGAAAGCCGCCGAGGTGATCCAGACCTCGCTGAGCAAGAGCGTCCTCTGCGGGCTGTATTGCGATGTAATGGAAGCCGGGGTGCGGAAAATAGCCAAGCGACGAAAGACACTCATAGGAACATCTCAAGCAGCGACCGCCACTCCGTGTAACGCTACGTCAGCCGGTGCAGGCCATATTGAAGAATGATCCTCGTCGAGATCCCAGCCGCTGGCTGCGTAGCGGGGGACGAAGAGGGAAGACGGAGAGGTGCCTAACGCCGCTGGACGCTCGACCGCCAGCATGCCGGCCATCAGCTCACGCCAGACGCGCGCCGGTGTGCGCGTCGCGGGGCGGCGATGCGGAAACGGACCGCCGCGCGATGGCCCACTTGTGTGCCTTCCGAGGCACACTCACATTTACCGCTAGTTAGGCACCCACCGAATTCGGGTCAGAGTCGACCTTCATCATCTTTTCGTAGCGTCCAAGCAAATTCCTGCACGAAAATCACCGAATGCCGAAAGCGCTTATCACAGGGGTTACGGGGCAGGATGGCTCCTACCTCGCTGAGTTCCTGCTCGCGAAAGGGTACGAGGTTCACGGAATCATCCGCCGAACCAGCTCGTTCAGCACCGCCCGCATCGAGCACATCTACGCCGACACGCACCGGCCGGACGTGCGTCTGCGTCTCCACTACGGCGATCTGAACGACGCGTCGTCGCTCCAGCGCGTGCTCGCCACCGTGGAACCCGACGAGGTCTACAACCTCGGCGCTCAAAGCCACGTTCGGGTCAGCTTCGAGATTCCGGAGTACACGGTGGAGGTCACCGCGGTCGGCACGCTCCGACTCCTCGAGGCGATGCGGAATCTCGGGATGTCGCCCCGGTTCTATCAGGCGTCATCGAGCGAGATGTACGGCAAGGTCGTCGAGACACCGCAGACCGAGCGCACGCCGTTCCATCCGCGATCGCCCTACGCCTGCGCGAAGGTGTTCGCGCACTACGCGACGGTGAACTACCGCGAGAGCTACGGCCTTCACGCGTCGTGCGGCATCCTGTTCAATCACGAGAGCCCGCGCCGAGGCGAGACATTCGTGACGCGCAAGATCACGCGCGGCCTAACGCGGATCAGGCTGGGCCTGCAGGACAAGCTGTACCTCGGCAACCTGGACGCGCGGCGCGACTGGGGGTTCGCCGGCGATTACGTCGAAGCCATGTGGATGATGCTCCAGCAGGACACGGCGGACGACTACGTGATCGCGACCGGCGAGACGCGATCGGTCGGTGAGTTCCTGAACGAAGCCGCGGCATGCCTCGACATGGACTGGCGAGAGCACGTGGAGATCGACCCCCGCTACTTCCGACCGGCCGAGGTCGACCTGTTGCTGGGGGACGCGACGAAGGCGCGTGAGACGTTCGGCTGGCGGCCGCGGACGAGCTTCAAGGCGCTCGTGCGTATGATGGTCGAGAGCGACATGGCACTCGCGCAGCGTGAAGCCGCGCACGGCGCGGCGTTAGGCGTTCACGCCCCGGCTTCAGGCGGTCAGCGACGCTGAACGCCGGCCGTTGTCGGCGACGCCGGCCCGTTGATCGGCGGGTGAGGGAAGCGACGTCCGCGGCTTGTACGCCTGGACGTAGAGGGACTCGCGGCGACGCCAGTCGTCGCCCTGGTCGATGAATCGCACGGGGTCATAGCCCGTTTCCTCGACGCGCTCGAATCCGACCGCCTCGAGCCGCCGTTGCATCACGCTTAAGTCCCACGCGAACTGATGGTCGCCCCCCATGCGAAACGCCTGGTTGACGATCTCGATGTCCGTCTCGAACGGGACGGCGGCGCCGCCGAGCTCGCGCATCGCGTCGAAGAAGCTCGCGTCATGGCGCGCGTACGCGAGGATGTAGCGTGCGGCGTCGGGCACGATGACCCGCAGCTCGCCGCCGGGCTCCAGCACGCGGAAGCACTCGGCCAGCGCGGGCATGACCTCGTCCGGGAAGCGCAGGTGCTCGAAGAAGTGCTCGCAGTGGATGCGCGTGACGCTTCCCGTCTCGAACGGGAGCCCCCACCGCACGTCCCAGCGAATACCGCCGGGTGGGTCGACCATGAGATCTACGGGTATCCACCCGTCGCGCTGGTGGAACCCGGCGCCGAGGTTGAGCGACAGGCCGCGGGCGTGACGGAGCGAGCGAACGCGTGCGCGGTTCGTTGGCGTTAGGCAGCGCAGCCGTGCCACCTGTACGTGCGCCTCGGTCTTGAGCGCCTGGACGAACTGCCGCGAGAAGAACTTGGTGGCAACGGTGTGCTTCCAGCCCATTACACGCGCCCTCGCGGGTTGCTGTCATCCCGAGCGCAGCTGTCGTCATCCTGAGCAGAGCGAAGGATCCTCAGGGTCCCGATAGAGGGCCCTCTATCGGGACAACGAAGATCCCTCGCCTGTCGGCTCGGGATGGCACGAGTCACGGCACTTTCCAGATTGCGGTGTCCGCCACGCCGTTCTCCGTCCACGTGAGCTCCCACCC
>JBKOYV010000355.1:0-21155 GCA_046725585.1 Gemmatimonadota bacterium | reverse complement strand
CTATCGACCGCCCCGCGAGAAGCGCGGATTGTCATCCTGAGCGAAGCGAAGGATCCTCAGGGTCCCGGTAGAGGGCGTCAGCTGAACCAGGGGGCTGCGAGATCCTCCCAATCGGGATTGGTGGCTTCAATGAGCGCGATCTTTTTCTCTCGCAGCCAACCTTTGATCTCCTTCTCGCGTCTGATCGCGGCACGAACGTCCGTCGTCGATTCGACGTAGACGAGGCGACGCACCATGTACTGACGGGTGAAGTCGGAGGCCTTACCCTGCCGGTGATCCAGGATACGTCGATGAATGTTGTTGGTAACCCCGACGTACAGAGTTCGAGAACGGTTGGCGAGGATGTAGACGTAAAACGTGCGAGGCATGGCTCAAAATGCGCCACCCCTCGCTCGGTCCCGTCATCGATTCGCTGCGTAATACATCCCTCTATCGGGAGGATGAGGATCCCTCGCCTGACGGCTCGGGATGACAATGCTCAAAACACCAACGCCGGCAGCTTCCCCGCCATCGCCTTGTTGAACGCCGCAACATCATCACGCATGACGCGATCATATGCGGCCTTCGCCTCCGCCAGCTGCTTCTCCAGCATTGCGAGCACGGCAAGCGACGCCTCCGTCGGACGGAACTCCGCCCCACCCGCCACGTCACCCGCGCCGGTGCCAACCTCGCCCGACAGCCACACGAGATTCATGTAGATCTTGTACGACTCCACATACCACTTGTCGTCGCTGTGAAGGTCGGTGCGCGACAGGAGGCGCAGCTCGACGTCCATCAGCTTCTTGTCAATCGCGTCCACCGCCGCCAGCGCATCCGCGTCCGCGCTCGATTTCCTGCGCTGATCCTCGAGCTGCTTCCGCATGATCTCGATGCGGTTGACCATCGACGCCGTCGTGTTCATCGCGTCGCGAATCCTGAGCTGCGTCCGCGTGGACGCGACGAGATCGGCCATCGGCATCGTCGTCTCCGTCGCGCGCGTGACCGTAAACCGTTCGGCCGGAGTCGTCGTACCGCTTGCCGTTAGGCGCACCGAGTATCGGCCCGGCAGCGCGAGCGGCCCTGAGTTGAGCGGACCGTCGATCCCCCAGTGCACGATCGGCCGCACCTGCTTGCCCTTGAAGCGAGGCTCATCCCAGATGTGCGCGTTGTCCGGCGGCGTCGTCCGAAGATCCACGCGGGTCGGCGCGTCGTACCGCAGGTCCCACGTGACGCGATTGAGGCCGGAGCGCGTCGCCGCCTGAATCGTCCGGATCACCGCGCCGGTCGAATCCATGATCTCGACCTTCGCCGGCTCGGTCGTCTTGACGGGAACGGCGAACGTGAAGTCCGTACGTCCCGAACGCGCTTCGCGATACCCCGCGCGTGGCGGATAGAGCCTGACGACTCCGGTCGGTGGAGGTGTCGCGGCCGGCCCATTCGCGCCGCCGGTGTTCTCGTCCGCGTCATCGGCGACGACGGGCGGCGTCGCTCCGAGCTCGAGCGCCGTGATATCGCGCAGCACGTAGATGCCGCGGCCGTAGGTCGACACGACGACGTCGCGCCAACGCGCCTTCGGGATCGCAATCCACGTCACCGGCGCCGCCGGCAGACCTTCCTTGATGCGTGTCCAATGCGCGCCGTCGTCGCGCGAGTAGTAGAACCCGTTGCCTGTTCCCGCGAAGATCATCCCGCGCTTGTTCGGGTTCTCCGCGACCGACATGACGTACGTGAGCGGACCGCCCGTCGGCAGATCGCCGGTGATCTTCCTCCACGTACGGCCGTAGTCCGTGGTCTTGTACAGGTACGGCTCGCGGTTGTCCATCATATGGAAGTCGACCGTCACGTACGCCGTTCCTGGGTCGAATACGGACGGAGCGATCTGGCGAATCGTCCCCCACGCGGGAAGCCCCGCGATGTTCTTCGTGACGTTCGTCCACGTCCCGGCCGCGTCGCGCGTGAGCCAGAGCTGTCCGTCGTTCGTGCCGGCCCATATCAGCCCTCGGCGAATCGTCGACGGCGCGATCGCGAACACGACCTCGCCGTAGAACTGGCCGAGATTGTCGCCGACGATCCCGCCGGAGAATACGATGCGGGATGTGTCGCGCGTGGATAGATCGGGACTCGTGACCGCCCAGCTCTGCCCGGCGTTCGACGACTTGAAGATGACCTGACAACCATAATAGACGGTCTTCGGATCGAACGGGTCGACAGCGAGGGGCGGCGTCCAGTGGCAGCGGTACTTGAGCTCGTTAGGCGGCGAGTCGAGTGTGTGAATCCACGGCGCCACGGACCTCGCGCGCTTGGTCTTCGCATCCCAGCGCGTGACGTGGTTGCCGTAGCACGACGACCACACGATGTCGGAGTCCTTGGGGTCTGGAATGGTGAACCCCGACTCGCAGCCGCCGAGTCCGTGGTCCCACGTGCTGCCTCCGCCGCCGAATCCTCCGCCGGTGTCGCCACCGGGAGTTGCCGTATCGGCAGCGGCGGCGGCCAGGCGTCGCGCCGCGCTGTCGCCCGGTGAGGTGGTTGGAGGCGGGTTTCCGCGGGCGCCGCCCGTCGTGTCGGGTGTGGCGGCGCTGTCGCGTCCGGCGCCGCGGCCGCCCGGTCCACGCTGCTGCCTAACGCTGTTCTGTCCGGCCTCCGGCGCGCTGCTCGGGCCGCGCATCGTCCCGTTGTCCTGCCGGTTGCTGTAGACGTAATACGGGACCTGCTCGTCCACGGCGACGTGATACATCTGTCCGATCGGCAGCGTCACGTTCGTGAACGTGCGCCCGTGATTCCACGTGATCCCGGCCCCGGCGTCGCCCGTCTCGGCCCAGTGATCCGGGTTCTTCGGGTCCATCCAGATGTCATGGCAGTCGCCACAGCCGCGATCGGTGATGGGAAAGGTGAGGCCGCCATCCATCGATCGGCGGAAGGTGCTGTTGGCGACGAGCACCTCGTTCTCGTTGCGCGGGTTCACCTCGATCCGGATGTAGTATCCGGCGCGCCCAATGAGCGTGCGATCCCAGCTCACCGTCTTCCACGACGCGCCGCCGTCGTCCGAGCGCCAGAGCGATCCCTGGTTCGCGGTCTGGATGAGCGCGAACACGCGCTTCGAGTTCGACGGCGCGACGGCCACGTCGATCTTGCCTAACGGCGACTTCGGCAGGCCGTTCTCCAGGTGGGTCCAGGTCGTCCCGCCATCACGCGTCATGTAGACGCCGCTTCCGGGCCCGCCGCTGAACATCGCCCACGTGTGCATGACGACTTCCCACGTGCCTGCGAACAGCACGTTGGGGTCGTTCGCGTCCATGGCGAGGCCGGAGCATCCCGTGCGTTCGTCGACGAACAGGACGCGCTGCCAGGTCTTGCCGCCATCGGTCGTGCGAAAGACGCCACGTTCCTGCTGCGGCCCGGTCGCGCGACCTAACGCGCAGACGTAGGCAATATCGGGGTTCGTCGGGTGAAGAATGATCCGGCCGATGCGACCCGTCTCGCGGAGCCCGACGTTCGTCCACGTCGCTCCGGCGTCGGTTGATTTGTAGACGCCGTCGCCCATGACGTCGGCGTCACGGATGGCCCACGCTTCGCCGGTGCCGGCCCAGACGATCGAGTGATTCGAAGGAGAGACCGCGAGTGAGCCGATCGCCTGCACGGGCTGGGCATCGAACACGGGCACGTACGTGAACCCGCTGTCGACGGATTTCCAGACGCCGCCCGACGCCGCGCCCATGTACCAGGTCTTCGGGTCGCCGACGACGCCGGCGACGGCGGAGATCCGCCCGCCGGCGACCGGTCCGAGGAATTGGAAGCGGAGGGGATCCTGCGCGGGAGCCGCGGCGGGCCGCTGGCGAGGTTGCGCGGCGGCGATCGACGCGCTCAGCGATATCAGGAGTGCAGGGAGGAGGCGCATTGGCTATTGATGCGATGCGGGCCGGGGAACGGTCGAATTGGATACGATATGCAGCAATTGTATCATGCGCGAGGCCAGCCGCGGGAAGCTCCCTTGTATGGCAGCATTCCTTCGTGAAAAACGATGAGGCGGATGTTGCGGGACTGCCGGATCCGGCTTTGCAGGACACTGGCTCTCGGACGAGCCGGGATTGAAAATGAACGGCCTCGGCAGACACGAGCTTCCCGAGGCTTCAACACGGGATCTGGCTCGTTGTCGATAGCTTGGCCCGTTAGGCGGTCCGGCTGCTTCCGCCGCCTAATCCGCTAAATTGTTGTTCCCGGAAAGCTAGCCCGCCCTAATGCCTGCACCGCGGCACTACCGGATCCACGGTCGACGCACCGTGTACACGGGTATTGCCGTGATCCCCGCGCGCTGAATCGACAGCAGGCGCCGCTTGCTCAGCCACCGCAGCGCCTCCTGCACCGCGCGCTTCGAGAGACCGGTGCCGGTCGCGAGGTCGAACAGGCTCACCTGCGCCGTCTCTTCACCGGCGCCGCGCGTGTGTCGCCAGAGATAGAGATAAACGAGAAACGCGGATGGCTGCCGATCGTGACCCACGAGATCGGCCATGAGCGTGTCCACCACGTAGTCGTCGACTTCGATCGCCGGCATTCCACCCTCCTCCGTGCCAAGGGGTCATAGTCGTTGAATCCCGGCACCGATCCATTGCGGCCATCGCGAATTCAACGACTCTGACCCCAACAGCGCTATGGCAAAGGCTGCCATAGTAACGATCACGCGCCTTGAAACGCTACTTCGACGCGTGAGTATTGCGCCTCACGACAGCGACATCACTCACTGGAGGCAACCGTGATCAAGGCAATCAAATTCGTCGGCGTGCCCGTGTCCGATCAGCAGCGGGCGCTCGACTTCTACACGCAGATCCTCGGCTTCCGCGTCATCACCGATCAGCCGTTCGACGACACGCAGCGATGGATCGAGCTCGGCATCGGACGCTCGAGCTCAGGGATCACGCTGTTCACGCCGGAGGGTCAGGAGAACCGCATCGGCACGTTCACCGGGATCTCGTTCCTGGCTGACGACGTGATGGCGACGTGCAAGGAGCTCGCGGCGAAGGGCGTGAAGTTCATTCAAGAGCCGCAGAAAGCCGACTGGGGCACTGCGGCCGTCTTCGCCGATCCCGACGGTAATCAGTTCGTGCTCGGCTCGGCGTAGTGAGTCGTGCCCGAGCGGTCGAGGATGGCCGCGCGGTACGATCCAGCCCGTTCGGCAGCCATTCGTACCGGAGTGCACGCATCCAGAACGGAGGCGTGGTCATACGCATGAGCGGCATGAGAGAAATTCTTTGCATCCTGCTCGATCGGGAAGTTTCCCCTCACCACGAGCCGAATGAAAAAGGAGAACGGCCGCCCGGGACGCTACCATCCCGAGGAGCTGTTCCCTTCATTCATTGCATTGCGCGAGGGATCTTCACCGGCCTGGATGGATTCTCAGAATGTTTCTCATGCCGCTCATGCGGTCGACCCCTGGTGTCTGGATGCCAGAGCCATGCGGACAGAGATGCTGAGGATCCATCCGGCCGCGCGGGCACTTCGTTAGGCGCTCACCGGCTGACCAACAGCCGACATGAGCCTGCCCATGTTCTCCGGCCCGAAGAACACCTCGCGCGGCGCGAGACCCTCGATTGTCAGGAAGAACTGCCGCCTCGCCTCGGCGTTGCTGTGAAGCGCGACCCGCAACATCCGCTCCGCCTGGCTCACAGGCGTGAAGCGCGCCCGCTCGAGGTTCATCCGGTAGTCGGGCATCGTCATCTCGTTCCGCCGGCGCTCGTAGTCCGCGAGCGCCTGGGCGAGATCGCGACGCCCCGACAGGCCGTCGTCGACCGCATTCGCGAGCAGCTCGGCGTCCCGGAACGCGTCCGCGACGCCTAACGCGAGATAGGGATCCTTGTGGCACCCGGCGTCCCCGACGAGCGCCCAGCCCGGGCCGTACGGCTTGCGGAGGAAGTTGCGGAGATCCGTCGCGCCGTAGAACCGGTCCGCGCGTCGCCCGGCACGCACGCGCTCGCCGAGCGCGGGGACGCCGTCGAGCGCCGCGAGGAACTGACGCTCGATGTCGGCGCGCACGAGCGAGAGGTCCGACGCCGGCCAGGCGACGAACAGGGCAAAGAGATTGTCGTTCGTCGGGAACGCGAAGATCGCCCGTCCGTGGCGGTCGTAAATCTCGAGCGTGTCGCCGGGGACGTCCGCCCAGTAGCTGAAGTACCAGCAGGTGAGCGACACCTCCTGCTCGTACTCCGGCGCGCCCACCGCGCGCGCGACGTGCGAGTTGCGCCCGTCGGCGCCGATCGTTAGGGCCGCATGCTCAGTTACGGACGTCCCGGACCGCCGATCGCCGCCGCGGATGCCGGTGACGTGATCGCCATCTGTCGTCAGGCCTTCCACCGAGAAGCCGGCGCGCAACTCGGCCCCCGCTTCGACGGCGGCCTCCACCAGGACGCGATCGAGCGCCGTGCGCCGAGGTCCGCACGCGGCCGGCACGCCATCGACGGCGATGTTGGTCGCGCTCAGCACAAAGTCGCCGAGGTCGGACGACATCGTGGTCATCGCGGGACAGCCCGTCGCGATGACGCGATCGAGCAGTCCCCAGCTGGCGAGCCGCCTGGGGCCCCCGCGGTGAATCAGATGGCCGTGCGGAATGTCGCTCGGGAACACTGCACGATCGACGAGCAGCACTCGGTGCCCCTTTCGGGCGAGGAGCATGGCCGTTGCCGCTCCGCCACACCGCGCACCGATCACAATCGCGTCGTACATCGGTCCTCCTCGGCCGCTGCAATGCGTGACCGCGCGCGTTAGGTACGCCGCGCGGCCATCCGCGAAGATCGCATCACTGCCGGCAAGGAGCGTGCGGGTCGCCCTTCGGGATATCGACTACCGGCCGGTGATCGAGGTTCGCGATTCTGAGCGCTGCATCGTACACCAGGCGGCTCACGCGCGCCATATCGTCGTAGTCGATGTACTGCGGTTCGTCGGTCACCTGGTGATAATCGAGGTGCTCGCCGCGCGAGAACGCGACCGCCGGGATCGTGTAACGTGCGTAGTTATAGTGGTCTGCGCGACAATAGTACTGCAGCGGATGGCCCGGCTGGTCGTAGGTGTAATTGAAGACGAAGGGCTTGGGTTGCGCCGCGTTCGTGGCCTCCAGGATCTCCCCGAACTCCTTCGATACCCGCTTCGCACCGACGACCTCGAGGTATGTGGGACCGGCCTCAGGCAGGTCCTGTTCCGTCCCGCGTCCCACCATGTCCTGGTCGATCTCGGCGACGATGGAATCGATCGGTACCGTCGGGTGGTCGGTGAACCATGCCGAGCCTACGAGGCCGGACTCCTCTCCCGTGTGATTCACGAACAGGATCGACCGCCGAGGATGCTGCCCACCCGCGAGCGCCTCGGCGATCTCGAGGATGGAGACCGTGCCGGATCCGTCGTCGTCCGCACCGTTGCGGATCGAGTCGAGCCGCGGCGGATGCACTTTGCGGAGACTGTCGCGAATGGCCGCAATTCGCGCCGCCTCGTCCGGCGTGGGCGCGTGCGGCGGACTGTCGGCGCCCATGGGGCGGATGACTCGGTTGTACGCGCGAAGCGAATCGTGATCGACCGGCGAGTGGTCGAAGCCGACGTGGTCGTTATGCGCGGTCAGCGCGATGTACGTGTTACGCAGCTTCGGGTCCGACCCGCGAAGCACGGCGACGACGTTGCGTGCGGGATACGCGACCTGTTTCGGGCTGTAGCCGATGGTGCCGCTCGCGGTTCGGCCGGCGGGGCCCGGCGTCATGCTCGGCGGGTCCCCGCCGAGGAGGGTCGAGGCAGCCTTGTCGGAGATGAGGGCCACCGGGACGGCAGTGGCGTTGGGTGTGCGGTTGATCGTGAGTCGGCCACCCATCACTGCGGCGCGCAGATCGCCCGGCATGATGTCGAACCCGACGATGGCGATGAGCGCGGCCCGGTTGAAGCGCGGGTCGCGCAAGCCGAGTCCTCGCATGTTGCGCGAGCCGTCGGGCTCCCGCTTGATGTCGAGCACGACGACCTTCCCTACGGCGGAGTCGCCGGACACCCATTGCGAGGGGTCACGGGCGGGTCCGCCGTAGATCACCGGCGCGTTCGCGATCGAGCGTACGGTCGTCGCCACGCCGATCGGCACGAGGTCGGTGCCTAACGTGAGGCGCGTGCCGCCGGCCTCGAGGTAGGTCCCCGGTTCGGGCGCCATGAGCACGAACGGGACGGTCTGGAAGTAGCTCCCGTTCTCGCCCGCCGGCTCGAGGCCAAGCCGTTTGAACTCGCTCGCGACGTACTCGGCCGTCTTGTGGTTCCCGGCTTCTCCGGGCTGACGCCCCATCATCGAGTCGTGCGCGATGAGGAAGAGGCGGGAGCGAAGGTCGTCCGCGGAGATCGCGGCGCGGGTGGACGTGCGGTGCGGGGCCTGGGCCGAGCTGGGGGCGGCGATGAGGCCGACGGCGAGAACGGAGAGAAACGCGCGCATGACGGGTTGCGGTCAGAGAGGAGGTCATCCCGAGCCGTCAGGCGAGGGATCGCGATTCTCCCGATAGAGGGCCCTCCACCGGGCGGGTCGCGATTCCCTCGCTACGCTCGGGATGACAGCGTCTCTGACAGTGGGGCCGGGTCCTCGACGACACAACTACCAATTCCGCCCAATCGGTGCAGCCAATTTACCGTCCGCTCATGCCTCCGCGTTCTATCTCCTCGAGCAGCTCCACCAGGTACGGCTTCCAGATCGCCGGCAGCGAGTGCGTGCCGTGGCCTCGCGTGCGCTCGCTGATCGGGATCAGCACATACTTGCCGTGTTTGACGCGCGGCATGAGGCGCTCCATGATGCCGAGCTCCGGCGGGTTTACCTCATCGTCGGCCGAGTTGATGGCGACGAGCGGCGCCTGGATCTTTTCGAGCGCGACCGACGGGTCGTAGTCCCGCGACGCCTCGTACTGGTAGAGGAAGTCGTTCGCGTCAGTCATCCGCATGCGCTGATCCATATAACGGTCGATGATCGCGTTCGCGCTGTCACGAGTGGGCGCGTCGCGCTGCTGCGTGAGTGGGCTCGACGTCATGATCCAGAGAATCGTTAGGCCCGTCATGAGCCCGCGTGGCGGCTTCGCGTACTCGCCGTTGTTCCAGTCGGGATCCTCGCGAATGCCCTTGCTCACGATCTCGCGCATCATGCGATTTCGGCCGGCGATCTGCGTGGGCAGGCTGGCGAGCGGCATGAGGCCATCCATGAAGTCGGGATACCGCTCGCCCCACATCCACGTGTGCATCGCCCCCATGGATGTGCCCATCACGAGCAGCAGGTGATTGACGCCGAGGCCTTCGGTCACGAGTCGGTACTGCGCGGTGACCATGTCCTCGTAGCCGTAACGAGGGAACTTTGCGTGCAGCCCTTCGCTCGGCCGGCTCGACTTTCCCGTGCCGATTCCGTCGGGGAGGATGATAAAGTGCGTGGTGGTGTCGAGCGGCTGACCGGGCTGAAACAGCTCGCCGCCGAAGTTCCGGGAGAGGAATCCACGGCCGTTACCGGTGGTGCCATGAAGGATGAGCACCGCGTTTCGCACGACGCCGCGGGCATCCTTTTTCGGGCGGCCGAGAGTCGTGTAGTGGATGCGGAGCACCGGCAGCATGGAGCCGTCGGTGAACTTGAAGTCGCGCATCTCGAAGTCGCCCTCGACCCCGCCGGTCGGCGCCTGGGCAGGCAGGTTGGCAGTCATTGCCCAGGCGAGGAGTATGCTAACGAAATGCCGCATTGTTCTCCGGTCTTTTGTCATCGTCTGAGTGGCTTGCCCGTGTCACTCATCCACCTCAAGCCGCGCGATACGGCCACCAACGTCCGCAATACGCACGCGCGCGCCGTCGCGCAAGCCGCCCGATCCCGGCCCGCGGCGGCGATAGCCCACCGAAAGCGGTGAGCTGTCGTATCGATACCAGTGCGCCGTCGACCCGCTCTCCACCACCCAGCTCTTGCCTTTCACGTCCCGTGCCGATCCCGGTGGCGAGTCGTAGACCACACCCTCCACGGACACGAAGCTCCTCTCCTCGAGCGCGGTCCTGAGCTGCCCGTGCTGCGCGTACAGGCCGCCGCCGACCAGTAGCGACCACGAGACACCGAAGATGATCGCGCTCGTCACCACCGTACGCGCGACGGCAGACGTGATGCCTCGGCGACGCAGATAGGCGCCGAGCCCGACGCCGGCGAGCGCCACCGCCAACCCGACCGCCGCGATCGGCCAGGCCGGGAAGCGGAGCTGCGCTGCGTCGTAGATGACGCGATACGTAACGGCGGTGACCACGACCGGAGAATCGCATCGGCGCTTGCCCGGCTCAAGCTGCGCACGGTGAACGGCACGCCTATCTTCACTCGACCTGATCCCCGGGAGCCGTGCTTCCTCATCGTCGAGTAATCCTGACAGCGTTCGTCCTCACGTGCGGCCTCGGGCCGCGCCTGGTATCCGCTCAGACGCCGCTGCCGTATCGTGACGCGCGTCTGCCAATCGCCGAGCGCGTTCGCGACTTGTTAGGCCGGATGACGCGCGAGGAGAAGTTCTGGCAGCTGTTCATGATCCCCGGCGATCTCGACGACGCGTCGCACGACTACGCGCACGGAATCTTCGGGCTGCAGATCTCTCCCGCCGATTCGACGCGCGCCAACGCCGCGAGCCGGCACGCCGAGCGCATCAACGCCATCCAGCGGTACTTCGTCGATCGCACGCGACTCGGCATCCCCATCATCCCGTTCGAGGAAGCGCTCCACGGCTTCGTTCGCGAGGGTGCAACGGCGTTTCCGCAGGCCATCGGCATGGCGGCCACGTGGGACACCGCGCTCATGGGCCGGTTGGCCAGCGCCATCGCGCGTGAGACACGGTCGCGCGGCGTGAGGCAGATCCTGGCGCCGGTCATCAACATCGCGAACGACGTCCGCTGGGGAAGGGTCGAGGAGACGTACGGCGAGGACCCGTATCTGACGTCGACGATGGGGCAGGCGTTCATTGCGCCGTTCGAGCGTTCGGGGGTCATCGCGACACCGAAGCACTTCATCGCGAACGTCGGTGAAGGTGGGCGCGACAGCTATCCCATCGACCATAACGAGCGGACGCTCGAGGAGCTCTTCTACCCGCCGTTCCGCGATGCCATCCACAAGGCCGGTGCGCGGTCGGTAATGACGGCCTACAACTCCGTTGACGGATCGCCCGCGACGCAGAATCCCGCGCTGCTCAACGGGAAGCTGAAAGGCGATTGGCGATTTCAGGGCTTCGTCATCTCCGATGCGGCGGCCACGGGCGGCGCGACGGTGCTGCATCATACCGAGGCGAACACCTCGACTGCCGCAAAGGATGCGCTCGATGCCGGCCTGGACGTCATCTTCCAGTCTTCCTGGCCGCAGCATCGGCCGTATCTCGAGGCCTTTCAGCGCGGGCTCATCGCCGACTCGGTTATCGACGCCGCCGTTGCGCGTGTGCTGCGGGCGAAGTTCGAGCTCGGTCTCTTCGAGAGCCCGTACGTGCACCCGGACAGCGCGTCATACTGGAATGGTCACGAATCGCATCGCACGCTTGCGCTGGAAGCGGCGCGCGCGTCGGTCGTGCTGCTCCGGAACGAGCGCGCCACGCTTCCGATCTCCAAAGACGTTACGTCGGTCGCCGTGATCGGACAGGATGCGACCGAGGCGCGACTAGGCGGCTACAGCGGTCCCGGCAACTCGAGGGTCTCGATCCTCGACGCAATCCGCGCGCGTCTCGATCGCGCTGGCGTCGTTCGTTACGTGCCCGGCCCCGGCCGAATCACACGCGATCACGTCGTCGTCCCGGCAGAGCAGCTATCGTCGGTCGTCGACGGCCGGGCGGTACCTGGTTTGAGCGCCGAGTATTTCGACAACAACCGGCTCGAGGGGAGCGCGCGCGTCAGGCGCGTCGATCCGCAGGTCGATTTCGGCTGGACGCTCAACTCGCCGGCGCGCGAGATTCCCTTCGACTGGTATTCGGTCCGCTGGACTGGCCGCCTAACGGTTCCGGCCGGGGGGCTTCGACGGCTTGGCGTGGAAGGGAACGACGGCTATCGCCTGTATCTCGACGGGGCGCTCCTCATCGACAACTGGCGCAAGCAATCGTACGGGATCCGGATGGCGAGCGTCGCGCTGCGCCCGGGGTCCACGCACGACGTGAAGCTCGAGTACTTCGAGAGCACGGGCAACGCCCGGGTGAAGCTCGTGTGGGACGCTGGCGTACCCGACGATTGGCGTGCGCGGATCGACAGCGCGGTATCCATCGCTCGGCGAAGCGATGTCGCGATCGTCGTTGCGGGAATCGAAGAAGGGGAGTTTCGCGACCGTTCGTCGCTGGCGCTTCCGGGACATCAGGAGCACCTGATCCGCGCCGTCGCGAAGACCGGGAAGCCGACGGTCGTCGTGCTCGTTGGCGGAAGCGCGATCACCATGCCGTGGCTGGACGACGTCGGTGCCGTCGTGGACGCGTGGTATCCTGGCGAGGTCGGTGGCACCGCGGTCGCGGAGGTGCTCTTCGGCGACGTGAACCCGGCCGGACGTCTCCCGATCACGTTCCCGATCGCGGAAGGCCAGCTCCCGCTGCGCTACAACCACAAGCCGACGGGCCGCGGGGACGACTACTTCGATCTCACGGGGCAGCCGCTCTTCCCGTTCGGGTTCGGGCTGAGCTTCACGACGTTCGAGTATTCGGATCTCACCATCCAGCCGCCCACGTTAGGCGCTACGGGTTCGGCGACCATCTCGTTCGTCGTGAAAAACACCGGCCGAGTGGCTGGCGACGAAGTGGCGCAGCTGTACATTCGTGACGTGCTCGCGTCCGTCGCCCGGCCCGTCATGCAGCTCGCGGGCTTCCAGCGAGTCCGCCTCGCGCCCGGTGAGTCGAAAACCGTGTCGATCGCGTTGTCCAACGAGTCGCTCCGAATGCTCGACCGGGACATGCGATGGGTCGTGGAGCCGGGCGTGTTTCGCATCATGGTCGGCAGCTCGTCGAAGGACATTCGCCTGCGAGGAGAGCTCACGGTCCAATGACCCAACCGCCAGGCTTCACCCCAGAAACCGTTACGCGACGCGAGTTCGTCCGACTTGGCCTCTCCGGCCTCGTTGCCGGCCGCCTGTCGCTCGATGCGTTAGGCGCCCCAGGCGTTGCGTTGCAGACGCGTCGGCCGGTGCCGACGCCTGCGCAGCTCGCGTGGCAGCGTGACGAGCTCGCGCTCTTCCTCCACTTCGGGGTCAACACCTTCACGGACCGTGAGTGGGGCGACGGCAAGGAAGACCCCGCGATCTTCGCGCCAACGGCGCTCGACGCCCGTCAATGGGCGCGCGCCGCAAGGGCGGCCGGCTTCCGCATGATGATTCTCACCGCCAAACATCACGACGGTTTCTGCCTCTGGCCGTCGTCGGTGACGAAGCACACGGTGGCCGCGAGCCCGTTCCGCGGTGGCAACGGCGACGTCGTGCGCGAGTTCGTCGATGCATGCCGCGCCGAGGGGCTCAAGGCCGGGCTCTACTGCTCCCCGTGGGATCGCAACTCGCCGGTCTACGGAGACTCTCCGCGCTACAACGACTTCTTCTGCGACCAGCTCACGGAGTTGTTGACGCGGTACGGCCGGATCGACGAGGTCTGGTTCGACGGCGCGAACGGGGAAGGGCCCAACGGGCGCAAGCAGCAATACGACTGGCCGCGATTCTGGTCGCTCGTGAGGCGGCTCCAGCCTAACGCGGTGATGTTTTCCGACGCCGGCCCCGATGTCCGGTGGATCGGCAACGAGCGCGGCTCGGCGGGCGAGACGAACTGGTCGACGATGAACCCCGACGCGGTGCCGTACCCCGGCGCAGACGGCCCCGGCATCATTGCGGCGCTGCAGAACGGCGATCCCAATGGGACGGTGTGGCGTCCGGGCGAGACGGACGTGTCGATCCGGCCGGGATGGTTCTATCACCCGGCGGAGGACGCGAAGGTGAAAACGGTCGACGATCTCGTGGATTTGTACTTCACGTCCGTGGGTCGGAACTCGAAGCTCCTGCTCAACGTCCCGCCGACGCGCGCGGGCCTTCTCCACGAGACCGACGTAGCACGAATCGCGGGGATGCGCGAGGCTCTCTCCAGGCAGTTCCAGGAGAATTTCGCGGCGGGCCGGGCATGGACCGGATGTTCGACAAGCGCCAACTCATCCCTGGCGTGCCAGATGGACCTCGGACGTCCGCGGACGATCTCGATCATTGACCTCCGCGAGGACATCTGGGCCGGTCAGTCCGTGTCGAGCTACCGTCTCGATTCGATCGGCTCCGGATCGCCGGACCTGAGAACCGTGCTGGCGAAGGGAACGACGATCGGATATCGCCGTCTGCATCGAATTCCGCCGACGCAAGTTCGGTCGCTGGCGCTCGTGATCGAGTCTCTTGAGGCGCGGCCTCGCCAGGTGCAGCTGTGGGTCTATCGCGGCGGCTAAGGGGGATTGGGCTCGGCCTCTCTTTACGCGCCTGGCATCGCGACCGGTCTGGCCAACAGCGTGCACGCGGACACGGCCGGAGAAACGACAACGGACACACGCGGACCGCTCCTCGACCGGGAGAGCTCCCCGTGCTAGGGCTTTGGAAGAGCGGAACTGCCCAGGCGCGTGAAGTTATGATTTCCCGGCGGCAGTTCCCCTCAACGATCCCGGCTCGTGGTGGGACGCCGCTCAACGCGCGTGGAGAGCAAGTCCGGCCTCGTCCGCGGTTGTTCTCCGGCTTTGTCCGCGTGCACGCTGTTGGCCCAGACCGGTCACGATGCCAATCAAAGAGGACTCGAGACCCGCTATCCGGCGGGATTCAGACTGGTGTCAGGTTCGGCCGTATATTGATTCAGGGGTATGCTTTACGTCTCAATTGTAGAGAGCGCCCGTGCGGATTCTGCTTGCCGAGGACGACCGCCAGCTACGTGAATCGATCGCCCGTGGGCTCCGCGAGGCGTCGTACGCCGTCGACGACGCCCCCGACGGCGCCCGGGCGATCTTCCTCGCAGCGGTCAACGAGTACGATGCCATCGTCCTCGACATCGTCCTTCCGGCAAAGGACGGCCTGGAAGTCTGCCGCGAGATCCGCCGCAAAGGCATCCACGCGCCGATCCTCATGCTCACCGCACGAGACACCGTCGAGGACAAGATCATCGGCCTCGATGCCGGCGCCGACGACTATCTCACCAAGCCCTTCGACTTCGGCGAGCTCCTCGCCCGGCTCCGCGCACTCGTCAGGCGCCGCGGCGACGTCCTCCCGGGCGAACTGTCCGTCGCCGATCTCGTGGTCGATACCCGCCGCCACTCCGCGCGGCGCGGGAAGCGCGAAATCACCCTCACCACGAAGGAGTACGCGCTCCTCGAGCACCTCGTGCGCAACGCCGGCCGCATCGTTACGCGCGCCGAGATCAACGCGCACGTGTGGGACGACAACCACGACCCGTTCTCGAATCTGATCGACGTCTACGTGAGCCGCCTGCGCCGCAAAGTGGACGGAGGCGAGCGTGTGGCGCTCATCTCCACGCGACGCGGTGTCGGGTACATGCTGTCCGCTCCGGTCCCGAGCCCCTCCTCGGCCGCCGCATCTCGCGGCGTCGGCGGCTGACCGCATGATGCGCTGGCCGCAATCGCTCCGCGCGCGGCTCACCCTCTGGTACACCCTCGTGCTTGGGGCTCCGCTCGTGGCGTTCGCCGGCGCGTCGTTCCTCGTGCTCGACCGCGCGCTGCTCCACCGATCCGACGCGTTCCTCGACGAGACCCTCGGCGCATTCACCACGGAGCTCGGGAGCGAACAGCAGGAGGAAAGCACGACGGCCGCAGCGATCGCCGCATCGCTCCACGATGTGCAGTTCACCGACGTCCGGCTGGCGATATTCGATTCGTTAGGCAGGCTCGTCGCGGCGGGCAACATCGACACGGCCGCCCGGTACGCGATCGCGCACCCGGTCGATCTCGCTCGCGTGAGCTCCGAGCTCCGCGGCCGGGTGGACGGCTCGCGGGATTTCTTCACCATCGGCGCCGGTGAGCGCGGCTACCGCATCGCCGCCCAGCCGGTGACGATCTTCGGGACGCGGCATCTCGTGGCGGCGGCATATCCGTTGCACCACGACAAGGAGACGATGGAGGCTGTCGCAACCGCGTACGGAATCGCCATTCCTCTCTTGCTCCTGTTTGCCGCCGCAGGCGGGTACTTCCTCGCCTCACGAAGCCTCTCCCCCGTGGCCGCGATGAGCGCACGGGCCGCGGAGATCAGCTCGACGAACCTCAACGAGCGCCTCCCCGTCGGCCAACGACGCGACGAGCTGAGCGCGCTGGCCGAGGTCGTGAACAGTCTGCTCGAGCGGCTCGAGCGAGCGTTCGCGCAGCAGCGGCGATTCATGGCGGACGCGTCGCACGAGCTGCGCACACCGGTCGCCGTGCTGCGCACCGAGGCCGACGTCACGTTGTCACGTGCGACCAGAACCGAGGCCGAGTATCGCGAATCGGTTTCCGTCATGCGCGACTCGGCGCAGCGGCTCGGGCGAATCGTCGACGACCTGTTTCTCCTCGCGCGCGCGGACGCCGGGCATTTGCCGCTCCGCCGCGAGTCGCTGTACCTCGAGGACGTCGTCGACGAAGCCGCACGCACCGTGCGCACACTCGCGCACGAGCGTGGCGTTCGCATCCAGCTGCTTCCGCTCAACGACTCGCCGTATGACGGCGACGCGGACCTCCTCGGCCGCGTGCTCCTCAACCTGCTGGACAACGCGATCAAGCACTCGCCCTCGGGCGGGACGGTAACGCTCGCACTCACGCGAACGTCGCACGAGTACCACATCACGGTTACGGATGAAGGTCCTGGCATCCCTGTCGAGGCGCAGCCACACGTTTTCGATCGGTTCTTCCGCGCCGACAAGGCGCGCTCGCGAGACCATGTCGATGCGACGGCCGGCGCCGGGCTCGGACTCGCCATCGGCCGCTGGATCGCCGAGGCCCATGGCGGAAGGTTGGAGCTCGTTAGGTCCGACAGCAACGGGACCGAGTTCCGCCTCGCCTTGCCGGCATCAGGTCCCGGACCATCGGACGCCGAGCTGCTCGGCGCTCCGCCCGAGGAACGCAGCAGTCTGGTTCCGACCTCGTAACGGCACCGGCCTGACTCGCCCCGTGCGACTCGGCAGCGGCGCAGCCGCTCTGGCGTGCCTAACGATCGCGATGAGCGCGAGTGCCCAGCACGGTCCGGCGCTCACGCGTGCGACCGCCATTGCGAGCGCCATCGAGCGCGGGGGCCGTCTCCGGCTCGCCATTGCCGACACGGCCACGGCCTTCGCGCAGTGGCGTGTCGCGCGGACATTCGAGAACCCGATCATCACGGCGGAGTACACGAAATCGGTTCCGCAGTACCACTTCACGCTCGACATCCCATTCGACTACCCCTGGCTCCGCCAGACGCGCGTCGCCGCGGCCGAGGCGACGCGAACTGCCGCGAGGTATCGGTATGCGTTCGAGCGTGCGGCTGTCGCACTCGACGCAGACACGACCTACACCCGCGCGCTCGCCGCGCAGGAGAGGCTCCGGCTCTCACGTCGCAACGCCATCGACGCGGATAGTCTCAGGCGCATCGCCGCCGCGCGACGCGAGGCGGGCGACGCGAGCGATCTCGATGTCGAGCTGGCGACAGTGAGCGCCGGACAGCAGGCGAACGCCGCCGCGGCCGATTCGCTGACGTGGATTTCCGCGTTGCTCGACCTGCAGACCGTCATCGGACGCGCGGCGACGGAACCGACGGTCGTGCTCACGGACTCCCTCGTTGCGCCGGCCGATTCGGTCGTTGCGCGCGCCGGTCAACCGCTCCCGATAGCGGCAGCGGAAGCGTCGTTGCGCTCTGCATCGCTTGCGGTACGTCTTCAACGGCGGAGCCTGTTCGCGGCCACAGCGCTCACCGCCGGCTTCGAGACGCACGACCCCACCGGAGGTGAGACAGGTATCCTGCCCGTCATCGGGTTCTCCATTCCGTTCCCGCTCTTCAACCGAAACGGCGCGCAGATCGCGGTCGCACAGGCCGAGCAGTTCAGGGCCCAAGCCGAACACGATGTGGCTGTGCTCGAGACGCGCGCGGCGATTGCGCGCACGGAACGGGAGCGGGCGATCGCCCTCGCCAAAGTCGCGCGGGATCGCACCCTGGTGGCGAGCGCCAACAGGGTCGCCGCGCTCTCGCTCACCGCCTATCGTGAAGGGGCAGCTCCGCTCGCCACGGCAATCGAGGCGCAGCGCAACGCCCGCGAGATTCTTGTGCAGTACATCGACGATCTCGCCGCGGCCTGGATCGCGACCGCGGCAATGCGCGTTCGTACGCTCACGACTGAAACGTCACCATGATCGCTCTTTATTCGCGCGCACGGCTGCTGATCTGCACATTGGCTGTGCTGTTCGCGGGATGTAGTGGCGGCGGGGACGAATCCGAGTCGCAGCCAACGCCGGTCGTCGCCGTGCAGACCGCGGTCGTCGAAGCGCAGCCGTTCACGGAGACGATCGGCGCCATCGGCAACGTCGTGGGTCGCCCCGGCCACGTCGCGTCGCTCGGCGCGCCGACGGCGACGCGCGTGTCGGGCGTGTACGTGAGTGAAGGGGCGCGCGTCACTCGCGGTCAGCCGCTCGTCGCGCTCGACCGGACGGCGATCGACGCGGCGGCGCAGGCCGCGGAAGCGGCGCTCGCGGCGGCGCAGCAGGCGTATGAGCGTGCGGAGCGGCTCAATCGCGAGGGCGTCGTGCCCAGGAAGGACGTGGAGCAGGCGGCCTCGGAGGTGGCGAAGGCACGATCCGACGCCGTCGCGGCGCGGCGAGCGGCGCAGCTCTCGGTCCTTCGATCGCCGATCGCCGGTGTCGTCACTCGCCTAACGGCGATGCTCGGCGCATCGGTGGATGTGAACCAGCCGCTCGTCGAGGTTGCCGACCCGTCGGCGCTGGACGTCGTGTTCACGGTGACGCCGGCGGAGGCAGCGCGGGTCAAGCCAAACGCGGCGGTCACGTTGTCCGCCGGCCAGAAAGCCGGTGGCGAGCCGTTAGGCAGCGGCACGGTGTTTCAGGTTGCGGCCGCGGTCGATTCGGCGACGCGCGGCGTGTCGATCCGCGCGCGAGCGCCGGGCGTGCGACGGCCGCTGCGCATCGGCGAAACCATGTTCGGTCGGATCGTCGTGGCGGTGCACCCGCAGGCGATCGTCGTGCCGGTCGCGGCGCTCGTTCCGGAGGGCGAAGGCTTCAAGGTGTTCGTGGTGGATGCAGAGAGCATCGCACACGAGCAGTCGGTGACGGTTGGCGCGAGATCGGACTCGACCGCCGAGATCACCGAGGGGCTCAAGGGCGGCGAGCGCGTCGTCACGTACGGCGCGTACGGCGTCGAGGATAGCGTCAAGGTGGCGACGACACCGCCAGCCAAGTCGAAAACTCCACCCGAGTCGGCGGTCCGTCCATGATCGCTGGCACGGTGGAGGACGCTCGTCAGGCGCCGATCTCGGAGCGACCCCGACGCAAACGCGCGCTCTTTACGATCCTTGGCGAGCAGCGACGCTTCGTTTATATGGCGGTCGCGCTGCTCACCGTTGCAGGTATCTGGGCGGCACTCCGGCTGCCGTCGGCGATCTATCCGGAGCTCGAGTTCTCGCGCGTCACCGTCGTGGTGAACGGCACGTCGCTCGGCGCGCGTCAGGTGCTGTTCAGCATAACGAGGCCGATCGAAGAGGCCATCAGTATTGTTCCAGGCGTCACGCGTGTGCAGTCGCGGTCGATTCGTGGCGGCAGCGAGACGAACGTCACGTTCGCCCCTCGCACCGACATGGTCGACGCACTGCAACAAGTGCGGGCGCGCGTGAACCAGATACAGAGCGACCTTCCGGAAGGCGTTGACATTGAGGTCGAACGACAGACGCCGTCGCTCTTCCCGATCATCTCGTACAATCTCGAGGGCGGCGACCCGGCGACGCTGTACGACATCGCGCGCTATCAGATCAAGCCGCTCATCTCACGCGTACCGGGCGTGGGGCGCGTGGACGTGCAGGGCAGCGACGTTCGCGAGTACGAGGTTGTCGCGGACCCCGCCCGCCTCGCGGGCCAGCAGCTGACGTTCGAGGATGTGGCCAACGCGATTCGTCAGGCGACCACGGTGACGGCTGTCGGTCGAATGCCCGAGAACTACAAGCAGTACCTCATCGTCTCGGCCGGCGAGGCGCATTCGCTGGATGACGTGGCGAACGTCGTCGTGGGCCACGGCGTGCGCGTTCGCGATATCGCGACGGTGACATCGGGAACGGAGGATCACGTCCGGATCATCGCGGGCGACGGGAAGCCGGCCGCGCTGCTCAACATCACGAGACAGCCAGGCGGCAACACCGTCGCGATCGCGGACAGCGTGGCGGCGATCGCCCGTTCGCTGCGCTCGACGCTGCCGCCCGGCGTTCGCCTCAAGGCCGTGTACGACCAGGCCGCCCTCGTCCGCGACGCGGTGAAGTCGGTGCGCGACGCCATGCTGATCGGGGCCGTGCTCGCGATCGTGGTGCTGCTCCTCTTCCTGCGTCACGCCCGGATCACGGCGATCAGCGCGTCGTCGATCCCGCTGACAATGGCGATCACGGTGTTCGTGATGTCGCTGATGGGGCAGACGTTCAACCTGATGACGTTAGGCGCGATGGCGATCGCGATCGGCCTCGTGATCGACGACGCCGTCGTGATCACGGAGAACATCGTGCGTCACCTGCACCTGAACCCGGATCGCGAGGTGGCGATTCGCGAGGCGGTACAGGAGATCATCTGGCCGGTCACGACGTCCACGATCACGACGGTCGTGGTGTTCCTGCCGCTCGGGTTGCTGACGGGCGTGGAGGGCCAGTTCTTCCACGCGCTGTCGATCACGCTCACGATCTCGGTGCTCGTCTCGCTCGTGCTGGCGCTCTCGATCATCCCGCTGCTGAGCGAACAATACCTGACGGCGGAGGACGCCGAGCAGGATACTGTCATTCCGAACGAAGTGAGGAATCCTCATCCTCCCGGTAGAGGGTTCCTGTCCCAGCTCGGCCACCAGATCGACCGCGTGTCCGACCGCTACGAGCGATCGTTAGGCTCCGTTCTCCACCACGCCCGACCGATGACCGTCGTCGCGCTGCTGCTCGTCGGCGCCGGAGTGCTCGCGTACCGGTTCGTCGAGACCGGCTTCCTCCCCGAGATGGACGATGGCGCCTTCGTCCTCGACT
>JBKOYV010000149.1:0-2467 GCA_046725585.1 Gemmatimonadota bacterium | reverse complement strand
GCGGGCACTGGTCCGGCTTCTTGCCCGCGTACCACTCGGTGTTGGTGAGCATGCCATGTTCGAGCGCGTCGATGCCTAACGTCACTGCCTCACGGAAGCCGACGGAGCAGAGATGCGCCGTCACCTTCACGCCGTGCTTATGGGCTTCGTCGATCGCGGCGCCGAGCTCCGCGCGCGAGATCTGCGTGTACGCCTTGAACCAGGTGACACCTTCCTCCGCCCAGTACCGCACCATGCGGCGCGCCGACTCCGGGCCGGAGAGCGCCGGCATCGTGACGAACCCCGAGCCCGCGCCCTGGAGATACGGCCCGGTCACGACGATGGTCGGCGCGACGATGCGCAGCGAGTCCGAAAGTCGCTTGAGGTTGAGCTCCTGGTACGCATCCACGCTGCCCGTGGTGCGGATGGTCGTCACGCCGGCGGAGAGGAAGAGCCGCGGGTAGCTCACGCCCATGAACTTCATCCCGCCGTAGTACATGTGGTCGTGGAGCCCGATGATTCCCGGGATCACCGTCTTCCCGGCAAGATCGATCGTGCGCGCGCCAGCAGGCACAGCGACGGAGCTCGCCGGACCGACGGCCGTGATCTTTTCGCCGCTTATGACGATCGTCTGCCCATCCCTTGCCGGCGCGCCCGTGCCGTCGACGACTCGCGCGTTCGTGAGCGCGACGACCGGTTCGTTGACGGTCACGTACGGTTTGAGCGCTGGCGCGAGCTCGCGAGCCTGGGCGCCTAACGGCGCGGCCGCGACGACGAACGCGATTATGAACCGAATGGCTGGGTGCATCGGGGTGGGTTCTAGGCTAGGGATCCACAGTGAATACGCCCATCATACCGGCACCGAGGTGCTCGGCGACGTGGCAGTGTATCATCCAGCGCCCCGGATTCGCCATGTCGACTAACAGGTCCACTGTCTCACCGGCCGGGATGATCGCCGTATCCTTCCATACCAGATTCGTCGTCGGCACGCCGTCCCGGCTGACCACGAGAAACCGCTGCCCGTGGAGATGCAGTGGGTGATGCATGGCGTGGCTCGACGATGGATCGTTGAACACGCGAAGCTTCGCGACCTGCCCGACGCGGAAATGCCAGTCGATTTCCATGTTCTCCTTCCCCGTCGCCGGATCGCGCAGCACCCACGTCACCTCCTTGCCGGTGGCGATCCAGTTCATCATCGCCATGCCGTCATTCCATTCGACGGGCGCGTTGATACCGATCAGCATGTTCGAGACGGCTGCGGGCAGTCTCCGCGCCCGCATCGTGAGCACGAGCGAGTGCGAGGGCGGCGCGTCGACCAGAGATCGAAACGGCGCAAGCTCGTTCGATACGTCATCGTTTCGCCTGAGCCGAGTGAAGTCCGCGGCGTAGCTCGGCGCCGCGGCGGTATCACTCACACGCACTGATCCGAGTGTGTCGGCCACCGGAGAGAAGGTGCCGAACATGTGGTCGAGCGCCTGGATGCGATTGACCAGCACGGTGCGTCCCGGGCGCGCGAACTCGACATCGACGACGTAGCGCTCGGCGGGCGCGAGAACGACACTCGAAACCCACTCCTCATGCTCGAACCTGCCTACGTCGCTCGCCACGACCTTCATGCGCGCGCCCGGGAACGACAGGTTGAACAACCGGGCATTGGACGCGTTGGTCAGGTAGAAGCGGACGATCTCTCCACGCTTCACCGTCAGGTCGTACCGTGGCTCGCCGTTCACGAGCATGACGTTGCCGAAGCGTCCCATCAGCGCGTGGGTCGGCGCCTCCACACCCCATGGTGTCAGCCCGTTGTCGCCAACGAGCAGATCATCCAGCATTAGCACCTGCTCGCGGTTCACCGGGGGGAGGTAACCCGGCGACGTCGAGCGCACGAGGATATTGCCGTAGAGCCCGAGGTCCTGCTGGATGTCCTCGCGAACGTGCGGATGGTACCAGTACACGCCGGAGTCCGGAAAGCGGACGATGTACGTGAAGGTTTCGCCGGGCGCGACGGGATCCTGGGTAACACCGGGAACGCCGTCGAACCGGTTCTCGAGCCTAACGCCGTGCCAGTGAACGGCGCTCGGCTGGTCTATCCCGTTGCGGAATTGCACGACGATCGTTGCGCCCTTCGCGACGTCGATGAGCGGGCCGGGATGCTGGCCGTTGAATCCGTACATCACGAACGGCCTGCCGCGGATCATCCGCCGGACGAGTCCGGATTCCAGGCGAAGCGTGTCACCGTCGGCGAGTCCCAGAATCTCGCGCGGGCGAGACAGCGGGAACGTGGCTGGATCGCGTCTCGGGGCCAATCGGAACGGCTCGACTTCAGGAATCACGTTCGCCATCCCCGCCATGCCGGTAGCCGCCGAGCCTGCGGGCAAGGGGGGCATGCGCCACACGCCACTCGAGGCGTTAGGCGCGTCGTGGATGTCGGGGGTGTGGCGTCCACTGGGCGCCTCATCGCGAAGCGCCCCCGGCGCCGACGGCTGCACCA
>JBKOYV010000184.1:0-6580 GCA_046725585.1 Gemmatimonadota bacterium | reverse complement strand
GGTGAGAGTTGCCTCAACGGACGCATCGCGGCCTGGCCGTCGACAACCGCGCCGGGACAAGCCGCGCGGGCACGTGTCGAACGCCAGTTGTGGGCTCCGAGCCGCTCAGCGCGACGCGGCGTTAGGTTGCGGCGCGGAGTGCGTCGATGTCGGCGGCTATGATGCGCTCGAGGTTGCGCGAGTAGTCTCCGACGATGATGTTCGGACGCGTTATGACGTTCCGGAGGAAGGCAACTTGCGGAAACCGTTCCATCGGATGTCGTGTTCGCGGATCGGGGCCCGTCACGCGCACCTTCGGGCATGGGACGTGTATCGAAGGACGGAGCTTGGCGTTTACTCCGGAGGAATCAATGCGAATCGGTGAGGGACGTCTATCGCTGGTGGGAATGAGCCTCGTGGTGGCGTTCGCCGGGTGCGGCCCGAGCACGCCGGGCGGTGCGCAGAAGGACACGGCGAAGCCGTCACCAAGCGTGGATTCGACCGCGTCGCCTTCGGCGACGAGCGGCACGCGCGCCGATTCCGTAGTGCTGCGAACCGACAAGACGCAGTATCGCGCGGGCGAGAAGTTGACGCTCACGCTCGAGAACAAGAGCGGAAGCAGCTACGCGTTCAACCCGTGCACGCGATCGCTCGAACGGGAGTCCGGCGGGTCGTGGAGTACGGTGCCCGAGGAGGGCCGCATCTGCACGATGGAAGCATGGATTCTCGACGCGCACGGAACGCGGACCGGCGCGACCGAGTTGCCGTCGTCGCTCACGGCGGGACGCTATCGCGTCGTGGTTCGAATGACGATGGAGAGCCCGGGTGGCGCCGCGGCGTCGGCGGTGAGCGCGGTCAGTGATCCGATCACGGTGTCGTAGCGTTCCTCGCTGACGCATCCCGACAGAGAGTGATTGCGGATGCGGCGGGAACTCCGGATGTCACGGATTCCCTCGATCGGGACGGTGAAGATCCCTCATCTGCCCGCTACGCGGGCACCCGCGGCTCGGGATGACAAGCATCCCGATCGGCTCGTTGGGGTAATAGCAGCAGCCAGACAGCCAGCAGCAAGCGGCAGGCTTGTCCTGAGGAGCACCAGCGACGAAGGAAGCGCGCAGCACTCGGCTACCAGCCAGCAGCAGACGACAGGCTTGACATGGCCACTCCGCCCACTTAGGTAGAAGTCCTACATATTATGTGTAGAACTTCTACCCGTTGAGGCGCGTGGCCAGATCCCCAGGTCCGTCGAAGAGTGAGCTGCTCAAGGGCACGCTCGACATGCTCATCCTCCAGACGCTGACCGTCCAGCCGCTTCACGGCTACGCGATCGCCCAGCAGATCGAGCTGCTATCCGATGCCGTGCTCTCGGTCGAGCAAGGGTCGCTCTATCCCGCCCTCGAGCGGCTCCAGAAGCGAGGCTGGGTCACGTCGAAATGGGGCCAGTCGCCCACCGGGCGGCGCGCTCGGTACTACACCATCACCGCGGCCGGCCGCCGGCAGCTCGGCGACGAGATCTCCGACTTCGACCGCGTCCTGCTGGCGATCAACCGCGTCATGCGCCGCGCCTGAGGCGTTAGGCATGTCGCTGCTGGATGTGCTGCGCTATCGCGCTCGCGTGCTGCTCCGTCCGGGGCGCCACGCGCGCGAGCTCGACGAGGAGATTCGCTTCCACCTCGCGCTCGAGGCCATGCAGCGCGCCCACGCAACTCGCGGCACCGTGTCCGAGACCGACGCGCGATGGGCAGCGCGACGGCGCTTCGGCAACCTGACTTCTACCAAGGAAGAGGCACGCCAGATGGCTGGTCTCGGATTCTTCGACACACCCGAGCAGGACGTCCGCTTCGCGCTCCGGTCCTTCCGCCGCTCGCCGGGCTTCACGGCGGTCGCTGTCCTCACACTCGCCGTCGGCATCGGGGCGAATACGGCGATCTTCAGCGCCGTGAACGCGATGCTGCTGAGGCCACTGCCGTTCAAGGAGCCCGAGCGGCTCATGCAAGTGAATCTCACCGTCCCGCCTCGCGGCGATTCGCCGGCCCGCGACGATGCGCCGTGGTCCTACCCAAAGTTCGTCGTGTTCCGGAAGGCGCAGACGATCTTCGAAGACCTCACGATCTGGACCAGCTTTCAGGGCACGATCCGCGTGGGAAGTGACGCCGAACGCACGAACTTCGAATTCGTCGACGCGCACTACCTGCCGACACTCGGCCTCCGCACGGCGATCGGCCGGAACTTCAGCGCCGAGGAGGACGCGACTCCTGGTGGGACACGCGTGGCGATTCTGAGCGACGCGTTCTGGCAGCGACGGTTCAACGCAGACTCCGCGGTGCTCGGCCGATCGCTCTCCATCGACAGCAAGCCGTACACGATCGTCGGCGTGCTGCCTCGGGGGTTCCGAGGCATATCGGGGACAGCGGAGATGCTCGTGTCGTTCATGTCGCAGGACGCAGACCAGCTAGGTGAGCCGTGGTCGCACGGCTACGACATCATCGCGCGGCTCAAGCCTGACGTGACGCCGGAGCGCGCGAAGGTGGTGGTGCGACAGCTCGGCGGTGTGGTTGCCGACGCGTACCCGCACCCGCAGGTCAAGAACGAGCGATGGGGAGCGACCGCGAGAGAGCTCGACCGCACCCGCGTGGACCCCGTCGTTCGGCGCTCACTGCTCGTGCTGTTAGGCGCCGTCGGACTCGTGTTGCTGATCGCGTGCGCGAACGTGGCGAACCTCTTCCTCGTCCGTGCGGCCGGCCGCCGACGCGAGATCGCGGTTCGGCTCGCCGTTGGCGCAGGGCGGCGCCGTCTCGTCAGGCAGCTGCTCACGGAAAGCGTCGTGCTCGCGACGCTCGGTGGGCTCGCGAGCGTTATCGTCGCGTGGTGGGGCGTCAAGCTGCTCGCCGCGCTCGACCCGTCGACCAGCCTCCGAGTGCAGCAGCTCGGCGGGATTGGAGCAGTCTCGTTCCAGCTGATTCGCCTCGACCCGGCCGCGTTCGCGTTCGCTGCCGGGTTGACGATCGTGACCGGGCTCGTGTTCGGGCTCGTGCCCGCGTTGCAGGCGACACATCCGTCGCTCACCGGCGACCTGAAGACCGAGACGGCGCGCCTCGCCGGCGTGCGCGGCCTAACGAGCCGAAACGTGTTGGCGGTCGTGGAGATCGCATTGGCCGTGGTCCTGCTGGCCGGATCCGGGCTCATGATCCGGAGCCTCGCCAAGCTGCTCGGCGTCCGCCCGGGATTCGATGCCGAGCAGGTGCTGACCATGCGGTTCAACCTGATTGGCGTGGGGCAGGATTCGCTGCCCGCGTTCTACGACCAGCTCGTTGCTCGGTTGGCATCCATCCCGGGAGCGACGAACGTCGGACTTGCCGACTGCCCGCCACTCAACGGCGGCTGTAATGGAACGATCCTCATGCACCGGGATCGGCCGGCGCCCGCGCCGGGCACGGAGCCGTTCATTGGCATCCATTGGGTGACGCCCGGCTGGTTCACGACGATGCACGTTCCGCTCAAGGCCGGGCGCGTGTTCACGAACGGCGATCGGCGCGGCACGCAGAAGGTCGTGGTCGTGAGCGAGACGGCGGCCCGGAGGTACTGGCCCGGGCAGGACCCCGTCGGACGGCCGGTGAGCGTCGGCCAGGGTGGTTTCTACGACGACACGGCATACGTGGTCGGGGTGGTGGGCGACGTCCGGTTCGGGACGCTCGATTCGCTGCCGGTGCCCGACGTCTACCTCTCCTACTATCAGTCTCCGCGCGGCCGGATGATGATGTTCGTGCGAGCGGCGGGCGATCCTCGTTCGCTCGTTGGAGCCGCGAGGCGGGAGGTGGCGGCGCTGGCGCCCGGCGTCCCGCTGTACGATGTCCGGCCCATGCGCGAGCGCGTGGCCGATGCGATGGGTTACGCGAGGTTCAGCGCGACACTGCTTGCGGCCTTCGCCGCGGTTGCGCTCGCGCTTGCCGCGTTAGGCACCTATGGCGTGATTTCGTTCGCCGTGTCGCAGCGGACCAAGGAGATCGGAGTTCGGGTCGCGCTTGGTGCGACGCGCGGGGACGTCCTGCGCCTGGTCGTGGGTCAGGGGATAGGGTTGGCGGTGGTCGGCGGCGCGTTGGGGCTCGCGGGTGCGCTGGCGACCACGCGCGTGCTTCGGTCGCTTCTGTACGAGGTGGCGCCGTCGGACCCCACGACGCTCGTGTCGATCGTGGCGCTGCTCGTGGTGGCGGTCATAGTCGCGAGCTGGCTGCCGGCTCGACGGGCAGCCAGCGTTCATCCTGCAGAGGCACTGCGCGGATAGGCATGGCGACTGCTCGCTGCTCGCTGGTTGCCGACGGCTGCGCGCTTCCTTCGTCGCTGGTGCTCCTCAGGACAAGCCTGCCGCTTGCTGCTGGCTGCTGCTATTAGCCCAACGAGCCGGGAGCGCCAGGCACACAGGGCAGTTTCTCTTTTTTAATGGCTCTGGAGTGAGGAGCCATGGATGGTAACGGAGCCAACTGCGTCCGTCTGCGTGCGCAGCGTCTGCGACGGTCTGCGGCTCCGCAGTTCCACCCGACCGCCCCGAGCCGCGCCCGAACCACCCCGGTGAGCGTGGGCTAACGGAAACGCGACTTCGCCTGCTTGCCGAAGCACGGTCAATTGCTCAGGTTGTCATGGGGCTGAGCCGCACGCGGCCTCGCGTAGCGCCCACACCAACCTGCCCAATGCGTCGCGCCTCATGAGCGGCGACCGCGTCGGGTGCTGCACTACCCCAGCCCCGTTCCTCCTTGCACAACGCGTTAGGCCGTGCCGGTGGCATGACCATCGGATGCGTCGTGCGCCGTGTTCGGGGATCCGCCGCCGTCGCGATCTGCCTCGCCGCCGCCGCCGGCTGCGGTGACGCCGCCTCGGCACCCGGAGATTCGAACGCCGACGCGGTCCGGCTGCGCCGAGCGGGTGGCGATGCGCAGATCTCCGCCGCGGGCTCCGACCTCCCGTCTCCGCTCGTCGTCCGTGTGACGAACGCGCGCGGCAGGCCGCTCGCCGGCGTGTCGATCACGTGGGCGACGAGCGACAGCGGCCGGCTCGAGCCCGAGCAGACCGTCAGCAACGACTCAGGGCTGGTCCGCGCGTCGTGGACGCTGGGCGCCCAGATCGGCCGTCACACCGCAACCGCGGCCGTCGGGACGCAGGTCGCGACATTCAGCGCCACGGGGGCGGAGCCGCTGTCGTTAGGCGACGTCCGCCACCTCCGGCTCGCGACGTTCGACGGATCGGGACAGCTCGTGCACCCCGACGTCGCCCGCGTGCCTCGCGGGTGGGCGCCCGCTCGTCGGTTTCTCGCCATCACGCCGTATCCAGGCGGCGATGTCGCTCGCGAGTTGCCCTCGATCTACGAATCCGGCGATCCAGCCGAGTGGGAGGTCCCCGACGGTGTGACGAACCCGATCGTCAAACCGTGGAAGGGGTATTTGTCCGATCCCGACCTCCTGTTCGAGCCGCACAGGCGGGAGCTCTGGATGTACTTCCGACACGTGTCACGGCGGAACACCGTGCTCCTCACGGTGTCGCGTGACGGCACGCACTGGAGCAAGCCCGCGCGCATCCTCAGCGCGCCGAATCACGAGCTGGTCTCGCCGGCGGTCGTCCGAGTCGGCGAGAACAACTGGCACATGTGGGCCGTGAACGCCGGACCAATTGGCTGCAAGAGTGAATCGACGACCGTCGAGCACCGCACGTCGACCGACGGACTGCACTGGTCGTCGCCGCAGACGGTGGACGTGTCGGGACCCGGCGCCTTGCCTCCCTGGCACATCGACGTCATCTGGGTGCCGGAGGTTCAGGAGTTCTGGGCGTTATACAACGAGAAGCCGCCACAGACGTGCGCCACGCCAGCGCTCCGACTCTCGACCAGCACTGACGGCGTCACATGGACGCAGCATCCGACCCCCGTGCTGCGTGCCGGGGCGACGCCTGAATTCAACGACATCGTATACCGATCTACGTTCGAGTACGACGGCCGGACGGACATGGTCACGCTGTGGTATTCGGGTGCACGCGCGACCGGCGAGAGCTGGATGTGGAGTGCCGCGGTGGAGCGTCGCTCACGGCCCGACCTGTTCCGCATGATCGACACGCCGGAGCCGGCACGACGGGCTGCGGTATTGCGACCGGCGCCGCAGCTTATGCACGCGCCCTGAGCTGGTCGTGATGGCCGCACCAGTGTCCGGTTCAGCGACTATCCTGTCCTGATCTTGGCTCCGTGCCGACGGGGGGCTGCCACATATTTGCGCGGCGCGGCCGCGGCGACATAGCTGCGTGAAACCGGGAATCGGGAGAGACTATGCCCACCGACCAGATCTTCCGTCGCGTGATCGGGTACGGACTCCTGCTCAGCGCGGTCGATGCCGTATCTGGTCGCCTCCTTCACGCCTCGGTGGATCCCAGCCTTGTGCTCTCGCTCGGCGCGACGGCGTGGGTAGCGTATCGGCTCGCGGAGCGCAAAGCGACGCGGGTCGCGTTCCCGGCTGCGATGACACTGTGGGGTGTCTACGCAGGCGCGTTCGTTCTCTGGGCTCGGCTGCTTGTGGGGTGGAATGGCTCGGTGCCGTGGCAGCCGCGTAGCGCCACATGGCTCGCG
>JBKOYV010000201.1:0-30856 GCA_046725585.1 Gemmatimonadota bacterium | reverse complement strand
CTCGAGGAGCGCGGTCTCGTGGAGCGGACCGTCTTCCCCGTGGTTCCCCCCCGGGTCGAGTATCAATTGACGCCATTGGGGCGCTCCCTCAACGAACCGCTGCAGACGCTCTGCGATTGGTTGCAGGAAAACGGGAAGGATCTCGAACGGCGAGCGGCGAGGTCGGTCCGCCCTCGTCAGGCACGTCTCCTCAATCAGGCCCGAGTCCGATGACGCCGCAGCTGTTACGTTAGGCGGGTCGCGCAGAGCACCGCACGCGTATCGCTACACGACGGCCTGATGCGTATCGATGTTCGGCTGCTGCGTCACCGGGTCGACCGCAGACTTGCGAAACAGGCGGCAGATTGTGGCGACATCGGTGAAGATCGCGTCACCGGCGAACCTGAGCCCTGCGAGCGAGCGCTCCATCGCGGCTTCGTCTCGGCCTCCGCACGCATCGGTGACAACGACCGGTATGTAGCCAAGGTCCGCGGCATGACGCACGGTCGGCTCGAGGCCGACCTCGAGTGCGACGCCGACGATGGCAACGGCGTTGATGCCGCAGTCGCGGAGCACCAGGTCCAGTGGCGTTCCGACGAACGCCGACATCGTGATCCTGTCGAACACCGCCTCACTCGGCAACGGCGACACCTCCGGGATGAGTCGCGTCTGCGGCGCGTCCGGCGGAAAGGCGGCTCGTACGCGATCGACACTGGCGACGCGTTGCCAGGCCATTGCCATTCTCAGCTGCGACACGCCGGCGAGCTCCTTCGGCATCGATACGTATCGGCTGAAGACGGTGCGATACCCGCCCGCACGCGCCGCGCCCAACACCTCGACCACACGCGGGATCACCTGCGATGCGGTCGGCAGCTGACGAAGGATCCCGACCTGCAGGTCGTACACGAGGAGTGCCATGCGCCTGGGATCGCAGACCTCCTCGAGCGTCTGGGGGATGTCGAGGCCGAAGGCGTGTTGCATGGCAGTCGTCCCGTTAGGCGTTGGTGTGGACCTGTGGCCGATCGGGCGGCAGGCTGGCCTGGGCGAGTGCCGTCTCGCTGAACTGGCTCTCGAGCATCACCGGGGCCATGAGCGGAATGTAAAACCACTCGAGATACCCCGCCTGCGTCATCGGGAAGTCGGCGACGTACGCCTGTGCCTCCGCCACCGAGTCGACCTCGAACATGATGATAACGCCCGGTTCGTCGGCGCGCGCGTAATTTTCACGGACGACGCCTGCCTTCCAGAGGCGCCAGACGTTGGCGACCTCCTGCGGCAGAAGCGGCTTGATGGTCTCCATGGTCACGCCAGGCTTGAACTGATCGTAGGCGATCACTCGCATGAGTCGTTTCCGTTGAAGCAGATGGTTCGACGAAGCTGCATCCCGATTCATCCGCACTCTCGCACGCGAACCGGCGTGGCGGTAGTACGCACTTTTTGGTAAGTGGATCACTCACGCACGGGTGCAACATGACGGCGCGGAGCATGGTCGAGGCTGTCCGTTATACCTGTCCCGTCGAGCTGACGCTGGACGTCGTCGGCGGGAAGTGGAAGCCCCTCATCCTCTGGGAGCTCCGCAGCAGGCCGCGCGGATTCAACGCGCTTTACGCGGCGATCCCGAGCGTGTCACACAAGGTGCTCACGCAACAGCTTCGGGCGCTGGAACGTGACGGCATCATTTCTCGCACGATTCACGAAGGTCGCGTGCGCACGGTGACGTACGAGCTCAGTCAATTCGGGCGTACGCTGCATCCAGTGCTCGACGCGCTTGCGCGATGGGGCAAGTCCCACTACCGGGACCTGGGCGTGGCACTCGACTGGCCTCGTTAGGCATCGCCTCGACCGACTGGGCGGGCCGGCAGCGTGACACGGACCACGCCGCCGCGCCCGGCGCCGTTCGAGAGCTCGACCGTCCCACCGTACCGCGCCGCGCGCTCCCGCATGCCCTTGATGCCCCAGTGCCCGGCGTCCGCGGCTGCTTCGAGATGGGGGAGACCGAATCCGACGCCATCATCGCGGATGCGCAGCTCGAGCATTCGCGAGTTATAGGTGACGTCGATATCAATGCGGGATGGCGACGCATGCTTCAGCGCGTTCGTCACCGCCTCGCGCGTGACGCGCAGGGCGGTGGTCTCCAGCATGGGATCGAGCTTTCGCTGAGCGCCCGCGACCGAGACGCGCAGCTCGATCGGAGCATCGCCGACCAGCCGATGCGCGGCAATGTCCAGCGCGCTGGGCAGGTCGTGCGCCTCGAGCTCCGGAGCCCGCAAATCCCAGATCGTGGACCGCGCCTCTCGGAGTGTGACATCCGCCATGGCCAGCACCCGGCCCAGCATCTCGGCCGCGGCGCCGGGGTCCTCCGTGAGCGACCGCTGGACGGCGTCCAGCTGCAGCGTCATCCCGCTCACGCCCTGCAACAGCGAGTCGTGCAGCTCCTGGGCGATCCGCGTGCGCTCGTCGAGCGCCGCCGCATAACGAGCGCGGAGCGCACCGGCGACCTGTCTGAGCCGGAGCCGGTACAGCAGCGCTGCCGCGACGAGCAGCGTGGCCACCCAGAGCGCAAGGAACCAGCGCGATTGCACGAAAGTGGGCGGAATGACGAAGGCGACGGACGCGCCCGTCTCGTTCCAGACGCCATCCTCGTTGGACCCGATGATCCGGAAGCGGTAAACTCCCGGGTGCAGACTCGTATAGAACGCCTGACGGCGCGGGCCGACATCCTGCCAGTCCGCGTCGCTCCCCGTTAGGCGATACTTGAACCGGACACGATCGGGAATCGACAGACTGAGCGCCGTGTAGTCGATCTGAACGGACGACGTCCCCTTCGGCAACGCGATGGTATCACGAGCGGCGTACGCCCGGCCCCCGGCGGTGAGCGATCGCACCACCACCGTCGGGGCGAGTCGGTTCCGGAGAATCGCCGTGGGGTCGATCCATAGGAGCGTGTTGAATGTCGCAATCCACAGACGCCCGTCGGATCCGGTCACCATCGTCGGCAGCGGACGAATCTGCGGTGTCCCACCCTCCAGCCCATCGCGGAAGTCGAACCGCTCGAAGCGAACGTGGTACGAGGTGTCGTGCGCCACTCGCTCGACCTCGTCGCGAGGGATGCGACTGATGCCGTCGGCTCCATGCAGCCACAGCTCGCGGTTGGTCTCCGCAATGCCCGTGGTCGCCCGGAACGCGGCCCCCCCAGCGCCCGTCAGCTGCCGAAAGCGACCGTGGTCGAGCAGCGCGACACCGAGCTCCCCGCCGACCCAGGTGCGCCCACCCTGGGCGTGAATGGCGAGCACGTTGCCGACGTGCAGTCCCTGATCGGCGCCGAAGAGCCTAACGCTTTGACCCTCGAGGAGCGCCACACGGCTTCCCGGATAGCCGAACCAGGTTCCACCTCCCTCGTCGCTCGCCAGGACAATGGCCGGCTCACGTGGCAAGCCCGAGACGTTTCCGTAGGGAATCCACGCCGTGCCTCGTACCCGGTAGACCGAGTCACGCGGGAACGAGACCCACACACCACCGGCGCCGTCCGTGGTGATCGACTGTGCACCCATCATGGTCGCAGGGAGCGCGACTCTCACGAACCTGTTTCCGGAGGATCGCCACAGTCCCTTGACGCCCGCTACCCACAGGGCGCCTCGAGGATCGCGGTAGGTCACATCCATGGATTTTGGCACGGCGGGAAACGAGTCGATGCGAAGGCGGTCGTCAGCCGTCAGCTTCACGCGCATCAGCGCATGACCGGACGAGCCCACCCAGACCGCACCGCTGTCGGCAGGGGTGATGGACAGCGATGTCGTTTCACGCGGCAGCGTGACGGAATGCAGCCTCCGCTTGCGGAATCGATCGAGTCCGCCTTCCGTTCCGACCCAGACGTTCCCCTCGTGATCCTGGACGAACGCCGCCGGCACGCTGCCGCTCAGCGCCCCGGCAGGGTTCAACCGCACGAGGCCTAACCGGGGCGCTTCGGTGCTGGCGGGGAGCGAGTGCTCCAGCCCCGACCGCGCAGTTGCCCATAACCCTCCGTCGTGGTCGACAAAGAGTGCCCGGATCCCACGCCGTTTCCTGACGAATCGATGAAGGGGAGCTCCAGACGGACTCGCGAGCTCCAGCAAGCCAGCGCGGTCGCCCACCGCCCACACTGCTTTCCGAGGGCCGGCGTAAAAGGCAACCTCCTCACCGAACGTGTAGTTCGAGGGCGCGAAGCGTGTCGATCCCCGTTCGCGTCGGTAGGCTCTCTGCCTGGACCCGACCCACAGCGTACCCACACTATCGAAGAGCAACCCTGTGACAATCGCCCCGGTGAAGTCGGGAATGGGGTGAGCACGTCGCCGAGGGCCGGGCTCGATTCGCGCGAGCCCACGTGTCGTCCCGACCCAGACCGTGTCGCCCTCGTGCACCAACGACCAGGCGGAACCGCCCGGTAAGCCATCGCGCCGGTCGAAGTTGTCCAGCGTGTCGCGGTGGAGGCAACTCACGCCGCCGAAGGCGTAGCCGATCCACAGATCGCCGTTAGGCATGGCGAGCAGGGCGTAGACCTGAACGGAAGGGATCTGCCCCACCCGCGGGGAATACAGCTCGAAGCGGACGCCGTCGAATCGATAGAGACCGCTCGCGGTCCCGAGCCACAGGAATCCGTCCGCCGTCTGCGCCATGGCCATGATGGACGTGGGCGCACCATCCTCACGGGTCCACGCCGTGTGCACATACTCGGAGAGCTCGCCGTCGCGTTCCTGCGCGCCGGCGGCAGCCAGTGCCAGGCCGCCGGCCAGCAGCACAAGGAACACTGACAAAACCCCACCAGCGACGTGACTCAATCAGCGCGCGGGCGCTTTCCGCGCTTCTCCGCGTTCTCGAGCGCCACCGTGTAGCGGGCGTATGCCTCGTCCAGCTCCAGCTCCGAATCACTGAGCTGCCCAAGCAGCTTCTCGTCCGCCCGACGCTCACGCCACGCCTTGAAGTTCTGTCGAGCCGAGGCGGTCTTGGACTTCAATTCGTCACTGGCTTCGGCGAGTTGAATTCGCGCGTCCGCCGCCACTTCGGCATCCGCCGCCGCCGACCTCCGAAGCGCGGCATCCGCCTGATCGAGATGAGCGTTGAACCGCTGCTCGCGCGCGCTGTCCCATGCTGTGTATTTGGTGTGCGCGTCGCTCACCGACCGCCGAAACCCGGTCCACTCCGCATCGACCTCACGGCGGACCGCCTCCCAGTCGCCGCGCATCTTCTTCTTCGCGTCTGCCACGTGCTGACTCACGCGGTCCCGCTGCGCGCGGAGGCCCGAGATCTCGTCCATCTCGGCTTTGGCGTTGCGCGCACGCGCCGCCGCTTCCATCTCGTCGAGGCGGGCATCCGCGGTGCGCATCTGGGCCTGGAGGCGATCGGCGTAGGCTTTCTCGGTGTCCATAGGTTCCCTCCGGGGAAGAAAAAGGCGTCGCCAGAATCGAGGACGGTGAGGATGCCCGTCTCGCATTGGCGGGGATCACCGTAGACCCTGACCAGAAGCACGATATGGCGTCCCTCAGTGGGTGCTATTGTCGATAGGTATCGGCCGAATCGGCTCGTGGATGAGAGATGGATGAGAGCGCTGCGCGGACTGGTCACGCGCCAGCTCGCAGCGTTACTCGAACGGTGTACGACAGGTTCGACCTAAGGATCCATGCGGTTTGGCGGTAACGCAGCGAGTATTGGGGTGAGCGGGATCGACCAACGCCATTCAACGACTCGTGTGGACGCGAGTCGGCGTCATTGCCCCTAAGCCTTGCCGCCAATGCCATTCCTCCAGACATCCCGGGACCGCGCCGCCTTGCTGATCCTCATCCTCGCGGTCGCCGTCGCCATTGGCCTGTCGCCCTTCCTCAGCGGCCTTCTTGGTGCGGCGGTGCTGTACGTGATCTTCGCTCATCCGTACCAATGGCTCGAGCGCGCGTTGAAACCGGGGATCGCCGCGGCCCTCGTGCTCGTATCGGCACTCCTGCTCATCGCCCTCCCGGCTACGTGGCTGATAGGCTTGCTGATCGATCAGGCACCAGACGCGCTCCGCCGAGCGCAGACGAGCGACGTGTTCTCGCGCATAGCCCAGATGCGAGTAGGCACCTTTCAGGTGGGGCCGGAGTTGGCGAAGGCGACCGATTCGCTGCTCGGGTGGCTTTCGTCGCAGCTCGCCGGGTTCGTAGGCGGAGCGACGTCGCTCGTGCTCAACTTCGTCATCGCGTTCTTCGGGCTGTATTACCTGCTGCGTTCCGGACCGCAGATGTGGGCGGCCGCGCGCGGTTACATCCCGTTCTCGGGGCATACGTCGGATGCACTGCTCAATCGCTTCTTCGGCGTGACGGAGGCGACGCTGCTTGGCACGGCGCTCGTTGCGGTGGCGCAGGGCACGCTGGTCGGCACGGGGTTCTGGCTCGTGGACCTCCCCAATCCGCTCTTCTGGGGAACGGTGACCGCGTTCGCGTCGGTGCTTCCCGTGCTGGGCAGCAGCCTGGTCTGGGCGCCTGCCGCGATCATGCTTCTGGCGCAGGGGCGAGCGGGTGCGGCAGCGACGATGGTCGTCATCGGAGCCGGGATTGCGAGCAACGTGGACAATCTCATTCGGCCGCTGGTGTACAAGCGGGTGTCGAACATTCATCCGATGATCACGCTCGTCGGCGCGTTCGCGGGCGTGCGGTACTTCGGTCTGCTTGGCATTCTCCTGGGCCCGCTGGCGATCGCGTACCTGTTCGAGCTGCTGCAGGCGTACCGTCAGGAATACGCTCCGGTGACTGACGCAGCGCGGCCGGCCGTCGCTGACGCGGCACCTGACCTGCGACCGGATACGTCACGCGTTGCTACGCCTGCCTAACGCCGAGCGGCGGCATTCGGGAATGGCGTGCACGCCGGCGGCGAATCGACCGCGCGGAGAGTCGTCGGATACTTCTTTCGGCTGAGTCAACACTCACTCTCGCGCCTTACGGATAGACCCGCCGTCCGTTGGATGCGACGCGTGCCGAGTGTGACTAACATGGGCGTAACGAGGAACACCGCGGAAAAGGACATGCGCCTGCAACGTGGGGCACCGTCATGAGTGTCGCCGTTACGATTCTCCGTGTGGTCGCCGTCGTCATCCTGGTGGCTATTACGCTCGTCGGATTCCTCTACCTGACCCGCGGCAGCGCGCTCAAGCATGTCAGGAGCGTCGGACGGAACGAGGAGCCGTTGGCGGCGAGTGAGCCAGAGTTCCCCCTCAGCGTCGCGCTGGCGACTGGGGCGATCCTGCTACCAGGCAATCGCGTCGACATTGCCGTCAACGGCGACGGAACGTTCGCTCGCCTCTGGGACGATCTGCGGTCGGCTCAGCGATCGATCATTTTCCAGGTGTATTATGGGCTCCCTGGTGGAGTGGCCGACACACTCCGCGAGATCCTCCTCGAGCGCGCGAAGGCAGGCGTCCGCGTGCTGGCACTGTACGATGCGTTCGGCACAGGAAGGATTCCCGCCGAGCACCTGACCGCGATGCGCAACGCCGGCGCGACGGTCGTGGCGTTTCGTCCGCTTCGGTTGTCAGCGCTCAACGTCGTCGATAACCGCTCCCATGTCCGCGCCATCGTCATCGACGGCCGTATTGGCTGGACTGGTGGATTCGGCATCGACGACAAGTGGCTCGGCGACGGCCTCAGCAACGGTGGCTGGCGAGACACGAACGTGCGCTTCGAGGGACCTGTGGTCCGCCAGCTCGAGGCCGCATTCGCCGCGGCGTGGAGCGAAGCGACCGGGGAGCTGCTCACCGGCCGCCTAACGCTTCCTTCGGTGGCCGCCGGCTCGACAACCGCGGCTCTCCTGTATGCACCACCAACGCTCGGCACCACGATCGCCGAGCGGTTCCTGGCGCTCTCCATCGCCGCGGCACGCAAGACGTTCTACGTGACGAACGCCTACTTCGCCCCGGACACGAATTTCATCGATCTCCTGATCGCGGCGGCGCGACGCGGCGTCGACGTACGCTTGATGCTTCCCGGTCCGCGCACCGACGTGCGGATCGCACGGCGCGCGGGGCGAAAGCGGTATCAACGGCTGTTCGACGCCGGCGTACGCGTGTACGAATGGCAGCCGACTGCGCTGCACGCCAAGACGTTCGTGGTCGACGGGCTGTGGTCCTCCGTGGGCACGATGAACTTCGACAACCGGTCGCTGGTACTCAACGAAGAAGTGACGCTCACCGTGCTCGACGCGGCGTTCGGCGAACGCATGAATCGAATGTTCCTGGATGACCTGAATCACGCGATGGAGATCATTCCCGACGAGTTTCGCAAGCGCCCCTGGACCGAACGCGTGGTCGAGTGGGGAGCGAACATCGCGTCGCGTGTTCTCTGACGCGATCACCTTACGGAGGTATGTCATGCGACGCCAAGCGGTCTTTCCTTCGGGGCCGATCGTACTTGCCCTGAGTGGGCTTCTGGTCACCACCGACGCCGACGCCCAGGCCCGCTGGCGGACCGCCGAGGAGTTCCTCGTCCGCGGCGTCGGCCTGACGCCAGCCGAAAGTGCCGGCCTAACGCGCGGCGAAACGGTCGCGAGGATTCTGAAGACCGGCGACGGGCGTGATGTCGCGGTCTTCGGCGCCGCGCAGGTCAACGTGCCGCGGTCGTTCTTCCTCGACCGGCAGCGTGATCTGCCCCGGGCGTTGCGTTCGCCGACACGCACGCAGGTGCAGCTCTTCAGTCAACCAGCTTCGGCAACGGACGTTGGCGCGTTCGCCGTCAGCGATGACGACGTCAAGGAGCTACGTGACTGCAAGCCGAACGATTGCAACTTCAAGCTGCCGGCGACGGACATGGAGCGACTCCACACCGGCATCGACCTCACGGCTCCGGACGCGAAGGCTCGCGTCGGAACGTACGCGCGCCAGCGGATGGTCGAGTACGTGAACGACTATCGTGCTCGTGGCAACGCCGCGATGCTCGTGTACGACGATCGCGGCTCGGTCCACTCGAGCGACGCGTTTACCGCCATGCTTCGCGACTCATCGTATGCGTTCTCGGCAGTCCCGTCACTCGGTGACCATTTACTGAAGTATCCAGGGCATACCCTCCCCGAGGCGACCGATGTGGTTTTCTGGTCACGCGACGAGATGCCACACCTTCGACCGGTCACACGCATCACCCACCAGTTCATCTACTCGCCCGCGGATGTGCCCGACGTGACACTGGTCGCCTCGAAACAGATCTACGGGAACCATTACTTCGAGGCGGGGCTCGAGGTGCTGGCGGCCGCAGACCGCGCGACGGCGTCAGGCGCGCCGGGGCTCACCGTCATCGCCGTCCGGCGCTACCGGTTCGATCACCTGCCGAGTGGCGGCGCCTTGAATATCAAGAGTCGAGTGACGACCGGTCTTCGCGACAACGTGGCCGCGGATCTAAAGCGTCTCAAGCAGGAGAGCGAAACCGCGTGGGCCGCGCGCAGTAAAGACTAACTGAATGGTGTATTGTCGCCCCGCACGCGTCGCATAACCATTGATCCCATGACGTCCAACAACGGCACTTCGCCCGCATCAAGCACCGTCATCCGCGTCATGGCGGTCGACGACCACCCGATCTTTCGCGATGGTCTGGCTGCGCTGCTCGCGTTCTACAAGGATTTCGAGCTCGTGGCGGAAGCGGCGGACGGGGCGCAGGCGGTCCAGCTGTTCCGAGTCCATCGTCCTGACGTGACACTGATGGATCTCAGCATGCCGGTCATGGGCGGCGCGCAGGCCACCGAGGCCATTACTTCCGAATTCCCTGACGCGCGCATCATCGCGCTCACGACGTACGAGGGTGATGCGGACATCCATCGCGCGCTCCAGGCGGGAGCGCGCGGCTATCTGCTCAAGGATGCGCTGCGCAACCAGGTCGCCGACGCGATTCGTTCGGTCCATCGCGGCGGGCGCGTCGTTCCGGCGACGGTTGCACAGAAGCTCGCCGAGTTCACGCCGCGCATCGAGCTGACGGAACGGGAGCTCGAGGTGCTGTCGTTGATGGCGAAGGGCCAGAGCAACAAGGAGATCGCCGATTCGATCGGCAGGACCGAAGCGACCGTGAAGGTCCACGTCCTGCACATTCTGTCGAAGCTCAGTGTCGACGACCGCACCGCGGCCGTCACGGTCGCGCTCAAGCGCGGCATGATTCACCTCACCTGACCGCCGCGCTCGCGCACTGGGCGTCTCCCACGCCGTACGCCGAATGGTGTAGCAGCGGCACCGCCATTCTGCCTAACGAAAGATCGGTCGTGCGTTCGATGGTGTGAGGCACTCGCCGATGTGACTGTATGAGCGTCGATACCTACACGCTCACTCACACGGAGGAATAACATCATGAGCGACCTCATCGTCGTGGGATTCCACGGCAAACACCGCGCAGCGGAAGTGCTCGATCAGCTCCAGCAGCTCGATGCTGACTGGGTCATCAATCTCGACGACGGCGTTGCGGCCTACCGGCGCGACAACGGTAAGCTTCGGGTCGAGCAGAGCCTGAATCTCACGGGCAAGCAAGGTGGTGGATTAGGCGCCACGCTGGGACTGTTGGTCGGCGGGCTCCTCGCCGCGCCGTTCACCGGTGGTGCGAGTGCGGGCGCGGCGGCAGCGGCAATCGGCTCGAGCGCCGTCGCGATGGGCTCGGTCGGTGCGATAGTCGGCTCGGAAGAGGCGATCAACTGGAAGGACCGCTTCGGGATCTCCGACGATTTCGTGAAAGAAGTCGGCGGCATGATTCAACCCGGCGACTCGGCCATCTTCGCGCTCCTCGAGCCGCGTGAGCGCGACGTCGCGTCCAAATACTTCTCGAAGAGTGGCGGCAAGGTGCTACGTACGTCGCTCGATCCGGTGAAGGAGGCCAAGCTGCAGGAAACGCTGCGCGCGTAATGCCCGGCGAGCTGACCGCGTGTCTTTCCTCCGATCTCGCGACGCCGACGCGTCAACCGAAAGTCGTAGGTGAGGACAGTCCGTTGGTTGGACGCGCGGGCGGCTCGACGAGCCGATCATGCTATGCGCTCGGGCGGACTGCTGGAGAGCCCGCCTCGAGTGCAACGGAATCACCCTCACTGCTCATATCGGAGATCGCGTGATGCAGGATCATCTCACCGTCGTCGGATTCCACGGGAAGCACCGTGCATCCGAAGTGCTTTCGCAGCTCCAACAGCTCGCCTATGACTGGACACTCGATCTGAAAGACGCGGTCGCGGCGTATCGGACCGATGATGGCCGGCTGCGCGTCGACAAGAGTGTGCAGCCCACCGCGAAGGAAGGAGCTGGGTACGGCGCGGTCATCGCCGGTGTGCTTGGGGCGCTGATCGCTGCGCCGTTTACCGGCGGCCTCAGCGTCGCCGCGACAGCGGCGAAGATTGGAGTCGGTGCACTCGCCGCCGGCACCGTCGGCGGGGCCCTGGCCGCGGATGACGCGGAGAAGTTCAAGCGAGACTATGGCATTCCCGACGAGTTCGTGACGGAGGTCGGCGGGATGATCCAGCCGGGCGACTCCGCCGTGTTCGCCATCGTCGTCGGCGCAGATCCGGAACGCGTGGCCGAGCAGTTTCGCGGCTACGGTGGAACGATCCTTCGCACCACGCTGTCGTCACCGGTGGCGGAGCGCGTGCAGGACACGCTCCGGGCCTGACGGACGGGCCCTGCGATGATCGGCGTTAGGCACGTCGGACAGTCTGTCGCTTGTCATTCGAAAGTCGTAGCTGAAGACAGCCCGTTGGATGGACGCGCGGAAAGAAGCCGTTGACGACAGTACTCGTACAATCGGGGCGCACGAAAAATCCATGGCGCTCCTTCGAACTCGGAAGCCGCTCGAGCGGCGGGAGGGCAACATGGCTAACACGGAACTCGGCAAGGCGCTGAATCGCGTCTGGTGGGCGCTCGTCATTCGCGGGGCACTAGGCATCATCCTTGGCATCTTCATCATCGCACGCCCGATGGAATCCGTGGCCGCGCTCGCGCTGGTCATCGCCATCTGGGCCGTGGTGCAGGGCCTCGTCAACATGGTTCACGCGTTCGACGTGCGCTCGGTCGCGCCACACTGGTGGCTCCTGTTCCTGAGTGGGCTCATCAGCACAGCGTTCGGTGTCGCGGCGCTCTACTACTATCCGGGGCTGTCGCTGACGTTCGCCGTCGTGTGGGTGTCGTGGTGGCTCCTGCTCACCGGCATCGCCGGAATCTCCGTCTCGGTCCAGGAACGCCGCCTTGGCGTGCCGTGGGGATGGGCGATGGCGTTCGGCATTCTCACCGTGCTGGCTTCGGTCTACGCCTTCATGAGCCCGCCCGCCACGCTGACCGCCCTCATGGCGCTCATCTCGGCCTTCGCGATCGTCGGTGGCGTCCTCCTGCTCGTCGGCGCGTACCGGCTACGGACCAGCGTCGGCGACGTCGAGGCCACGCTCCGCGGCGCTTACCAGCGGTGAGCCGGCCTGCACCTAACGACTGCCTCGTGCTGGGTCGACCGGCCCATCGGGAGACCCAGCACACCACCCTCATACCTCGAGGTACCAACCATGTCAGAGAACCTCATCGTCGTGGGATTCCACGGCAAACACCGGGCTTCCGAAGTGCTGGGCCAGCTCGAGCAGCTCACATACGATTGGTCGCTCCAGATGAAGGACGCTGTTGCGGCATATCGCACGGATGACGGCCGGCTGCGCATCGACCAGAGCGTCCAGCCGACGACGAAGGAGGGCGCCGGCTACGGCGCGTTCATCGGCGCCATGATTGGAGCGCTCCTGGCCGCGCCGTTCACCGGCGGCCTGAGTGCGGCAGCGGCGGCGGCGACCCTCGGCGTTGGCGCGGCGACCGCCGGCACCATCGGCGGAGCCATCGGCGCCGAGGACGCAGACACGTTCAAGCGTGAGTACGGGATCTCCGACGACTTCGTCAAGGAAGTCGGCGGCATGATCCAGCCAGGCGACTCCGCCGTGTTCGCCGTCGTTCGCGGTGGCAATGCCGAGCAGATGGCCGAGAAGTTCCGCGGCTATGGCGGCACCATTCTTCGCACGTCGCTATCGCCGAAAGTTGCGCAGCGCGTCCAGGAGACCATTCGAGCCTGACCGCGGCCGGCATCCTGAGATGGCGTTAGGCAGAGCGATCGCGGGATGCTCGATGCCGGCATCCCGCGGTCTGTCTCACCAGATCTGAAGGTTCAGCCTTCGACTCCCATGACTATCAGACGTGTCTTTCTTGTCCTGAGCTCCGTCGCCGTGACTGCGTGCTCGGTGTCGCAGTCCGACGAGCGCGCGATCGGCAGCGCCAACGCGGCGCAGGTCGACTCGGAGCTCCCGATCGTCCACGACTCCGTGGTCGATCGATTCGTGACCGAGTTGGGGCGGTCGATGGCGTCGAAGACGAGCCGCGCCGATCTCGACTGGCGGTTTGAAGTCGTCAACTCCCCCGACGTGAACGCCTTCGCGCTCCCGGGTGGATTCATCTACGTCAATCGCGGGGCGATCGAGCAGGCGGACCGCTTCGACGAGATTGCCGGCATCATGGGCCATGAGATCGGTCACGTCGTCCGTCGGCATTCCGTCAAGCAGATAGAGGGACAGGAGCGTCGAACCGTCGGGCTGGTGCTGCTCTGCACGCTGACGCGTGTATGCCACACCATCGGCGGTCGCGTTGCGGTCCGGGTGGGCGAGGACGCCCTTGCCGCGAAATACAGCCAGCACGATGAGGCCGAAGCAGATTCGGAAGGTGTGGTCAACACGCTTCGCGCGGGGATCGATCCCGAAGGCTTGCCGTCATTCTTCGAGAAGCTCTTCGAGGAGCAAAAGCGCCAGCCGTCCCTCGTGGAGGCGTTCTTCTCGACACATCCGACGGATCAGTCGAGAGTCGCCGCCACGCGCAAGCAGATTGCCGGGCTCCGGCTCGATCCCGAAAAAGCGCTCATGCGCGACACACCGGACTTCCACGCGATTCAGGAACGAGTCCGTGCGTGGCCAGCTCCACCGAAGCCCGACACCACGCAGCGCTAGCGCCGCTTAACGCTGACCAGGACCGAAACGGGCGCCGCAGCCAAATGGCTGCGGCGCCGGCGTTTTGAGATCAAGAGTGTCACCGGGAGGTGATCCCGGCAGCGGTCAGCAATCCGATCCCATGCGGACTGAGCCGTGAGCTCATGTCGAAATCGCCGGCGTTCATTCGACATCGAGATAGAGCCGTCGAGCGACGACTCGAGCGCGAGCAGCGACCACTCAATGCTTTATCACCAATCAGGACCAGGATGACGGCGGCCATGTGGAGGTTGCCATGCGAAAGTTGATCGCCGGAATGACGATGTCTCTCGACGACAAGATCGAGGGGCCGGACGGCTATGCGGATTGGGTCGACGCGTGGTCGGATGCGTACGACGTAACGCCGCGAGTAGACGCGTGCGTCCTCGGGGGAGGCATGTACCCCGGCTATGAGCGGTATTGGACCGCCGTGTACCAAGCGCCTGACAAGCCGCTCCCGATGACCGGCAAGCTGCCGACGCCGGGTGAGGTCGAATACGCGCGGTTCACCGCACGGACTCCGCACTACGTGCTCTCGAATACCCTGACGTCAGCGAGCTGGCCAAGGACGAGCTTCCTGCGGGGAATCGACGAAATCGCTGCTCTCAAGCAGCAACCCGGCAAGGACATTTATCTCGTCGGAGGCGCTCGGACCACCGCAAGCCTCATCGACGCCGGGATGGTCGACGAGCTTCGACTCATCGTTCACCCGCTGATCGCCGGTAAAGGGAAGGGACTCTTTGCAACAACGGAACGTCGTCGGGGGCTCGAGCTCCGGAACGTTCAGCAGCTTCAGGGTGGGCGCGTAAGTCTGACCTACGGGATCGCCTGACGAGTTAGGCAGCGAGGCCATATGAAGGCAGCCGACTCTGACCGGAAAGTGGTCTTGATTACGGGTGCATCGTCTGGCGTTGGCCGGGCCACGGCGCGACTGCTTTCGCAAAGTGGTTACCAGGTCTTCGGGACGAGCCGAGGCCCGGCCGGCGCGGAGACAATCCCCGGCGTTGAGATGCTGCGCCTGGATCTGCGCAGGGATGACTCGGTGGTGGCGTGCGTACAAGCAGCGATTGATCGCGCGGGACGACTCGATGTCCTGATCAATAACGCCGCTTATGAGCTGGGCGGCGCGGTGGAGGAAATCTCGCTGGAGGAAGCCAGGGCGCAGTTCGAGACGAATTTCTTCGCCGTCGTCAGAATGGTCAAAGCCGTTCTGCCGTCAATGCGCCGGGAAAGGCGCGGACAGATCATCAACGTCAGCTCTTTCTCCGGCCTCTCCGCCATCCCGTTCATGGGCATCTATTCCGCCAGCAAGTTCGCCCTGGAGGGGTTTACCGAAGCGGTGCGAATGGAAGTCAAGCCGTTCAACATTCGTGTGTCCCTGACGGAGGCTGCGTTCCTGAAGACACCAATGGCGGACAAGCGGCAAGCACCGGCTGAACCGATTCCGGAATACGAGCCATGGCGGCGCCGCGCCTTCAAGGCGATTCGTGGCCACGAGCAGAAAGCGCCTGGGCCGGACGTCGTAGCGGAAACCATACGCAGAATCATTTCCAGCGACGCGCCACGATTGCACTACTTGATTGGACCACAAGCGAAATTCACCTCCGTTTTACGGTGGGCCCTCCCCGACGGCGCATATGAGCAAGGAAAGCGGTTGACCTTCGGGCTCGACAAGGACAAATGAGCATCCCGTCAAACGTCGTCATTGTAATGCCCTCGACTATCGCCGTTAGGCAGGTTCAAGCCATTCGAACCGGCCGTGGTTACGTGCGTCAGGAGCACTACTCCCCGTGAGCGAAATCGATGGCTTCTTCGGCGAGCTGATTCGCCCGAACGATCCGGGTTATGATGACGCTCGGCGCACCTGGAATTCGATGGTGGACAGGCGACCGTCGCTAATCGCGCGGTGTCGGACGACGAGTGATGTTGTTGCAGCGCTTCGCTACGCTCGCCGCGAGGGTCTCGAAATAGCCGTCCGGGCCGGGGGCCACAGCGTAGCGGGTCTGTCGCAGACGAACGGCGGCGTCACGCTCGATCTTCAGGCGATGAGGCACATCGTCGTGGATCCGCACGCGCGGCGCGCACGCGTAGGTGGTGGTACGCTGCTTCGCGAGCTGGATCGCGCGACCCACGAGCACGGCTTGGCCACGACGGGCGGCATGGTCCATCACACTGGCGTCGCAGGATTGACGTTAGGCGGCGGGTTCGGGTGGCTGGCACGGCTGCATGGGCTTGCCTGCGACAACCTTGTGGCGGCAGAGGTGGTCACGGCGAACGGCGACGTGGTCAGGGCTTCGACGAACGATAACGCGGAGCTCCTGTGGGCCCTGCGCGGCGGCGGAGGCAATTTCGGCATCGTGACCGAGTTCGAGTTCCGCCTTCATCCGGTCGGACCGATGCTCTCGATACAACAACGCTACGATGCCGCGCACGCACGATCTGTCGCGCGTGTCTTCTTCGACCTTCTGCAGAACGCGCCGCCGGAGTTGTGCGGCCTCATCGGCATCGGTCCGGGACGTGGGACCGGCCAGCTCTCGAACGGACTGGCCGCCCGAGAGCTCTATCTGTGGTGCGCCTACGCTGGCGAGGATCTCGACGAGGGTCGGCGGCTCGCGACCGTGCTGAGGGGAGTCGCGCCGCCCGTTATCCAACAAGTGGACGTTATCAGCTACCCGGACCTTCAGGCGGCGACGGGCGAGGCGTCGGGACCGGGACGGCGTCATTACTGGAAGGGTTCGCTGATGCGCGAAATCTCCGAGCCCTTCCTCGACACGTTTGTCGAGCATGGCCTCTTGCCGGGTGAAGCCTGTGGCATCGAGCTCTTCTCACTCGGAGGTGCGATCGGCCGCGTGGGCGAGGACGACACGGCCTACTCCAATCGCGACGCAACCTTCGATCTGCTTCCCGCCGCAACGTGGGACGATCCGGCAGACGACGAGCGGAACATCTCGCTCACGCGCGAGACCTGGAAGGCGCTCGCTCCTTATGCGAAGAAGGCCGTCTATGTGAACGACCTCGGCGCCGACACCGACGAGCGGGTCGGTGACGCCTACGGGTTGACGAAGCTTGCACGCCTCGTGGCGCTCAAGCGGCAATGGGACCCGGCGAACGTGTTTCACCTGAATGCGAACATCAAGCCCCGCGACGCCGCCCTTATCTGATCACCTCAGCATCGCCGAGTAGTCGGAGGGAGTATCCGCCTAACGCGGCCGCGCGAGTGGCGGCGCCTGCTCCAGAAGATCGTCATGTCGACGCATCACTTGCATGCATTGAGCCACAGCACGTTGTTGCTGGCTCGACAGGCATGAGGCGTTTGAGCCATCGATACTTGCATCATGCTAGTGAATGGACTAGATGAATGAGAGTATCAGACAAACTCCAGAGGAGGTCACGATGATGACCGACCATAACACGGGAACACGTGAAGAATGGCTCGCGGCCCGGCTGGAGCTGCTTGAGGCCGAGAAGGAGCTCACGCGACGCGGCGACGAGCTGGCGCGGCGGCGGCAGGAGCTGCCCTGGGTTCGCATCGACAAGGAGTACGGTTTCGACACGGACGAAGGGACGGCAACCCTCGCCGATCTCTTTCGAGGGCGCTCGCAGCTCCTCGTCTACCACTTCATGTTCGGGCCAGAGTACAAGGCAGGGTGTCCGTCCTGCTCGGCGATCGCAGACGGGTTCAACGGCTTCGTTGTCCACCTCGCGAATCACGACGTTACGCTCTCTGCGGTATCGCGCGCGCCCCTCGCGAAGCTGCAGGCGTTCAAACGGCGGATGGGGTGGAGCTTCCCCTGGGCCTCGTCGTTCGGCAGCGACTTCAACTACGACTTCCATGCGACGTTCACCCCCGAGCAGCAGCAATCGGGACTCCTCGAGTACAACTTCCGCAGGATGGACGTGCGGCCATCAGCGGCGGCGGATACGAACAATCCGGTCGCCGAGATCGCGGCGGGTCTTGGCACTGACGTGGCGACATATGTGCGCGAGGCGCCGGGCATGAGCGCCTTCGCGCTCGAGGACGGCGTCGTCTACCACACCTACTCGGCGTACGCACGCGGGCTCGACGCCCTCTGGGGCATGTACCAGTGGCTCGACCGCGCGCCGCGTGGGCGGAACGAGAGGCTCTTCGTTGGTTCGGGAGACCTCCGCGCCAGCGTGTGGTATCGCCGCCATGACGAGTACTAGGGCGGTCGAGACAGCAGTTGCGCTGACGGCGACACTCGGCCTCGCCGCCGCGTCATGGGTGTTCACAGTCCGGCAGATGAACGGGATGGACATGGGCGTGGCGACCCCGCTCGGCTCGTTCGCATCCTTCGTCGTGCTGTGGGTGATCATGATGGCGGCGATGATGCTGCCCGGCGCGGTCCCGGCGGTCTTGCGACGCGCCCACGCCAAGGGTCGTGTGGCCGCCGTGTTGAGGTTCGTGGCGTCGTACCTCTCCGTCTGGGCGCTCGTCGGCGCCGCGGTCTATGCGGTGTACCGGCCACATGGGCCCTTCGCCGCCGGCGTGATTGTGATCGCCGCCGGCGTTTACGAGCTGACGCCGCTCAAGCGAGTCTTTCGCGGGCGCTGCCGTGGTACTGTCCGCTCGGGATTCGAGTTCGGGCTCTACTGCGTGGGCTCGAGCATTGGACTGATGCTGACGCTGGTGGCGTTAGGCGTCATGAGCATCACGTGGATGTCTGTGATCGCCGTCCTGGTCCTTGCCCAGAAGCTCGTGCCCGCGAGAGCGGCCATCGACGTGCCGCTGGCGCTGGCGATCGTCGGCCTGGGAATCCTGGTCATCGTCGCGCCCTCGCGGGTTCCTGAGCTCATGTCACCCATGTGAACGATTATGCCGCTTCAGGTGGGCGTGTCGGCCTGATCTACGGCATCGCCTGATGTACGCTTCGGCGCTCGTCGTGTCTCGCGCCGTCGCCGTTAGGCAGTGAGACCGACACCGTGGTGCCTCGCCCTCGATCCGAGCGCCTAACGCGAGACGTCCGGCTGGCACGTGCCACAACCCAGCCGGTCCACCGAACCGCACGTCGCCGTAGAAATCACGGTGCGCACATTCGAAGTTCGCCGCAACCGCACACCGATCGTCGACATAATTGGTGCGATACTACAACGTGGTTCGCCCGGAGCAAGCAGTAGTGGTCGATGTTACAGGCGGCGCCAGAACAGAGAAGCGGACATGACCGAAGACGCGATCATCGTCGGTGGCGGCCCCACGGGCCTGATGCTCGCCTGCGAGCTCCGGTTGGCAGGAGTTCGCGCCATAGTCCTCGAGCAATTGGCCGAGCCGACCGGATTATCAAAGGCGCTCGGTCTCTCGGGAAGAGCCGTCGACCTTCTCGATCATCGTGGGTTGCTCGAACGATTCGAGCAGGCTCAGGCGGCAAAGGGGACGATCAGCGGCCTATTCCATTTTGCCGGTATTCCCATAGACGTCACACGGCTCCAGGGTGAGCCGCCGAAGTTCCTCTTCGTGCTGCAGGCGGTGACCGAGCGGCTTCTCGCGGAGCGAGCGGGCGAGCTTGACGTAGAGCTACGTCGCGGCCACGAGCTGGTGAGCCTTGCGCAAGATGCCGACGGGGTGCAGTTGACAGTCAGTGCCAAGGAAGGCGTACGGGCTGTTCGCGCGCGGTTCGTGGTCGGCTGCGACGGTGGGCGGAGCCGGGTTCGCGAGCTGGCAGGGATCGGATTCCCAGGAACGGCTCCGACGCGTCTGCTCCGGCTGGGCGACGTGAGAATCCCTGGCCTCGCAGAGAACCCCCTCGTGTGGCAAGGCGGGCGGCCTCCATTCCCGCCGCTGGACGATGGGTATCTGCGAGTGATAACCGCAGAACCATACCCAGCCGACTTCGATCGCGACGCGCCGATGACCCTCGAGGAGTTGCGCGAGAGCGTGCGCCGGACAACTGGCAGGGACGTTCCGATGACCGAAGCTGCGCTGGCTCTCTCGATTCACCGATGCGAGTCGTCAGGCCGAGCAGTACCGAAAGGGACGGGTCCTGCTGGCGGGAGACGCCGCGCATATCCAGCTGCCAGCCGGAGGGCCCGGATTGAGCACAGGGCTTAGCGACGCCGTGAATCTCTGGTGGAAGCTCGGCGCAGAGATTCGCGGATGGGCTCCGTCCGGCCTTTTGGACAGCTACCACTCCGAACGACACCCCGCGGGAGCGCGCGTGCTCATGCACACCCGCGCGCAGGGTGCGCTGCTCGCACCTAACGAGCACACGGCGGCTCTGCGCCAATTGTTCGCAGAGTTGATGCAGGATGATCGGACGCTCCGGCGGTTGGTGGATCTTCTGCAGGGCAATGACGTGCGATACCCGATGGGCGACGCGGTCAATGCACATCCCTTGGTGGGTGGATGGGCGCCCGAGCTGACACTGATGACTGAACGCGGTCAAGTGCGGCTTTCAGAGCTCATGCACCAAGCGCGCGGCGTTCTGATCACATTCGTCACGGACGGCGGTTTGCGTGAGCAGGGGGCACGCTGGTCGGGCAGAGTGAACGTGATTACCGCAACCTGCGCCTCGGGGCCGCCCGCTGATGCATTACTGATCCGGCCAGACGGTTACGTCGCTTGGGCCGGATCAAACAGCGAAGACTTGGATCGGGCGCTCAATCGGTGGTTCGGCGTGCCACGCGGATCGACTCCTGCGAGGGACGCGGCATGAAGAGGCGACGGAGTTGCGCTGGGGTTCGTTAGCGCGCCCGCTCGCGGCCTCCTCGAAGAGAGATGGTCGTCCACATCGTAGTAAATGAGGCGTCTATGACACGGCCTTCGATTCCGGACTACAAGACCTGGCAAGTGGATGGTTTGGGCGAAGTCATGTATGGACCGGTTCCGCAGCCGTTGCCGCGAGCCGTCCACGAAGACCTTGTGATCGGTCTCATGGAAGCGGGCACGGTGAAGGCCCTGTACCGCGGGGCAAGTCATACCTTGCCCAAGGGCGCACTCATTCTTGGCCAGCCTGGCGAAGGCATGGCATTCGACCCGGTGATCGGTGCGCGCCCACCGACCCGCATGTGCGTGCGAACGCCTGTCACCGTGTTGCAGAAAATCTCTAGTGAGATCGCGGATCGCGACACGCCAGTTCCGTTCTTCCCAGCCTTCGTCACGCCTGATTCAGAACTCGCGGCGCTGTTTCGCACGTTTCATTGGTCGCTGGAACAGTCCGCCACTCGACTGGAAATCTCTTCGCGCTTTCGCGACATGCTGACCTGGATCGTTAGGCGCCACACCGATCTCCGTCCAGCGTCACAACATGGCAGGCGCGAACGTGCCGCGGTGAGGCGGGTGCGCGAGTACCTGGATGCACACTATCCGGACAACATTGACTTGGAAGCGCTGGCTCGCCTGGTGAACCTGAGCCCTTTTTATCTGAGTCGAGTATTTCGGGCCGAAGTCGGCCTGCCACCTCATGCCTACCAAACCCAGGTGCGGGTGACCCGAGGCAAGGATCTGCTGACACAAGGTATGGCTATCGACCGCGCTGCTCTCCAAGTCGGGTTCTTCGATCAGAGTCACTTCACTAATCACTTCAGGCGGCTCTTCGGATTCACGCCCGGCACATATCAACGCAGTCTGCAAGTATTGCGGCCGGATCGCCCGGCGACATCGTACGTTCTCGAAGGCGTGCGTTGAGGATCACGCTCGAAAGGCAAGTATGTCCAGGCGTGACACGGCGAGTGTGGCGCGTATCGGCACAGTCCGCATGTCGAGGGACGGATCGCCCTCTTAAGATCGAGTCACCCTCTCGACCGAGCGCAAGAACTTCCAAGCGCAAGACCTCGGCGGAGCAGTAAGCTGTCTTGACTCCCGGCCACCCACCGTTCCGGCGAGGAGAGTTCCGCCATGAGCAGCAATGAAGCGGCGAAGGTCGCAAGACTCTCGATGTTGCTGCGGTTTTACGGTGTGATCACGCTGATCATTTTCGCGGGGTTGCTGCTCGGGTTCGCCATTCAGACTCCGCTGTTGTCGGACGTTCCCAAGGGATCGCTCAATTGGCTGATCTGGAACGGCATCCGCTGCGGCAGCGTGCCGTGCTACGTCCCCCCGATGCTGTTCGTCATTCACTTGGTGTGGGGGGTCTTCTTTTTCCTAGCCGCCCGCAACCCTGGGGCGTACGCGTCCTTCTTGAGTTTCACGAAGTGGGCGTACCTGTTCCACGGGTTGCTCATGGCTTTTGAAGCGTCGACCGACCTCCCCCACCAGTGGCACCGGTTCCTGATGGATATCCCGTACGAGCTGATCCTGGCCCTCGGGTTGTTTTTGTGGCCACCGCCCTCAGAGGTGGACGCAAGAAGTTAGGCAGGTCACCATCGAAAGCTCGACGTGCCCCGCATTCGAGCACTAGTCGGCAGATCGCGTCGTTAGGCACGGCTGAACGCCGCCTCCGGATCACGACGGCGCACGCGACATCACGCCGACGTTGCGATGTTTCTCCTGGATGAGGTCGAGCGGCCGGCCCATCGTCATCACGTCGTAGGTGTCGGTGTGAAGTGAAGCGGTCGGCACGGTCACAGACGCGGAGGATCTCGCTCAAGAAACCATCATTCGCTGGAACTGAGTGGCACTCGCTTCAACGCCTGATGGTCAACCGAGCGCCTGTGTGACTTCGGGGTAGTCCCAGAAGTCGGCCGTGATAGCCTCCACGCCCGGAGTGTGCAGCCACTTGTCGCGGAACAGCTTTAGCGCTGGATACGATCGGTAGGAATCGTTCGTTCAGCGATCAAGCCTTGGTCGTCGTCGACAATGATCTCGAGACTTTCGAGCTCGTGACCGTCGATCGTGCCCTGCCATCGGAGAAACGTGGTGCGATCGTCGAGCTGGTGTTCGGCGACGTAGCGCCCCCCACGGAAGGAGGCAGATGCCGCGAAGATGGTGGCTACCAGGTCGCGGCCTTCGACCGCTTTGACCAACATCGGGCTGTGGAACACGACATCCTCACGAGAATCGCGGCGTATTCGGCAACACTTGTCGCTTCAGCTTCACGCAGTCTTCGTAGCGGATGCATCTGAGATTCTCCTTCTCTACGTTGTGCTTCGCGGCGCCTCATGCAACTCGATCGATCTTCCACGTCAGGCGTTAGGCCGCGAAAATGGCAAGACTACGTCTTCCTGGCCGGCCGGGCGAGTCGTCGCTCCTGAAGCCTTCCCATGACCGCGGTCTTTCGCGCCGCAACATCGTGGGGCCGCGGACTTTCCTCGCATTTCTTGCAGTACAACTCGTGCCTGACTCGACCACCGCACCCGTCATGCTCGTACACGATGGGCGCTCCCTCGGGGGCGGCCCAGCGGTCGCCCCATTCGGTCAGCGCGATGATCACGGGTTTGAAGTCGAGCCCCTTCTTCGTCAGGTGGTACGTCTCGTGCCCTCCCGATCCACCAGACGTCGTCATGACGCCCGTCTCGACGAAGTGCTCCAGCCGCGCGGCGAGAACGTTCGGGGCTATCCCGAGGCTCTTCTCGAACTCGCTGAACCGCGTCATGCCGGCAAACGCCGCGTTGCGAAGGATGAGGAGGCTCCAGCGTTCGCCAACGATCTCGAGCGCGCGTGCCGCCGAGCACACTTCATTGTCATAGGTTCGACCCAGCATGGGCGGATGCTACTACCGGTACTTGCATGACGGAAGGAGGATCGCAGGGAGGCGGCCGGCTCTGATTGACTTTCGGGTTCGATAAGGACGAATGAGCATCCCGTCAACCGTTGTCATTGTAATGCCCTCGACTATCGCCGTTAGGCAGGTTCAAGACATTCCAACCAGCCGTGGTTACGGCCTGCATCCATACGTCGAGCTGCTCGCGATCCAGAACGTGTAGACCTCGCAGTCGTCGGGCGCCGGCGGGCGCGGCGGTGGAACGGCCCGGCTCACTGGAGCGAGCTGCCGCAGGTACGCGATCACGGCGCGAATGTCCTCCTCGTCCCAGTTGGACGCATGATCCCAGATCATGCCCTGCCAGTGCAGCACTCGCCCGTCGCGCGAAATGCCGCTGCGCACCGCTCGCGCGATCTCGGCGTCGCTCCATCGTCCGATTCCGGTGGCCGAGTCGGACGAAATGTTCCGCGCCCACAAGGTGCCGAACGGCTTCCAGCTGACCTTCTTGCCGCCGCCACCGTCATTTTCGTGACACAGCGCGCACGAGGCCACCGTGAAGATGTACTTCCCGCGCTCGGCGAGGACTGCCTGCTCCACGCCCTGCAACCGAGCGCGATCTACCGGCGGAATGCTGCCGGTGATGTTGGCCGCGATCTGTTCCGCCGGAATCACGCGGAGCGCGGGCACACCGTACAGCGCCGAAGCAACGACTCCGACTACCCCTAACGCGAGCAGAACGACGATGGTGGCCAGCCATCCTCGAGTGCCACGCGGCAGTCGCCGCTCCGGCGGCGCCGCGACGACGAACGCGACGATGCCGCCGAGCAGCACGAGCCACTGCGCCCAGATCAGCAATCGTTGCGGCAGGTCGCGAGCTACATCACCACGCTGCGCGAAGTTGCCGTCTGCATAGGTCAACACAGTGGGCGCCGCGCGTGGCAAGCCACGGCTCACCTTCGTGACGATCGTTTCCAGAATGCCATAGTGCAGCGCTCCCGGAATCCGATTGCGCGCCGGCGGCAGCGTCTTCAGGTAGGTTGCAATCGAGAGTGCGTCCTCCTCCGTGAAGTGGTGCAGATACATCCAGGGCATGCCCCAGACGTTGAGCAGTCGGTCGGGCGCGCGACCGTTGCGCAGGGCGTTGGCGACTTGGCCGACGGTCCACGAACCGAGGCCGGTCGCCGTGTCGGACGTGAGATTCCTGCTCACGAACATGCCCTGCGGATAGGCGCCCACACGCATGCCTCCCGAAAGGTATCCATCGTCGCCACGGTAGATTCCGGTCTGGTTGATCTGCGTATGGCACAAGCCGCACATCTCGGCGCGGACCAGATACTCGCCGCGTTTGACGCGATCCCCGTGGTGGCCGGGATCATCGAGTTTGCCGCCGGGCTCCCACGGTGCGATTCGCCGAAGGGACATCACGTAGTTCGCCAGGTCCCAGCGTTCCGCCGGTGTCGTCGTCTGCGCGAACGAGGGCATCGGTCCCGGAGCCATGCCCGTGGTGAGACGCAGCCAGATCTGCTCTGGCTCGTCGCCACCGCGGAACGTCCACGGAGCGGTGAGATCACGCGCCAGTACCGGGTATCCCTTGGCGTCGCGCAGTGTGAGTCGGCTGCGCCCATCGATACCATGACAGCTGGCGCAGCCCTTCGAACGGTAGAGCGAACGACCGCGTGCGATGCTCGCGGCATCGGACGGGACACGACGGATCGACGTGAGCTGCGCGGCGGTGGTCGTGAACGCGCCGGACAGGCCCTTGATGTACGCGACAACCTCGCGAACTTCGTCCTCGCTCAGGATATCGCGAAAGTACGGCATGGCGCTGGCGCGCAGTCCATCGCGGACGACGCGTGCTAGATCCGCGTCGCTCGGCGGCTGCCCGGCAGGTGTGGACTTGTACTTGAACTGTCCCAGCGTGAAGTCCCGCGGGCGCGGGATCATGGAGGGTGCGGCAGGGCCATTGCCTCGGCCATCAGGACCGTGGCAGGTCGCGCAGTAGCGAGCATACACTCGCTCGCCCGGCCGCGCAGTCGCACTCACGTCAGCGCCCGGCGGCCAGGCGAGGTCGGCGTATGTCTTCGGATCGGGCTTCCAGTATTCGGTCCAGTTCTCGTATCCGATCCGCGCGAAGAGCGATCGGCCGACATCGAGGAGCAGCCACAGCCCAAAGGTCAGCAGGATGACTCGGCGTCGCGACGTGATCAACGAGGTCATGGGCCGTCATCCGATGATCGGCGACGCTATGGCCTCGGCGATGCCGTTGCGCGCCATGCGGTCCAGCGTCTCGGCGAGCACTTTCGTGTCGAGGTACGCGTGGATGCTCACCACCTTACCCCAGCGCATTCGGATGACGTGCACGCCCGAGTTCACGTACGGCGTACCATCCGCCGGCGTGGCACGATCGGTCCACTCGGCCACGACCGTGGTATTCCACGGGAAACCGGATGCGGCGATCGAGTGCATCTCGAAGCGTAGATTGGGAAACAGGCGGAACAGACGCTGAAACCAGAGCTGCATGGCCGGCGTGCTCATGCGCGTACCGCCGAGGCAGTGTTCGCCAGCGAATCTGTGCTCGATCGTGTCTCTGATGCTGGACAGCGCGAACTCAAAGTCGCCTTCGTCGAGCCGTTTGAACGTGGTTGCGATGCGCCGCTTGACGATCGTGTGGTACATGTGCAGCTCGGGGTGCCCGTATCGAGTGCTCGTAGTACATCCGACCCGGTGACCGGGCGCTATAACCATTTCGAAAGATTGCTATGAAGTGAGTAAACGTTCTCGCCCTTGGACGGTCTATACCCAACTTCGTTCTAGACACGCGCTGTCGTACGCGATGCCTGAGAAAATTGGTGGCGATCACCAAATGCCTCTCTCGCGAGCGTCGCCGAAGAAGTGATGAACCTTCGCCGTGCGTTGGAGCACAGGTTAGCGCTGCTGATGCTGCTCGGCAGTGCTGTTGTGTCAGCCGTCGACGCGCAGCACCGATCGCCGGTTGCCCGCGTGCGCAGGGAGGGATTTATCACGGCCGAGGACGGCGCGCGTCTCTACTATCATATAGTTGGGTCGGGCCAACCCGTCGTGATCGTACCGGCCGCCATCTTTCTCGAGCGCGACCTCGCGCGGCTCGCACACGGCCGCACGCTCGTCCTCTATGACATGCGCGGCCGTGGTCGATCGGAAAGCATCACGGATTCCGCGCGTGTGTCGATCGGTCACGACGTTGCTGATCTCGAAGCGGTACGCAAGCACGTACGCAGTGATCGCTTCGTCCTTCTGGGTTGGTCGTATCTCGGAATGATCGCGATGCGCTACGCGGTTGACCATCCGGAACACGTCGAACGAATCATTCTGATCGGTCCAGTTGGACGCGCATTCGGCACCCGCTACCCCGACTCGCTAGTCGCTCATGATCCTATACCTGTGACTGACTCGAGCGCTTACGTCGAGTTGCTCCAGCTCCGGTCGAGGGGTGAAGCGGCGCGCGATGCGAAGGCCGATTGGGAGCGCGAGTACCGAGTGTTGCGGGGAAGGCTCGTTGGTGATCAGCGCCTCGCCCGCCGAGTGCCGAACCTGTGTGCGTCGCCCAACGAATGGCCACTGCATCTCGGACAGCATCAGCGCTGGATCTTCACATCATTCGCGCGATCGGAGGGACCAAGCTGGGATGTGTTCGCGGCACTGAGCATGCCGGTTCTCATCATCCACGGCACGCAGGACCGCAACGCGCCGTACGGCGGTGGCCGCGAATGGGCGGCGCATCTGTCGAATGGGCGACTCCTCTCGGTACACGGGGCGGCGCACATGCCCTGGCTCGACGCGCCGAAGATTGTGTATCCCGCGCTCGAGCAATTTCTGAGCGGCGAATGGCCCCCCACTGCAGTTCAACCAACGCGCACGATCCCATGAAGAGCCTCAAGGCTGCTGACGGCGTGCGTCAGGAGCACTTACGGAGGCCTAGGAGTTCTGATCAGCAGCGTCAACGGCGTTCCACGCGGCTGCGTACGTTGCTGGCGTCATGCCAACGACCCGCTTGAAGAGGCGGCCAAGGTGACTTTGATCAGCAAAGCCTGACTCGGTCGCCGCGCGCGCAACAGACACTCCACGAGCCAACAGCAGCCTTGCCTTCGCGATTCGGACATGGATCTGATACTGATGAATCGGAAGGCCAGTCGCCGCGCGAAACACCTCGAGGAGGTAGTACGGACTCAGTCCGACGTGCTCCGCGACGTCAGCGAGAGAGACTGAGTCCGCGAATCGATCCTGCAGATACGTCTTGGCACGCCTCACGGCCTCCGGCTCCGCGCGGGTGGCGAGTGGTTGCGCGTGCGTGCCACATCTTCGCACGAGGCAAAGAAGCCGCGTGACCAGAGCCGTTTGCGCCAAGGACGTCGCGCCGCGCTCCAGCGCTGTGTGCGCGTGGAGGAAGGCGTCCACAATATCGGGGTCGCGGACTCTCGGCTCGGGAAAGAGCGGTGGCGCCGTGGCGGCGTCCCCGTCGACGCTCGACCAAAACATGGCGGGAAAGTAGAGCCGCCGGATCGTCCACCCGCGGTCGCTCAGCGGCCGACTGGAGACGAGGTCGCCGGGTTCGACGACGAGTAGGCCGGGGCCGATGACTTCGTCGACCAAGACGGTGCGCGTGCGTCCTCGCCGCAGCGTATATCGGCCTTTGCCACTCGCGACGAGTCGCAGCGAGTAGTCATCGCGCAGTTGCGGTTCCAGCGGCGCATCATGAGCGGACACGACCTCAACTGCCCCGAGGCGTGGCAACCTTGCTACCGTGACCTCCACGCGGCTCGGGGAGAAGTCGGAACCAACCACGCAGCCCCTGCGCATCACGCTACGAACCTCATCCCCCTACATGGTCAGCACTGTCTCTTGCGACGTCAACTCCGCTTGCACTCGCGCAGCGATCCGCGCAAGACGTGTCGGCCGTCACTGTTTAGCGTCTCGCCTCCACCCGCGCGCGCCTCGCCCTCCACCGCGCGCATGGACCCGGAAGGAGCGGTCTGGTACGCGATGTGCCTAACAAGCGTTGCGTGCGCGGTCGCGAGGGCAGAGAATGCGCCCCTGGATTGGCATCATGATCGTCGACAACGCGCTCACCCGATGCAACGCCTCGTATTCGCCGGCGTGCTCGTAGATGCTCGCCATCTCAACCATGACTGATCACGACCTTACCCAAAGGTCGCGCCGCCTCGAGATACTGAAATGGTGCGTGAACCTCGTTGAATGAAAACACGCAGTCGATGACTGGCCGCATCGGTTTCACCGCAATGGCCTGGTTTCATGGCAGGCGGACGAGAACCTCACGTGCACCTGGAAGCGGCTGCGCGTGCTCCCCATGCGTTCATGACTAGCTGAAGCGCAGCGCCCCGGGAAATCACGAAGACCCTGGTTTCCCCTCGCTTGTCTTCGAACCATCCGCTATCGGGCTGTTCCGCCCCATCATATTGAGCGCCGTCTTGCTGCTCACCAGGCGCTGCAGCCGCACGAACTGCCGCGTGGCGAACCCCGTGATCACCCGCGGTGCCGTGCGGCTCCGGAGCGCTGCAACTAGCTCCCGAGCGACGGTCTCCGGCGACTGCATCAGCGCGCGCGGGAAGACCGCCGCCGACGCCCCGGCTGCCGTGTGAAACCGCGTGGCCATCACGCTGGGGTTGAACGCCAGGACGTAGACGCCCTTCTCCCGGTACTCCCACCACAGCGTCTCGCTCAGCGCGGCGACGAACGCCTTCGTCGCCGAGTACGCTGCCGCGCCGGGCATCGGTGCATACGCAAGGAACGACGCCGTATTCACGAGCGCGTCACCGCGCCTGGCCTGGCGGAGGTACGCGTGCGACAGGACGACGACACTATCCATGTTCAAGCGCATCATCCGCAGTTGATCATCGAGCGGCAGCTCGGCGAACCTGCCGTACAGGCCGAAGCCGGCGTTGTTGATCAGGACATCGTAATGCGTGGACTCGATGTGCGAGGCCAGCGTCTCGACATCGTTAGGCACCGACAGGTCGGCGGCGATCACGTGATGCCCTTCGCCCGTGAGTGTGGCGACTGCGTTGCGCAGCTTCGCGGCGTCGCGCGCCACGAGCGTCAGCCGCGTGGCTCGCTCGGCGGCCAGCAGCCTGGCCACCGCCAGGCCGATCCCGTCGCTGCCGCCCGTGATCAACACGTCGCGCGCGGTCATAGAAGCACCTTGGACCAAATGTCGGTGAGTGACATGGTGATTCGTCAGGCCGGGCGTGTCTCGGACAGCGACGCCGATGCCGCAGCGCCACGGAGCAGCAGCCGGTAGACGAGTCCGTGTGTGATCAGCAGGAGCGGCACGAGCGCCGTCGCGATGAAGTAGGCCGCGCCCTGTAACCCCGGTGCCGGCCCCATCGCGGTTCGATTGCCCTCGTAAAACGCCCGCAGCAGATCGACAGTGCCGAGCAGATTGAACGCCCAGACGAGCACGACGCCTCCTCTACGCTTCAACGTCAGGAGCGACAGTAGCGCGAGAACAGCGGTCGCGAGATCGCCGAGTGCCGCCGGCACAGCGAACGAGCTCGGCAGGTCTGGCGAAACGACTCCCGGCACGATGTACGAGAGACCGACGAACCGGAACGAGTGAAGCATGAGGATGGGGCGCAGCGCATCCGTGCGCGGTTTGTCCCGCACAGCCGGCCAGATGTAGTGCCGAGTCACGACGCCCCACGCGAGGAAGCTGAATACCACGCTCACCCCGAACGCGAGCTGCGACGTCATACGTGGCGATGGGTTCTATATCTACTCATGGATGATGGCCGCACTGCCATCGACCCCGTGCCCTAATCGACCCTGCGAAGCGTCACCGTCATCGATGGCGTCCAATGCTTGCCGTCGTCCGATCGCTCGTGACGAGCGATCAGCGTCTTGCCGTCATCCGTGAAAACACCGGTGCACCTCGCATGCGCATCTTCCCACGTCCACGTGTCGCCCTGACACGTCAGCGTCTGCGTGCTCGTCGTGCCCTCACAGTCGAAGAAGTACGTCCGATACTGACCCGTTTCGCTGTCGTGGCCGATGACTTCGAGCCCGCCCACGTCAGCTGGTCCAATCCGTCCATACGCGGGGTGCATGATGAAGTGGCCGCCCGGCAACCATTGATAGACGTCGCTGGCAGCGATCCGAACAGAGGGCTCTCGGCGCCCGTCACTGTTTCCCCCTCGGTGATCCAGCGGCCAATGAACACATTCAATCGCTCGAGGGCAGGCGATCGCGGTGCGCTGGGTGAAAGCTGAGCGGTTGCAACGCCGCTGCGGACCTTGGCAGCCTTG
>JBKOYV010000427.1:0-4429 GCA_046725585.1 Gemmatimonadota bacterium | reverse complement strand
CGACCGACCTGCCGTTCGAGGTTGGTGAACGCCTCCACTACCGCGTGTCGTTAGGCAGGCTTGGCACCGTCGGCGAAGGGGAGATGTCGGTTGCCGGACCCGAGGAGGTTCGCGGAACCGAGACGCTCGTGCTGAGGTCACAGGTCTGGGCCAGGGTTGGTTTCGTCAAGACCACCGAACGGGCGGAGTCCTGGATCGATCCGATCCGGATGACGGCGCTCCGCTACCAGAAGCGCACGCACGGCGCGCTCACGCGCGACGACGAGCAACAGGTCGAGCTCTTCCCTGAAGACCGCCGCTGGGAAGACCAGCGTGGCCGCCACGGTGAGAGCCCCACGAGCACTCCGCTCGACGAGCTGTCCTTCATCTACTACCTGCGTACCCTGCCGCTCGACGCGGACACCGTGGACATCGTGGTACGGCACTACGATGCGGCGCGAAATCCAATCGCCGTGCGTGTCGTAGGGCGCGACACGGTGCGAACGCGCGCAGGGACGTTCCCGGCCATCGTCGTCGAGATGCGAGTGAAGGACTCCCGCCGATACGGCGGTGAAGGCGTGATCCGCCTGCATCTCAGCGACGACGCCTTCCGCTATCCGGTGCGGATCGAGAGCGCCATTCCGGTCCTCGGTTCGACCGTGCTCACGCTCGAGTCGGTGACACCGGCGCCTCGACGCCTGGCTCGTCAGCCGGAATAGAAGCCATGCGTCGGCAGATCCCTGACGCGATGGTCCCCGTCCACACCGATGCAGGTTCCCGGGCCCGCCCGACTGATGAGCACGTTTTGCTATCCAAGCTTTCCTCCTGCAAGACGTGTCGATCGAACCAGTGCGATCCCCGCCTCGACCGAGGCGAATTCAGGAGAAAGCCGATGTCACGAACCCGAGTCCCAGCCGCTGTCGCTCTCGTTATGCTGCTCCCGGCGCTCGCCGCGGCGACGCGGCGCGACGCAGTGCTCGACCTCCAGCCGGAAAGCCGGCTCTGGGTGTCCGGCACATCCACGGTGAGATCGTTCCAGTGCCAGGCCGGCGCGTTCGACGCCAAGGTCGAGTCGACCGGCGCTGATGCCGTCTCCGCGGTTCTCGCCGGTGAGAAAGCGGTGTCCACAGTCGAAGTGACGGTCCCGTCGGAGAAGCTCGAGTGCCGCAACGGCACGATGAACGAGCACCTTCGCAAGGCGATCAAGGCGAACCAGTTCCCGACGGTCGTCTTCCGCGCCTCGAGCTACGACCTCGCCCGCACGAGCGAAAGCGTCGGCGTCACCCTCAACGGCAGCCTAACGCTTGGCGGCGTCGAGAAGCCGATCAGTGTCAAGGCACAGGCCAAGCCTGGGGCCGACGGGACGCTGGTCGTCTCCGGCGCGCACGAGGTCCGCATGACGGAGTTCGGCCTCAAGCCGCCGACGCTCATGCTCGGCACGATGAAGGTCGACGAGAAGATCACCGTCGGCTTCGAGGTGGTGCTGAAGAACTGAGAAGAACGGAGCGCTCGATGACTCCGAGACGCGATTCCGGTTTCGATACCTAACGAGGATAGTCCATATGAGATCCACCACTTCAGTACTCGTCGCCGTGGCCGCGATGGCCTACGCAATCCCCGCGCTCGCCCAGAACGGCGCCAATGCCGACACGCTCGTCAAGGCCGCCCCGGCCGCGACCGCCGACTCCAGCCCCGCCAAAGCCGCCGAACCATCCAACGTCCAGGCGATCGTGATCCAGCGCCTGCGTCCGGTCGATGCGCGCGGCATCAACGTCTACGAGGCACCAAAGAACGACGGTGTGCCGTACACCGGCTTCAAGCTCGGCTGGGGCGCCGCGTTCACGCAGCAGTTCCAGGGGCTCGAGCACTCCAACACCGCCACGGCAGTTCTCAAGAACAACGTCAACGCCAACCAGCTGATGAGCATCGGCCACGGCTTCAATAACGCCGTCGCCAACCTGTACCTGAACGCACAGCTCGCGAGAGGTATTCGCGTCGCGATGAGCAGCTACCTCTCGGCTCGTCACCACCAGGAGACGTGGGTCAAGGATGGGTACCTCCAGATCGACGACTCGCCGATCGACGTCAAGGCGCTGAACACGGTGATGCAGTACGTGACGATCAAGGCTGGTCACTTCGAGATCAACTACGGCGACGAGCACTTCCGTCGCACGGACAACGGCAACGCGATGTTCAACCCGTTTGTCGGCAACCTGCTACTGGACGCGTTCACGACCGAGATCGGCGGTGAGGTCTACCTCCGCAAGGGTCCGTGGATGGCCATGGGCGGCATGCTGGCAGGCGAGACACGGGGCCAGGTGACCGCTCCCGATAAGCGATCGCCCGCGTACCTCGGAAAGGTCGGGTTCGACAAGGAATGGAAGAACAACGTCCGATTCCGCCTAACGAGCTCCGTGTTCTCGCAGGCCAGCTCTGCCAACCAGTCCCTCTACACCGGCGACCGCGGCGGCTCGCGCTACTACCAGGTGATGGTCAACACGTCGGGCACGGAGAAGGACAGCGCGTGGACCGGCAACGTGCAGCCCGGGATCAAGAGCGCGCAGCACGCGTGGGTCGTGAACCCGTTCCTCAAGCTCGGCGGGCTGGAGCTCCGCGCCAACATTGAAGAGATGCGCGGCCGGAACAGCGGCGAAACGTCGAGCCGGGTGTGGAACCAGAACGCAGGTGAGGCGCTGTACCGCTTCCTCGGCAACAAGCTGTACGTCGCTACCCGGTACAACAGCGTGACCGGCACGCTGCCCGGCATGACCGGCGAGGTCACCGTGGACCGCTCGCAGTTCTCCGGCGGCTGGTTCATCGTCCCGACGGTCCTGCTCAAGACCGAGTGGATGCAGCAGAACTACAAGGACTTCCCCACCACCGACATTCGCAACGGCGGGAAGATCAAGGGCTTCATGATCGAAGGCGTCGTCGCCTTCTGAGCCCAACGAGCAGCATCAAGCCAAGCGGGGCGGCCGTTTCCGGCCGCCCCGCGTTCCAATGTTTCAATCGGGGTCAGAGTCGATTTCCATCGTTCGGTTGCGCAACCCCCTGTTTTTGTTGCGCGGCCGCCTGCGTTCAAACGATGAAAGCCGACTCTGACCCCTAACGGGTCAAAGACCTAACGCGGATTAGAAACGGATGACGCCGATGTTCGCGGATTCGCTCCGAGGGCAGTGAACCCTCCGACGACCGCGTACGGACCTTTTCTTTCTTTGTTGAACGGCCCCGCGACGCATCGGCTTCCTGAGGCCGTTAACCAAAGACTCCGGCTCGTGATGCCGGGAACTGTCCCCTCCAAGACGGGTCAGCCATCCGGACGCACAAGATCGAGTCGATCAACCTGAGCGTCCCCAGACCGGTGACGGATGCGGCTCGCAACGAGCCGTACGAGAGAATGAGCCGACGTCGCGACGCAGGAGCGTACCGAGGCCGTTGAACAAAAAAAAAGGTGAGAGACCGGACGCCGCCGTCGGAAGCGTCAATGCCCGCGGAGCAAATCCGCGAACATCGGCGCAATCGCCGTCTAATCCGCGCTTGGTTTTGTTGTTACGGAGCCGTCCCGATCTCGGTGTCAGGGAGGCGGAACCTTGTCGGGGGATTCCCGACACCGCCTTTCAGTTCCGCCTGACGCGATTTCAAGAAGCGTCCCGACGTTGCCGGGCGCTTACGCTTCCGACCTTCCCTTGCGTAGAACCGCGCATGGCGCGGAGCACCGCACGCTCGCCACTCGCACAAGCACGGCTACCACCCAAGGGGTCCTATGTCACCGCTTCAATTCAATCGTCGCGTCGTCGTGAGCGCAGTCGGCGTCGTCGCCGCCGCCGGCCTGGTGTTCGCGTGCCAGACGACGCGCCCCAAGACGACCAACCTCGCCGCCGGCGACGCGGCGTCGAAGGTCTACGTGGCGCCCGGACAGTACGACGAGTTCTACTCATTCCTCTCCGGCGGCTTCAGCGGCCAGGTCGCCGTGTATGGCCTGCCGTCCGGCCGACTCCTCAAGGTCATTCCCGTCTTCTCGCAGAACCCGGAGAACGGCTACGGCTACAACGACGAATCGAAGGCGATGCTGCAGACGACCTTCGGCTCAGTTCCGTGGGATGACTCCCACCATCCCGAGCTGTCGCAGACCGACGGCATCCCCGACGGCCGCTGGCTCTTCATCAACGCCAACAACACGCCGCGCGTCGCCCGGATCGACCTGACGCGCTTCGAGACCGACGAGATCCTCCAGATCCCTAACGCGGCCGGCGGCCACGCTTCGCCGTTCACGACGCCCAACACGAAGTACATCGTCTCCGCCACGCGCTTCAGCGTGCCGATCGGCAAAAACAAAGACGTCGCGATCAACACGTACAAGGAGAACTTCAAGGGCACGCTCTCCTTCATCACGGCCAACGAGCCGGGCAAGATGGACGTCGCGTTCCAGATCCTCATGCCGGGCTACAAC
>JBKOYV010000200.1:0-7230 GCA_046725585.1 Gemmatimonadota bacterium | reverse complement strand
GAGCCTTGCCTGTGGAGCGCTTTCGCGCGGCGCCGTGACCACGCCAAGGCGTGTGAGCGGTACGCCGAACTCCCGCGCGAACGCGTGTTCGTCGACCGGCGCGCTCGCCGTCACGACGAGCTCGTACTCTTCACCGCTCGTCGCTGCGTCGAGCGGCGAGGCTCCGCTCACGACGGGAATCGCGTCGAGCTCGATACACACATCGACGGTGCTCGCAGCGGCGAGGTGGGCGGCGTCGGCCAGCAGCCCATCAGAGACGTCGATCGCAGCCGTCGCGCCGTGTGCGGCCAGCCAAAGCGCCTCGCCGATGCGCGGCGAGGGTCGCGCGAAGCGCGCGCGGTGTTCCCGACTCGGCGAGCGGCCCGCAACCCACGCCTCGAGCGCGCAGCCAGGACCTCCGAGCGCGCCGGTCACGTAGACGACGTCGCCAATGCGTGCGCCGTCGCGGCCGAGCGGACGTGCGGCGGAGCCAAGGACCGTCACGGTGAGTGAGAGCTCCGTGGCCCTCGTGAGGTTGCCGCCGGTGATCGGCACGTGAAATGAACGCGACGCATCGCCAATACCGTCGGCAATTCCCGCGAGGTGTTGGCGCCATCGCTCGGGCACGCACATGGCCACGAGAATGGCGAGCGGCTTGGCGGCCATCGCCGCGAGGTCGCTCAGCGCCGCGGCGGCGGCGCGATAGCCGATCTCGTCAGGTTCGAGCCACCCGTCGCGGAAGTGAACGTTCTCGACCGTGGCGTCGGTGCTGGCCAGCAAGCGACTGCCCGTCGGCAGCTCGAGAACCGCTGCGTCGTCTCCGATGCCTCGCGCGCTGTCACCCCATCGACGCACCAGGTCGCGAATCACATCGAACTCGCGGCCCTGGCCGAGCGAGATGCTGTCGCTCACGGCAACTGGGCGAGCACCGGAGGCCGCGGATGAGACATGGGTTCGCTCCAGACGTTCGCGACGGCGTCGACGACGTCGTCGATCGTCGTGCCGCGGGCGCCTCGCACACCCGCCAGCTCGCTGGCGCGACCGTGAATCCACGCCGCGCATGCGCCGGCATCGAGCGGATCATCAATCTGCGCGAGGAGCGTTCCCGCAATGCCGGAGAGCACGTCCCCACTGCCACCGGTAGCGAGTGCCGGCGTACCGGCGGCCGAGACAAGGCTTCGTCCATCGGGCGCGGTGAGAACAGTGGGTACTCCCTTGAGCAGCACGACGCAGCCCAGCGTCGACGCGAGCTCGCGCCCCACATCGAAGGGGGCCTGAAGGATCGCCTCGGTCGGCATTCCGCTGAGTCGCGAGAACTCGACGACGTGTGGCGTTACGAGCGCCTTGCGACCACCGAGCAGTGACCCGAGCGCCGGTGCATCGCCCTCGAAGATCGTCAGAGCGTCCGCATCGAGAAGCACGGGCCCACGCCATGCTCGCAGAATTCGTTCGACTCGCGCCCGTGTGTCCGCTGCACGCCCGAGCCCCGGCCCGATGACGACCGCATGTGCCCAGTCGCAGACTGTGTCTTCGATGTCGGCATCGGACTCGGGCCACGGGCGCGTGAGCGCTGCGGGAACCGACGATTGCACGGCCGGGACGCTCGACGGGTGCACGATCGCGCGCGCCATTCCTACGCCGCTGCAGAGCGCCGCGCGCGCAGCGAGAATCGATGCGCCGGCCATGCCCTCGGTGCCGCCGATGATCGCGACGCGTCGCCTCGTTCCCTTGTGCGCGTTGACCGCAATCGCCGGAACGCGCGACATGACCCATGCCCGATCCACGAGCGTGGCGGCGCCATCGTCGAGCGTCGCGTGCGATCCCAGCCCGATGTCGATGACGACGATGCGACCACATCGCTCCCGCCTGACGAGAGTGCCACGCTTGACGGCACCGAACGTGATCGTGAGATCGGCCGTGACCGTCACGTCGCCCGCACCGGTGGATGCATCGAGGCCGCTCGGCACGTCGAGCGCGACAACCCGGGCGCCGCTCTCGCGGAGGTCTCCGATGCGACAAATCGCGTCGGCGATTGCACCGCGCGGCGCGCCGGTCGCGCCGGTGCCCAGAATGCCGTCGACCACGACGCGTTCCGCGCCGCTCGGTTCGCGCGGGTCGATCAGCGAACGCGCGCTCCGACGCTCGGCCTGTGCGTCGTCGGTCTTCGCATCAGCGACGTCGACGACGCGCACGGAAATCCCGACTGCCGCAAGCGCGGCCGCGACCACCCACGCATCGCCCCCGTTGTTTCCCGGACCGGCGAACACCGCGACGCCGCGCGCGATGTCATCGCCGAAGGCACGCACGATTTCCGCCGCGGCCGCGGCTCCAGCGCGCTGCATGAGCGCTCGCGATGGGACGCCGCCATCGATGGCAGCCCGGTCGCGGGCGGCGGACTGCGCCGCGGTGACGACGTGCACGGTCATGCGACTGTCGTCAGGCAGAGGGGCATGATCAGCGGCGGATGGTGAAACGGCGGCCGTTGTGGCCGCCGGGAATCGCCGCAGGCTGCTATTTGTGGGACTGACCTACGGACCTTCCGAAACTGATCTCGCCGTTGTCGATGCGCAAGTTGAACCCACAGTCCGGATTGCTGCACACCCACGCCTTGTAGGTGATGGGGGCGCCGTCCTTGCCGTAGTCGCTGAGCGGAAGAAGAGAACCTTCGCGACACTTCCGGCACATCGGGAGTTCAGCTGAATTCAACGATCCTGCCTCACGCGGCATCGAGGAGTGGCGGGACAACGGTAAGGTGGATAAACCACTTCGAGCGGGCTACGCCTGACCGGCGCGCCTCCAGGGATAATCGCGTTCGAACGCCTGGTCGAAGCCGAACACATCCGCGAAGTCGAGCCGCGAATCGGTGGGCTGGCTGATCAGCAGTCCGAGGTCAACGAGCGTGAACACCACATCGCCGATGTCAGCAGTCGAGCGCACGCCCCAGTGATCGAGCACCAGTCGCGCCATCACGCCATACCGTTCGAGCGCCAGATCACGGCATGCTTCGGCGAGCTCGCGACCCGTGATGTGCCGTCGTTCGGAAAGCCGCGACTGGGAGAACTCGAGCGCCGAGAGCACGAAGAGGTACGCGTGCTCATGGAACCGTGGTTCGCGCAGGCGAATCTGGTCCATGATGCCTTCTCGAAACGCCAACTCCGGCAATTCTGCTCCTCGACTAAGGGTTGTGAGCCGGCCGCCTCGCGCGGCGCACTGTTTTCGGAACCGACGAGGCACGTCCTGTGCCCCGGCATGTGCCGCTAAGATGTGGGTCCATACGGCGCGGCACAACCCGGCTCGTTGCGATGACGAACGACGAAGAGGATGGGGCACGGCGGGGCGCTTGCACCGTGACGGCATGCGCGCTCGCGCACACAGCTTCCGCACGGCGGCGATTAGACGAGCCTAACCCTGTGGCGTGACGCGCCGCACAGCCCGGTTGCCTAGCAAGTCCGGCTTCCGGCCGCGGCGCGGTTCGCGGTGCCTAACGCCCGCAGCGCGCTCGCGCCCCTCTGTTCAGGGCGAGGCCGCTTCCACGGGGGCCGGGTACAGCGGGAACGTCGAGGTCAGCTCGCGCACCTCGTCGCGAACGCGTTCCGCGACGCCGACGTCTTCCGGCGACCGCAGCGTGACGTCGATCAGCTCGGCGATGCGTCGCATCTCCGGTTCCTTCATGCCGCGGGTCGTCACCGCGGCGGTGCCGATGCGGATGCCGCTCGTCACGAACGGGGACTGCGTCTCCTTGGGAACCGTGTTCTTGTTCACGGTGATACCCGCGCGGTCGAGCGCGTGCTCCGCCACTCTGCCCGTGAGCCCCTTGCTGCGAAGGTCCACGAGCATGAGGTGATTGTCGGTACCGCCGGACACGACGTTGAAGCCGCGCTCCATGAGCGACGCCGCGAGCGTGCGCGCGTTCGCCACGACCTGCGCCGCATATTGCTTGAACGAGGGGTGCAGGGCCTCCTTGAGCGCGACCGCTTTTGCCGCGATGACGTGCTCGAGCGGACCACCCTGCAGGCCGGGAAAGACGGCCTTGTCGATCGCCTTCGCGTGTTCGGCCTTGCACAGTATGAGCCCGCCGCGCGGGCCACGCAGGGTCTTGTGCGTGGTCGTCGTCACGACATCGGCGTGCGGCACCGGCGTAGGGTATACACCAGCGGCGACGAGTCCGGCGAAGTGCGCCATGTCCACCATGAAGATCGCGCCGACCTCACGCGCCACGTCGGCGAATCGAGCGAAGTCGATCACGCGCGAATACGCACTGTATCCGGCAATGATCATCTTCGGTCGCGACTCGAGCGCGAGCGCGCGCATCTGGTCGTAGTCGATCAATCCTTCGTCGTTCACCTTGTACGACACGGGGTGATAGAGCATCCCGGAGAAGTTTACGTGCGACCCATGCGTTAGGTGGCCGCCGTTCGACAGGTCCATGCCGAGGAACGTGTCGCCCGGCTTGAGGAACGCGAAGAACGCCGCCGCGTTCGCCTGCGCGCCGGAATGGGGCTGCACGTTGGCGTGCTCGGCACCGAACAGCTCCTTCGCGCGATCGATGGCGATCTGTTCGACCTGGTCCACGAACTCGCAGCCACCGTAGTACCGCTTACCCGGAAGCCCCTCGGCATACTTGTTCGTGAGCGGCGATCCCATGGCCTCGAGCACCGCGGGCGAGACGAAGTTCTCGCTCGCGATGAGCTCGAGCCCCTCGAGCTGACGTTCGACTTCACGATCGATGAGTCGTGCGATCTCGGGGTCGGCATCACGAAGCGCCGCTCCGGGCGGACAGCGATCCCACTCCGACCACGTGATCATGCCGTTGTCTCCTTGAGTTCGATGATTGGTCGTCATGCTTCGCGCGGGAACGGCGGCCACGTGCGCACCAGCGATCCCACCGCCTTCAACCGACGCTCCGCCATCCGGTCTGCCGCTACGTACGTTGGGATCCCCTGCTCTCGCGCGAGCTCGAACACGCCGAGCAGCGTGTCGTAGATCTCGTCGGCCTTGCGCAGCGATCGCTCGCGCGTCCATCCGGCCAACTCACTGTATACGTTGATGACACCGCCAGCGTTTGCGACATAATCGGGCGCGTAGAGAATGCCCTTCGCCTCGAGCTCCTCGCCGTGCCGCTCCTCGAGAAGCTGGTTGTTCGCGCCCCCGGAGACGATTTCGACGCGCAACTGAGGCAACGTCTTGTCATTGATGATGCCGCCGAGCGCGCACGGCGCGAAGATGTCGGCCTTGACGCCGAAGATGCTGTCGTGTTCCACCCCCTGCGCGCGGAACTCGTCGACGACACGTTTCACCTTCCCGGCGTCGATGTCCGTGACGATGAGCTTCGCGCCCGCCTGATGAAGTTCCTTGCACAGGTAGTAGCCGACGTTCCCGAGCCCCTGGACCGCGACCACCTTCCCCTCGAGCGAGTCGGATCCCCAGCGATGCTTCGCCGACGCCCGAATCGCGCGGAACACGCCTCGCGCCGTCACGGGTGACGGGTCGCCCGACTTGTTCGCCAGTCCGGTGACGTATTGGGTCTCCATGTGCACGAAGTCCATGTCGGCGGTGCTCGTGCCCACGTCTTCGGCGGTGATGTAGCGACCGCCGAGGGAGTCCACGAAGCGACCGTGCGCCCGGAAGAGCATCTCTCGCCTGATCGTGCGGTTGTCGCCGATGATCACCGACTTGCCGCCTCCGAGGTTCAAGCCGGCAACCGCGTTCTTGTAGGTCATGCCGCGCGAAAGCCGGAGCGCGTCGATGATCGCCTCTTCGTCGCTGGCGTACTGCCAGAAGCGCGCGCCGCCCAGAGCCGGGCCTAACGTGGTGTCGTGGATCGCGATCACGCCGCGATAGCCGCTCGATTTGTCATAACACATCACCACCTGTTCGTGACCCATCTCGGCGATCGTGTCGAAGAGGGCGAGCGAACCGGTGGAAGTGGGCTCTATCGTAGCGAGGGATGACATGGCAAGGTCGAATAGTGAACGGTGAAACGTGTGAACCGGCGCGCTGAACGCGCTGCGCGTCACGAGTGCGCGTACAGCTCGCGCGCGATCACGATGCGCTGAATCTCGGACGTGCCCTCGTAGATCTCGGTGACCTTCGCGTCGCGGAACAGCCGCTCCACAGGATAGTCCTTGACGTAGCCGTAGCCACCGAAGATCTGCACCGCCTGCGTCGTGACCCACATGGCGGTCTCGCTCGCAAACAGCTTGCTCATGGAGCTGAACTGCGTGATTGACTCACCGCGGTCCTTCGCCGCGGCGGCGGAGTAGAGGAGCGCTCGCGACGCGGTCACCCGGGTGGCCATGTCCGCGAGCTTGAACTGAATCGCCTGAAACTCCTTGATGGGTTGATTGAATTGCCGCCGCTCGGCCGCATAACGCGTCGCGTGCTCGAGCGCCGACCGCGCGATGCCGATCGCCTGCGCGGCTACGCCGAGCCGTCCGTTGTCGAGCGACTGCATGGCATAAACGAAGCCCATGTGCGCGTCCCCGAGCAGATTTTCGGCCGGCACACGCATGTTCTCGAAGTGAAGGTGCACGGTCGGCGACGCCCGGAGCCCAAGCTTCGCTTCCTTCTTGCCGACGTGGAAGCCGGGCAGGTCGGGTGTGATGATGAACGTGCCAATGCCGCGCGCGCCGCGGCGGTCACTCGGGGAGTCCGTCCGCGCCATGGCGAGAATCACGTTGGCATGGTTGCCACTCGTGACCCAGGCCTTCGTGCCGTTCAGGACCCAGCAATCGCCATCGCGCTGCGCGTGCGTGCGGAGCGATGCCGCGTCGGAGCCGGCCTCGGGCTCCGACAGCGCGAAGGCGCCGAGCCACTCGCCGCGCGCCATCGGCTTGAGGAATCGTTCCTTCTGGGCATCGTTGCCGTAGCGCAGAATCATCTGCGTGGGCAGCGAGTTGTGAACGCTCATGAGCACCGCGACGGACGCGTCGGCCGCGGCGATCTCCTCGAGCGCGACCAGGTACGTACGGGTGTCGAGTCCGAGCCCGTCGAACTCCTCGGGGATGAGCATGCCGAGAAACCCGAGCTGGCCGAGCTTCCCGACGATGGCTTCGTCGTATTTCTCAGCTCGATCCCACGCGTCCGAGTACGGCGTGATTTCGGCCTTTCCGAAATCACGCGCCGTGCGCTGGATCTCGCGCTGTTCTTCCGTTAAAGGGATTAGAGCCCACGACATACGTTAGGCAGGTCCTTGCTCGACTGGTTGCTTCCGATCTGAACTCGCAGACGTCACTGCTGATACACGTAGAA
>JBKOYV010000478.1:0-26178 GCA_046725585.1 Gemmatimonadota bacterium | reverse complement strand
GCGCTTCCGGTACATCCAGTCGAGCGGGGCGCGGTTCGAGGGCCGAGTGGACACGACCGGCCTCGTTCGCTCCGGGTCGACCGGGACCATTCCCGTCACTGTCGTCGCGCTCGTGCCCGGGACGCGGCCCGTGACCGAGGTCGTCGAGGTGAAGATGCTTCCCGGCCCCGCGGCGAAGGTCGTCATCGACGCCGCACCGCCGAAGCTCGTGGTCGGGCAGCAAATCGTGCTCACCGGGACCTCCTTCTCCGCGGCGGGCGACCAGCGTGCCGACAAGCTCACGTGGAAGAGCTCCGCGCCTAACGTCGCGCGCGTCGCAAGCGACGGCCGCCTCACGGCCCTCGCGGCCGGCAAGGCAACGATCACGGCGACGACGGGCCAGGCGTCCGGGACGCTCGCGGTCAACGTCGTTCCGAACACGATCGCGTTGGTGGAGATCACGCCGGCGACCGTCGCGGCACGAACGGGTGACGTGCTGCACTTCGCGGTCACGGCCAAGGACGCCCAGGGACGGAAGATCGACGGCCTCACGCCATCGTGGACGTTTTCACCCGGTCAGGGGGTGATCGAGCAGGACGGTGCGTTCGTGGGCTACGAGGCGCGACCGTACACCGTGGTGGCCACCGTCGGCAATCGCGTCGCGCAGGCGGCCGTCAGCCTAACGCATCGAGACGCGCGGCGACACGCTACGGTCGTCGGACGGCTTCCGCGGTCGCGCTTCAGCACCGAGGAAGTGTGGATCCATCCGGACGGCAAACATGTCTATCTCGGATCCGGCGGCGGGGGCGATGTCATGTACGCGATCGACGTCAGCAACCCGGCCGCGCCGGTCGTCACGGACTCCGTCGTCTCGAACACGCGTCGGGTGAACGACGTGATGACCACGCCGGACGGCAAGTTCCTCGTGTTCACGCGCGAGGGCGCGAGTGACCGCAAGAACGGGATCGTCATCTGCTCGCTCGAGGACCCGGCGCACCCGAAGCCGATCGCGGAGTTCACCGAGGGCGTCACGGGCGGCGTGCATTCGGCTTTCATCTACAAGCAGGAAAAGTTCGGCACGCACATCTACCTCACGAACGACGGCACGGGCGCGCTTCACGTCATCGACATCAACGACCCATATCACCCGAAGGAAGTCGCGCAGTGGAAGACGGAGCGGCCGGACGCCGGTCGCTCGCTGCACGACATCGATCTGCGCGACGGCTTACTCTACGCGAGCTACTGGAACGACGGCCTCGTGATCCTGGACGTCGGGAACGGGATGAAGGGAGGATCGCCGTCGAATCCCACGCTCGTGACGCAGTACAAGTACGATCTCAACGATCTGTATCGTCAGGTCGAGCTCACCGGGGGCCCGGGGTTCATTCGCGGGACGCACACGGCGTGGCGTCACAAGAACTACGTCTTCATCGCCGACGAGGTGTTCCCGGCAAGCGGCGTGAAGGGCGCGAAGGACGCCGCGGCGGGGCGCGCGTACGGGCGCCTGCAGGTGCTCGACGTGACGAACATCGAGAGGCCGCGACCCGTCGCGTTCTACGAGCCGGAGTACGGCGGGGTACATAACGTCTGGGTCGCGGGCGACACGCTCTACATGGGCGCGTACAACGCCGGATTCCGTGCGTTCGACATCTCGGGCGAGCTCCGTGGCGATCTCCGCGCGCAGGAGCGCGAGATGGTGCACGTGCACACGGGCGACATGGATGGCAAGGTGCAGAACTCGCCCGACACGTGGGGTGTCGTGGTGAAGGATGGGTTGGCGTATGTCAACGACAACGCGAACGGGTTGTGGATCGTGCGCATCGAGCCGAAGAAGCCGGATGTCGTTCCCTGACGCGCTGGTGTCATCCCGAGCGAAGCGAGGGATCCTCAGGCGACTGGTAGAGGGCCCTCTATCGGGACGTCGAAGATTCCTCGCTGCGCTCGGAATGACAGCGGCTTTCGCGACCGCGACCGCTGCGCAGAAGCCGGATCGCGACTACACCGTTCTCGTCGCGTCCGAGGCGGTCGACCTCATCACGCGCATCACGTTCGGGCCGGGTGCGGGGCCGACGCTGGCGAAGGTGGAGGGGACAACGAAGGTCGGCATCAACCCCGTCGACCCCGACGGGCCGCACGGGCTCGGGCTGTCGCCTAACGGGCAGCAGTACTACGTCAGCACCGCGCACGGCGTGCCGTACGGCTACCTGTGGAAGATCGACGCGAAGACCAACGAAGTGTTAGGCAACGTGGAGCTCGGGAACTTCCCGGCCACGCTGCAGGTGTCGCCCGACGGCGGGTTCGTGTACGTCGTGAACTTCAATCTTCACGGCGAGATGGTGCCGTCGAACGTGAGCGTCGTGAGCACGGACCCGTTCGTGGAGGTCGCGCGCATCCAGACGTGCACGATGCCGCACGGCTCGCGGCTCAACCCGGCGGGCACCAGGCACTACTCGGCCTGCATGATGGATGATGCGGTGGTCGAGATCGACACGCGCACGCTCGCGGTCGCGCGACACTTCCTTCTGAAGAAAGGAGCTGAGCACGGCGCGACCGGCTCGCTGTCGGGAATCGGGAATCGGGAATCGGGAATCGCCGGGGACCACGCGGGTCATGGAATGGAGCCGCCCAAGCCAGGGGACGTCTCCTGCTCGCCCACGTGGGCACAGCCCTCGGCTGACGGGCGCAGCGTGTTCGTCGCGTGCAACAAGGCGAACGACATCGTCGAGCTCGACGTCGAGTCCTGGACCATGAAGCGGCGCATCCCGGCGGGCGACGGGGTCTACAACCTCGCCGTGACGCGCGACGGCAAGCTGCTCGTCGCCACGAATAAACGCGGGAAGTCCGTCTCTATAATCGAGATCGCGTCGGGTAAGGAGCTCGCGCGGGTGCCGACCCAGCGGCGGGTCGTCCACGGCGCCGCGATCTCCGGCGACGACCGGTACGCGTTCATCTCCGTCGAAGGCGTCGGTTCGGAACCCGGAACCGTCGAGATGATCGACCTCAAGACGTTCGTCCGCGTGGCGAGCGCCGACGTAGGACAGATGGCCGGCGGGATCGATGTCGTTGGCGGAGGCTCGCAGTCTTTGCGGTGAGCGGCGTTAACGTTTGGACGCGTCGCTCGTCGAACGTCGCGTTCACTCGAAGAAGGCTCGCTCCATGGCTACGTTTCCGCCCGACCTGCGGCCGAGCAAGCAGGACCACTCGGTATTCACGATCGGTGTGGTGGCGGTGCTGATTGCGACTCTGCTCGCGCTGCCGTTCCTCGCGCACGCTCGGCCTGGCGCGCAACACGTTCCCTCCATCGCACCGGGTAGCTCGGTTCCAGCGACAACCCGGTAGGGACGTGCGCTGCCACTTTCGACGCGCGTCAGTGTAGTATCGAGGATGTCGAGAAGTCGTTTCCGGGTCGTGCCCTTGCTCGCCGGCGCCATTCTCTCCATCGCGCCTGTTCTCCAGGCACAGTCGTCAAAGGCCGGCCTAAGCGCGAAGGCGAAAGCGCAGATCGATTCGGTGCGACAGGCGGTCGCACAATTCGCCGATCCGCGAGTCGCCGAGGACTCGGGCTACGAGCCGGTGTTCGGGCTCGTTCCGCTACAGGGCGTGCATTACGTCCGCGCGGACCTGATCAAGGGCGGCAAGTTCGACCTGACCAAGCCACCCGTCCTCATGTACGCGCCCGTGAACGGTGACCCGACGCTGGTCGGTGTCGCGTACGCCTATCAGCACCCGCGTAGCCAGCCGGCGCCTGACGGGTTCGACGGTCCGAACGACGATTGGCACGCGCACGACGAGCTGTCGCGCGACCCGGACAAGCACATCGTAATGGTTCACCTGTGGCTCACGGACGCGCCGGGCGGCCCCTTCGCTCGGTACAACCCGTACCTGCCGTACATGGCCGCGGCTCTCAAGCGTCCGTCGGCAGCGGAGCTCAACGCCAACACGCCGCGTGGCGAACGCGCGCGCCGGTTCGCGTTCGCTCTCGCGATCGCGACGCATCCGCCTCAGCTGTTCGACGTGATCGAGTCGCGCGGTGGCGAGGAGCTCACTCGCATGGCGTATCCGCATCGCCGTGCGCTCATGATGAGCGTCGACAGCCTCACGCTCGCGCAGCAGCGTGGTGACACCGCGACGTACGATCGTCTCGTGACCCAAACGATCGCGCACTCGGACGCGCTCATGGCCGCGTACCGCGGGACGGTGCGGTCGCCGTCGGCACGCGAGCTCATCGACAAGACGCTCGACGAGCTCATGGGAATCGGCCACGAGGGCCACGAGATGATGCCCGGCACACGCCCGTCGGGTCACGCGCATCGGCCGGGCGGCTGAGCCGGGAACCCGGGGTTCCGGGAACGAGTACGTTTGGTAGAGACTCACCCGAGAACCGTGCAGACCAACAATTCCAATACGACGACCCTGTCGCGCGCCACCTTGGCGGGCGGCTGTTTTTGGTGTCTCGATGCGGCCTATCGCCGCCTTCGAGGCGTGAAGTCGGTGGTGTCCGGCTATGCCGGCGGTCACGTGCCGAACCCGAGCTACGAGGCAGTGTGCACCGGCCGGACCGGGCATGCCGAGGTGGTGCAGGTGGAGTTCGACCCGAGCGTGATCACGTATCGTGAGCTGCTCGAGGTGTTCTTCGGCATCCACGACCCGACGACGCTGAACCGTCAGGGCAACGACATCGGGCCGCAGTACCGGTCGGCGATCTTCCCGCACGATGCCGAGCAGGAGAAGATCGCGCGCGAGCTCATCGCCGAGCTGGAGGCCGAGCACACGTTCGACACGCCGATCGTGACGACGATCGAGCCGTTAGGCACGTTCTACCCGGCGGAGAAGTACCATCAGGACTACTACGACCGGAATCAGTACCAGCCGTACTGCGCGGCGGTGATCTCGCCGAAGATCGCCAAGCTCCGCAAGAAGTTCGCGGAGAAGCTGGTGACGGCTGGCGAATAGCCGGCTGGCATCATCTCCGCGGCCCAACGACAGGCCACCGACGGACGCGGACACTTCGCACGCAGAGCGACGCAGGGGCAGGCATCCAGAACCCAGGGGTCTGACGCATGAGCAGCATGAGAGACATCCTGGGCATTCATCCAGCCCGCTGAAGACCCCTCGCGCAATGATACTGCACGAAGGGTACAGCTATTCGGGATGGTGGCGTCCCGAGCGGCCGTTCCCCCTGTTCATTCGGCTCGCGGCGAGGGGGCGCTTCCCGGTCGAGCGCGATGCGACGCATTTCTCTCATCCCGCTCATGCGTCCGACCCCTCCGTTCTGGATGCTTGCCCACGGTCCAGGATGAGTCGTTAGGTCAGCCGTGCCTGCCTGAGCGCACGCTCCCAACCCTCCACGATGCCGGTCCGCGCCGCCGACTTCATGGTGGGCTTGAAGCGCCTGTCGGTCTGCCACTGCTTCGCGATCTCGGCTTCGTTCTTCCAGAAGCCGACCGCCAGCCCCGCGAGATAGGCCGCACCTAACGCGGTCGTCTCCGGGACCTTCGGTCGAACCACCGGCACGTTGAGCAGGTCCGCCTGCAGCTGCATGAGCAGGTCGTTCGCGCTCGCGCCGCCGTCTACGCGAAGCTCCCGGAGCTTGATCCCCGCGTCGGCCTCCATCGACTTCAGCACGTCCATCACCTGGAGCGCGATGCCCTCCAGCGCGGCGCGGGCGAGATGGCGTTTCGTCGTACCGCGGGTGAGACCGACGATCGTCCCGCGCGCATGCGGGTCCCAGTGCGGTGCGCCGAGCCCGGCGAACGCCGGGACGAGATAGACGCCGCCCGTGTCGGTCACGCCGGCGGCAAGCCCCTCGATCTCGGGGGCGGAGCGGAAGAACTCGAGGCCATCCCGCAGCCACTGCACGACCGCACCGGCAATGAAGATGCTTCCCTCGAGCGCATACTCCGTGCGGTCGCCGATGCGCCAGGCGATCGTGGTGAGCAGGTTGTGCTTCGACGCGATCCGCTTCGTGCCCGTGTTCATGAGCATGAAGCATCCCGTGCCGTACGTGTTCTTCACCATCCCGGGTTTGAGGCAGGCCTGACCGAAGAGAGCGGCCTGCTGATCGCCCGCGATGCCCGCGATCGGCACCGGCGTGCCTAACGACGTCGTCTCTCCATACACCTCGCTCGATGAGCGGACCTCCGGCAGCATCGAGCGCGGGACGCCGAAGATCTCGAGCAGCTCGTCGTCCCACTGGCCCTTCGCGATGTCGAAGAGCATTGTCCGCGACGCGTTGCTCACGTCGGTGACGTGCACCTTGCCGCCAGTCAGGTTCCACACGAGCCACGAGTCCACCGTGCCGAACGCGAGCTCGCCGGCTTTGGCCTTCGCCTTCGCGCCCTTCACGTTCTGCAACATCCACTGGACCTTGGTGGCCGAGAAATACGCGTCGATCACGAGGCCGGTCTTGCGGCGGATGACGCGGTCCATCTTGCGCGCCCGCAGGCGATCGCAGATGGGTGCCGTGCGCCGGTCCTGCCACACGATCGCGTTCATGATCGGCTCGCCGGTCGTGCGATCCCAGACGACCGCAGTCTCGCGCTGGTTCGTGATGCCGATCGCCGCGATGTCCTCCGCCCTCACACCGGCCTTCGTGAGCGCTTCCGCTGCGACGCCGGCCTGCGACGACCAGATGTCGCGCGGGTCGTGCTCGACCCACCCCGGTTTCGGGAAGATCTGTGGAAACTCCTTCTGGGCGACGGCGACGATGGAGCCGGCGTGATCGAAGACGATCGCGCGGGAGCTCGTGGTGCCCTGGTCGAGCGCGAGGATGTGTTTCATGACTTCCAGATGAGTTGATAGGAGAACGCGGCGAGCACGCCACCAACGATCGGACCAAGGATGGGAATCCACGAGTAGCCCCAGTCGGAGCTTCCCTTCCCCGGGATTGGAAGGACAGCGTGGGCAAGGCGGGGCCCGAGGTCGCGGGCCGGGTTGATCGCGTAGCCCGTCGGCCCACCTAACGAGAGGCCGATCGCCCACACGATCGCGCCGACGAGCACCGGGCCGAAGCCCTTGGCGAGGTCGGAGCCCGGCACGAAGTTGCCCGGCGAGAAGACGGCGAGAATGGCGAGCACGAGCGCGAAGCTACCGATGGCCTCGGAGATGAAGTTCGGCCCGGGCTTACGAATCGCCGGCATCGTGGAGAAGACGGCGAGCTTGCTCTCAGGCTCGGGAGTCACGCTCCAGTGCGGCAGGTACGCAAGCCAGACGAGCACGCTGCCCACGAATCCGCCGATCACCTGCGCCACGATGTACGCCGGAACCTGCGCCCACGGGAAAGCGCCGGTGGCCGCGAGCGCGATCGTGACCGCGGGGTTCAGGTGCGCGCCGCTGATGCTGTTCACACAGTAAACGGCGATCGTCACCGCACACGCCCAGCCCGCCGTGATCACGATCCAGCCGGAGTTGTTTCCCTTCGTCTGACGGAGTACGACGTTCGCAACGACACCATCGCCCAGCAGGATCAAAATCGCAGTACCAAACAGCTCGGCGACGAACGGTGACATGAATGATGGCGGATGAGAGGTGGGACTGCCGTCGATCCTAACGCGTGAGTCAATCGGGTTGCATATCCACTCCGGGCGGCGCCACGTATCGCCATCCCGTCACCTGCTGGTACGCGCGCGCAAGCGCCAGCACGCGAGCGTCCGCACCGCTCGGTCCCACGAACTGCACACCAAACGGCAATCCATTTGGGTCGAAGCCAGCCGGGACGTTCGTTGCCGGCAAGCCGTAGTAGTTGCAGAAGAACGTGTTGTCGGGCGCAACGGCGAGGTCTCCGTGCGCCCGGGCTTCATCGATCGTAGGCGGCGGCGCGGTCAGGGTGGGCAAAAAGATGGCATCGACGTCGCTGAACAGCGACGCGTCGATCGCGGCTCGATCGGCGTCGATTGTGCTCACGTCGAACGTCGCGGACTCGAACGGAACTCTGACGTCCCGCGTTTCGATGTGCATCGTCGCGAGCGGCGCTACCGCACGAGCGAACGCGGCGCGCATCTCGTCATCGGCGTTGAAGTTCGTGACGACTCCGATGCGGCGAATGGGCGCGAGGCCGGGCGACACGCGGCTGGGATTCCCGTCGCGATCGCGACCGGTCGTGAGCTCCTCGAAGACGAGCGACACATCGTCCACGCTGCGCGCGGTTACGCAGGGGTGGCTGAGCTTCAGGATGGCCGGATCGGCTTCCTCTCCGGCGAGAATGCCGGCTGGGCTCAACGCACCGAACGTCGGCTTGTGGCAGCTCACACCGCAGATCGCTGCCGGCAGCCTTCCCGATCCAACGGCATCCGTGTCCACCGTCGCAAAGCACAACCCCGCCGCGACTGCAACGCACGAGCCGCCTGACGACCCTCCGGCGACGTGATTCGAGCGCCACGGGTTCACGACGCAACCGAAGTCACTCTCGAGCGACGTCGTGCCCATCCCCAGCCGGTGCATGTTCGTCTTGCCCAGCAGAACCGCACCGGCCTCTCGGAGCTTCACCACGAGCTCCGCATCCTCGCGAGGCACGCGATGCTCGAACTGCCGAAAGCCCGCGGTGGTTCGAACGCCGGCGGTGTCGTAGAAGTCCTTGACCGCAACGGGAATTCCGTGGAGCGGTCCTCGCCAATGCCCGGCGGCAATTTCGCGTTCCGCCTGACCGGCCTGTTCGCGCGCGAGATCGGTGGTGACCGTGATGAACGCATTGAGCCTCGGGTTGAGCGCTTCAATCCGGCCGAGGCATTTCTCCACCAGTGCGAGGGGCGACAACCGCCGTTCGCGAATGTCTCTCGCAAGCTCCGCGATTGGCGCGAACAGGGTGGTCAGCCGTACACCGCCGGTCATCGATTGGGCGCTCGTGCGATAGTCCGTTCGATAGGCGCGCCCAGCGCGGTTGGATGCCGCGGCTCGTACAAACCCAGCTCGCCGCCGCCCGGCAGCCGAATCGCGGTCACTCGGCCCCAGCCCTGGTCGCTCACGGGGCGCGCGATCTCTACGCCCTTGTTCCGCAGGGCGGAGATCGTGGCGTCGACATCATCGCACATGAGATAGAGCTCGGATCTGGCTTCCCCACTCTCCTCTTCGGGGTGGATGCCGAGCTCCGCAGGCGGGAGGGCGAAGATCAACCAGCCGTGTCCGGCATCGACGGACGAGAACCCGAGGATGTCTCGAAAGAGCGCGCGGGTGGCGTCGGCGTCTCTGGAGTAGAGCAATGCGTGAATGCCGGTGATCATGGTAGCCGAGCCTAACGTGATGTCAGTCGGGGGGAGAGTGAGTAGTCGAACGTGTAGAGGTGCTTGCCGCCGGCGATGTCGATGCTGAGCGTGCCGGAGAGCCCGGTAAGCTCGCCAGTACCGGAGTCGGGAACGACGATGATGTTGAGCGAGCCCTGTCCGCGAGTCATCGTCGCATTGTGCTGGAGGGCGAACGTGCCTCGCTTGCCGTGGAGGGTTCCGGTGACGTGCTCGATCGCCACGTAGCCGGCGGAGTTCTTGATGGCGGTGCCGGCGGTGAGCATCTCACCTTTGCTCGTGCCTTCGAGGTCGCCGTGGAATTGCTTGTCGATCGACATGCGGCCGAGCGATGAGCCTTCGGCTGGGGCGTCGCTGGCGAGTGGTGTGATCTTCACATCGAAGTGGCCGGTGGCGCGGGAGGTCACGGTGTTTTCCATACGTCAGTTGTCATCCTGAGCGAAGCGAAGGATCCTCATCGTCCCGAAAGAGGCCCTCTATCGGGAGGATGAAGATCCCTCGCTTCGCTCGGAATGACAACAGCCACCGGTCAACCGGGCGCCTGACAGGATCGATGCGGGCTCATGGCCGCCCCACGCGCAGAACGTAGCGTGGCTCCGACGCCGCGGACGGCAGGGCACCCCAACAGACTACCCACGCCGCGTCGCCTCGCTCGATCCCGCACGCCTGGGAACCGCCCAGGCGAAACGACGAGAAGGTGCGGCCGCCACCTACCGGCTGCGGCGTCGTCAGCCCTGCCGGGTCATCGTAATAGTAGTAGTAGTCATCGTAGTAGAACGTCCAGCAGTACGGGCGACCTTCATCCGTCATGCCGCAGGCATCGCTGGCCCGGCTGCCGACGAGGGACGCGAACGGAACGGAGCTCTCCACCTTCGTGCGCGCCGACAGACGGGCACCCCAGCACCAGGCAATGCCCTGGTGGTCGACGCCGCAGGTGAACTGCATGCCAGCGCTGAGGGCGACGAAGGATCCTGCGACCGGAGTCGGGATGGTCACGCAACGCGTCGGACAGGGTCCGTCGGGCGTCTCGCTACCGATCTGACCGAACTCGTCGCTCCCCCAGCACATCGTGCGACCGTCGGTGGTCAGGCCGCACGTGTGGTAGACGCCTGCGGTCAGCGACACGAAGCGTGCGCCACCGACGACGTCGTTAGGCGCGGCGTGCGCGGTCAGCGATCCATCGCCGAGCTGGCCGAACCGATTGCTGCCCCAGCAGAACGCCGCTCCCTCGTCGGTCAGACCACAGGTGTGCTCTCCTCCGGCAACGAGCGAGACGAACGTTTCGCGCTGCTCGACGGCGACTGCCCCCGACCTGAAGGCCTGCGTGCCGTCACCGAGCTGGCCTTCGCTGTTCGTTCCCCAACAGAATGCCTTTCCTGCCTTCGTCAGCGCGCAGGTGTGTGCGCGGCCCGCAACGATCTGCGTGAACGATTCGCCGCCGACGGATATCGGTACCGCGTAGCGGAGGCGCGGGTCGCTGATGCCAACGCCAAGCTGGCGCTCGGTATCGTCGCCCCAGCAGTGGACCTGCCCCGCATCGTCCACCGCGCAGGTGTGCGACGCACCCGCCGCCAGCGCCGTCGCGGCCAGCCGGGCGTCGCCGACCGTCACGATGTACTGCACGGGCGCTCCAGAGCTACCGCTCCCGTTCGTGATGATCGCCGTGATCCAGTACGCGCCCGCGCCTAACGTTGCGCCGGAGGTGGCGCGAAGGGTCCACTCGTTCTCGGTCGTGCCATCCGGTCCGGTGACGGTTTCGTCGGCGCGGAGCGTGCCCGCCATCGGCGCTGACCATCGCACCGTCGCGTCGGGCGCGGGATTTCGGTAATAGTCGTACGCGCGGGCGACAACGGTCCGGGTGAGCTCGCGTGCCGGTTCGATCGTTTCGCCGGAAGCCTCGACTTCCACGAACCATGCGATGTCGGGTCGACTGGTGGCCCGAAAGGTGACGTCGATGCCGGTCGGGTCGCCCGACGCCGTCATCACGTGGGCTCGCACCGCCTGCTCCGCGGCGGTGGAGGTGCCGAGTCGCCAGACGGCGCTCGCGAGGCCGGCAGTATCGGTGACCATGGTGGCACTACCGACGATGGCGCCGCCGCCGGAGACGACCTCGAACCAGACTCTGGCATTGCGTACGCGCCGGCCGCGTGCATCGGTCACGCGAGCGACAAGCGGGTTCGCGAGCGTGCGAGCGACGACTTCGGTTTGCCCGTCGCCGGTCTGAACCACGATGGCGGTCGGTTGGCTCGATGGCTTGGGGGTGGTGGCCAGGTCTTCCGAGCAGGCGCCGAGGATCAGCGCCAGCACAGAGGGAAATGTCCGGTTGAACATGTGGAGCTCCTGGCCGCTCGGCGCAGTGGTGATGGCCGGTCGGTCGCAGATGTATTGCACTCGCGGTGAGCGAGTCGGAGGCGCGTCAGCCCGGCGCCCCAGGCACAGCGCTGGGCGCCGCCCGGTGGTCGTCGGGCGTGCCTTGGGCAGACTGTCTTGTTGCACGCGCCGGGGAGCTACGACATCGCGTCCCCGCCGGCGGTGCTACGGTGTTAGACGGACGGGTGCGTGAGATTCCTCGTCGGTCGCATGCCTAACGCCGGTGCTTACTGATCACGTGTGCTTCGGCGATCACGTGTCCTGCAGGATGAAGGACACCTTCATCAGCACGCGATACTCGGTGATCTTGCCGTTGTCGATTACCACCTTCTGGCTCTTGATCCACGCTCCCGTGAGGTTGCGCAGGGTCTTGTTGGCGCGGGCGAGTCCGGCCTGAATCGCATCGTCGAAGCTCTTGGTCGACGAGGCCTGGATCTCGGTGATCTTGGCGACGCTCATGCATTGCTCCGCGGTAGAAGTACACGAAAAGAATGCGCTCCACAGGTTGAACGCGTCGAGTAGTGAGGCGCCCGATGTGCGTCTAGCGCGGAGCAGCGTCGTCCGAGATTCAGTATATTGTATCCAGTTGCCACGGGTGCGGCGTTCACGCCGTGTCGGCCAAGTCCTCCACCGTTTGGTGAGCTTACACAGCATGCGCCGCCTTGCACTCGCCATCGCGCTCGTTGTTCTCGAGTCGGCCGGTCTCTTCTCTCAGGTGACCGCACCACCAGCACGCTCCGACTCCGCATCGCGGCGCCGAGGCGAGGGGCATGTCGCCAAGCGCTCGCGTGCAGACACGCTCCGCGGGTCTTTTACCACCCCGGGCCGCAACTGGTGGGACGTGACGTTCTACGACCTGCACGTCGACATCCGGCCTAACGACAGCACCATCGCCGGCTACAACGGCATCACCTACAAGGTGCTGAAGCCCGCGAGCGAGATGCAGATCGACCTCATGGAGCCGCTCGTCGTCGACAGCATGACGCAGGATGGAGGGAAGGTCCGCTACCGACGAGAGGGCGCGGCGTTCTTTGCCACGCTCAGCGCACCGCAGCGCGCGGGCGATCACAAGACCGTTACCGTGTACTACCACGGGCGTCCCCAGATCGCGAAGAACCCGCCCTGGCAAGGCGGATTCAGCTGGGCAAAGGACAGCCTTGGCCGCCCGTGGGTGGTGACCACCGATCAGGGCATGGGCGCGTCGGTGTGGTGGCCTAACAAGGACACCCAGGCGGACGAGCCGGACTCACAGCGTGTCGCACTCACGGTGCCGGCGCCGCTCATCAACGTCTCGAACGGGCGGCTGCGCAGCACGAAGACGAACCCGAACGGCACGACCACGTACGAGTGGTTCGCCGTCAACCCGATCAACAACTACGCGATCGCCGTCGCCGCCGGGAACTACGCACACTACTCCGAGACGTTCGACGGCGCGAAGGGCAAGCTCACGCTCGACTTCTGGCCGCTCGACTACAACCTCGACAACGCGAAGCACCATTTCCCGCAGGCCAGGTCGATGCTCAAGTGCTTCGAGCACTGGTTCGGACCGTACCCGTGGTACGAGGACGGGTACAAGCTGCTCGAGGTGCCTAACACGGGGATGGAGCACCAGAGCGCCGTGTCGTACGGCAACTGGTACCAGAACGGCTACCGCAAGCGCGACGCGTCAGGCACCGGCCTCGGGCTCAAGTGGGACTTCATCATCGTCCACGAGAGCGCGCACGAGTGGTTCGGCAACAACATCACGGCGAAGGACAACGCCGACATGTGGGTGCACGAAAGCTTCGCGAACTACGCGGAGGGCATCTACACGGAGTGCCTGTTCGGCAAGGACGCGGGCGCGCAGTACATCATCGGCAACCGCCGGGGCATTCGAAACGACCGACCGATCATCCCCGATTACGACGTGAACGACCAGGGGTCCGGAGACATGTACCCGAAGGGCGGCGAGATGCTGCACACGATTCGCCAGCTCGTGAACGACGACGAGAAGTGGCGCGGCATCCTGCGCGGGCTCAACCAGACGTTCTGGCACCAGACCGTCATGGGGAAGCAGGTCGAGGATTACATCAGCGCGCAGGCGGGGATGAACCTGACCAAGGTCTTCGATCAGTATCTGCGTACGACGATGGTCCCGACGTTCGAGTACCGGATCTCGGGCGACACGCTTTCGTATCGGTGGGCGAACGTCGTTCCCGGCTTCGACATGCCGATCCGCGTGACGCTCGACTGGCCTACGTGGACGCTCATCAGGCCGACGGACGCGTGGCAGACGGCGACGGTGCACCTCGCGAATCCGACCGACTTCAGGGTCGACGAGAACTTCTACGTCGTCCCGAAGCCGGTGGACATGCCGCGTTAGGCGGTCAGCCGACGGGGCGCTTCGGCTGCTTCGAATCTGTCGGCCGCGGTGCGAAGCACCGGCCGGTGTCACCGCAGTTGGCGTGGTCCCCGCGAACGACCCGATGGGCGATGCGGTACACTTCCCGCGCGTTTTTCGCGAACTTCGTGTCGAACCCGTTCACCGCTTTGCCGATCACCTTCACCTCCTTGATTGCTTCCGCCAGGTGAGTCTCGGTTTTCCGGAGGTGATGTTCGGCCTTCGCGTGCGCATAGGCGTACGCCTCGGCGCTGTCACATCCGCCCTGGATCCCGCCCTTCATGGACTCGAGGCGCCTAACGGCTTCGTTCAGGTGGATCGCTGCCTTCTGCAGGCTCTCCTGCGACTCTGACCCGACGTGAGTGGCGCCGGCGTGGTGGGCGACATCCATGTCGTCCCCGCTACCGGCGGCTTCCACGGCCTTCTCGTTAGCCCAGTCCACCGTGTTCGTCACCACCTCGGACGCGATCTCGATCACAGGGTCGCACCAATCCGCCAGATCGAGACCGGCGGTCACACCGCCGATCGCGCCGCCAGCGGCCGATCCCGCGACGCTGAATCCCTGCCCAACTCCGAATCCCACTCGCTCCCCTGTGGTTTTTCGAGCCCACGCATTCGCGAAGTAATGCTTGAACTTCACGGCGGGTGACTTCGCGTGACTGCGATAGCTCAAGCCCGCGAGTCGATAGAACTCCTTCAATCGCTCCGGCGATCCCGGCGTCGGGTGTGTGAGGGTTGGGGGTGAATGCCCCGAGCGTGGCGACAGCAGCTCGTCACCGATGCTCTTCAATCGGTCCTTGTGCTTCTTGATCTTCCCGGCGTCCCACGGAGTGTAGGCCGCCGCTGTTGATCTGACGATCGGGGCTACCAGCTCGATCTCGCCTTCGAAAAGGCAGACGGACGTCGAGCCGCAGTATCCACCTTTGTGGGCCTTGTAGAATTTCTCGAGCGACGCCTCGAGCTGGGCATCGTATGCCTGCCATAGCCTCGACGTCGCGTCGTAGACGTCGAGCATAAGTGTCAAGAGCCACACCGATGGCTCGAGATAGACCTGCGACTTGTGGAGATGGTGATCGACCGAAAAGCACTGCTGCACCATGGTCCACGCCGTCGCGCAGTCCGCCGGGCCGCCCTTGACGGTCACGTCGAGCTCCTCCCGGAACTTGCGCGCCGCCTTGCGATAGTGCTGGAGCGACCGCCTGATCGTTTTGTGCACGCGCTCCTCGAGCGCGAACATGTTCTCTTTCTGATCGGTCGCGCTTCCCTTGCGGAAGCCGTCCATCCAGCCTCGAGTCGCACCCGCTCCCTTGAGCGACCGGCCCCAGAGCACGGCGGTTCCGGTGCCGGTCATCTGTCCCACCCCGTAGGCACCCGCCGCCACGGCGAGGATCACGGGAAGAGCGAAGCCACCAGTGAGGGCCGACGCCGTAACCGTGATGACGCCGATCCCGGCTCCGACGCCGATCTTCACAGCGGTTTTCTTCAGGCCACCGTGCTGCCATTCCCGCTTGAAGTGGCGTGCGACGCGGCTCGTCCACTCCTTTTCATCCGCCGCGACCGCTTCACGCGTGGCGGACACGATCATCCGCGCCATGACCTGATGGTCACTCGCCGACAGCTTGACGCCAGCCACAGGGAGCTCCGGGAAGGGGAATTGCCGCGTGACGCGCGCGAGTCCTGCCAGCGCCGGACAACAATAGTTCCGCCATCAGGCGTGCGACAAGCGGCGTGTACCAGCGACGCCGGGCCGGCAAGACGCCTTTCGCTCTGCGCTGCGTCGACGTAAAGTCGCGCCATGCGATATCGCCCGATTCTCACCGCTTTCGCCTGGAGTATCGCCTGCGGCTCGCCGCGCGCAGCGCGTGTCGCCGCTCCGCACACTGATCTCGTCATTCGAGCGGCGCGCGTACTGGATGTTAGATCTGGCCGATACAGTGGCCCGACCGTGCTACTCGTGGGCGGCACGCGCATCACGGGGGTGCTCCCCGCTGCTCGCTTCGACGCCCGGAACGCGTTGCGCGTGATTGACCTCGGTGACATGACGGTCATCCCCGGCTTGATCGATGCCCATGTGCACCTCGCCATCGGCGGACCGTTCCGCGAGAACACACTGGCGGACCTTCGCGCGGGATTCACGACCGTCGCGGATCAGGGCGCGCTCACGCACCGGCTTCTCGTCGTTCGGGACTCGATCAACGGCGGACAGATCGAAGGGCCGCGTGTGCTCGCCGCCGGAATCTGGGTCGGTACGAAGGGCGGGGTCTGCGAGTTCAACGGGATTGGAATCGCCGGCGGCGCCGACGCGTTCGTCGACCGCGTTCGACAGAACATCGCCGCCGGTGCCAACCTGACGAAGGTCTGCCTGTCCTCGTGGCCGGCTCGTTCGTACGCGGCGCCCGACAGTGTGGAGATTCCGAACGACGTGCTCCGCGCGATCGTTCAGGCATCGCACGCCGCAGGCAGGCCCGTGACGGCACACGCGATTAGTCGAGGTGCCGCCAGTGCCGCGCTCGACGCAGGTGTCGACGGCCTGGTGCACGCCGCGTACATCGATTCGGCGCTCGCGGCGGCCATGCGGGCGAAAGGCATGTGGATGAGCCCCACCATCGCATCGCTGACAGCGGGAGACACGAGTGCGGCATCCCGAGCCCTCCTCGCCGCCGTCCGCGTGGCGCACGCCGGGGGCCTCACGATCGTGTTCGGTACCGACGGCGGCGTTCTTCCGCACGGTCGAGGCGTCGACGAGATGGAGGCTCTCGTCGCGGCCGGCCTGTCGCCACTCGAAGTCGTTCAAGCAGCCACGATCAACGCCGCGAAGGCGCTCGTCATCGGCGACAGCGTCGGCCGGCTCGAGGTCGGCATGTCGGCGGATTTCGTCGCGGTTCGTGGCGATCCGATGCGGGATGTCGCGGCCCTCCGAAACGTCGGGCTGGTCGTCTCGCGCGGCCGTGTGGCCGTGGGGCCACCGCAGTGAAGCGTGCCGCGCATGGATGGTCACTCGTCACACCTAACGAGCTCCGACGCCACGCGCACGAGCGGGTACCTCTGGCCACGCTGGCTCTTCCTTCGTGCACTCGGACTCATCTTCCTCTCCGCCTTCTACTCCTTCGCGTTCCAGATCCACGGGCTCATCGGCGAGCACGGCATCCTGCCGGCCGGCGAGTACCTCACGCTCGTTCATCGCGAGCTTCCGGGCGTTAGGCAGGTCTGGTACGCTCCGACACTGCTCTGGTTCGACGCGGGCGACACCGCACTCACGCTGATCGTCGCGGCGGGGATCCTCTGTTCGCTGCTGCTCGTCGCGAACGTCTTCCCAAAGCCCGCCGTTGCGCTGTGCACCCTGCTCTTTCTCTCGTGCATCGCGGCGCTGCAGGATTTCTCGTCGTACCAGTCGGACGGGATGCTCCTCGAGGCGGGGGTCCTGTCGATCTTCCTTGCGCCTCCAGGCCTGCGCCCGGGGCTTGGCGCCACCAACCCGCCCTCGCCGTTCAGCCTGTTCATGCTGCGATGGGAGTGGTTCCGCATCTACTTCGAGTCAGGGGTCGTCAAGCTCGCGAGTGGCGATCCGCACTGGCGCGACCTCACCGCCATGGACGAGTACTACCAGAACGGGCCGCTGCCCACCTGGATCGGCTGGTACGTACAGCACCTGCCGCACTGGTACCACGCCGGAACGGTGGTCCTCACGCTCCTGGTCGAGCTCGTGATCGTGTGGGCGGTGTTCCTGCCGCGGCCGTTCCGCCTAACGTGCGCCCTCATCGTGACGGCGCTCCAGATCGGCATCATCGCCACGGCGAACTACGCCTTCCTCAACTATCTCGTCCTCGCGCTCGGCGTCCTGTTGCTCGACGACCGGTTTCTGGCCAGGGGGACGCGGTCGGCCACCGACTCTGTTCCTACGTCGAACGTCCCACACCCCGTCGCAAGATGGGCCGAGCGCGCCACGCTGGCGTTCGTCTTCTGCGCGACCGTCGTCGCGTTTTTGGGCCAGGGCGCGTTTTCCGCCTGGTCGCGGCCGTTCCGCGTGTTGGACCCGTTCCGCATCGCGAACGCGTACGGCCTGTTCGCGGTCATGACCGAGGCCCGCTACGAAATCGAGTTCCAGGGAAGCCGCGACGGAGTCACGTGGGTCGCGTATCCCTTCCGCTACAAGCCTCAGGACCCGCGCGAGCACCCGGGCGTGTACGCCCCGTACCAGCCGCGCTTCGAGTGGAACCTCTGGTTCGCGTCGCTCGGCCCGTGGCAGCAGTCGGCGTGGGTGGTGCTCGCACAGAAGCGCCTGATCGAGGGGAGCCCCGCGGTGCTCCGGCTCTTTAGGCGCGACCCGTTTCAGGGAAAGCCGCCGGCGCTCGTCCGCACCGTTTTGTGGCAGTACTGGTTTACCGATCTGGCGACGAAACGCAAGACCGGCGCGTGGTGGCGGCGGACCGAGATCGGGCCGTTCACGGGCGTGGTGGGCCAGCCATAGACTGGTCCAGCCGCCACCAAGTTGTTAGGCGCGCTACAACTCTCGCGGCATCGGCCCGACCGCGAATGCCGCGATGAAGAGCAGAAGCGCCGGGAGCAGGACCGTCGACAACGCTCTCGGCCCGAACTCGCGGAATGTGAACAGCACCGCGAGCAGCCCAAGCGCGGCGATCGCGAGCAGCCATCTCCCGAGCGGGCGGAGCCCCCACCGCTGCGCGGCGGTCACTCCCGTCAACGCCATGGCGCCGGCGAGCGCGTGTGCAAGCCACAGGACCTGAGGACGGCCGGATTCCAGTGCCGCGCCGGCCGATGCGCTCTGCGGACCGGGCCATATTGCGAGTCCCAGCAGCGCAAGACCCGTGACGATGGCGAGCACATCGGCCCAATGGCGCCGCTGCGCGCTGTGTTCGAACACGCCCATGGATTCCTCGGAGATTCGGAGCAGGTATGGCGACGTAGAGGCCGGCGCGTACCGGACCAGACGTTAGGTCACGGTACTCGCCGCCTCGGCACGTCAGGTACGCGGCGTTCGGACCGTCGTGTCGTGGGTGTCGTGACGACGACGCAACCCGAGCAGCCCAACGAGCCCGAGCAATCCGAGCCACCCGAGGTTGCTTCGATCATCGTCACGATCGGTCGTGGTCGCCGTACCCTGTTCGGTGGGGGTCTGTGCGTGCAGTGGTGCTCGCGCTGGCACCGCGCAGAGCGCCAATGCGACTGTCGCCGAGTAGATCCACGTTCGAAAAGCGGTGCGTGTCATGCGGCCCTCCTTCTCCGAGCCCGGCTATTTGTTTAGATACAAATGTTTCCGGGCGCGTCCTATGCGCGCATCATGCCAGCGCGGCTGCATCACGCAAGGTTTCGGATCTCACTTGCCCATTCCACCAGGCTGCGGCCTGTTCCTGGCTCCACGGCTCGACATCCGCCTCGGCATTGGCCAGCGCGGCGGAGAACGCGGCCGCGCTCGGCGGCCTCGCGGCCGGATCCTTCGCAAGGCACGCCAGCACCGCGTCGTCGAGCGAACGCGGGATCGGCTGTTGCGTTCGCCGCGATGGCGGCACGGGCTTCTCCTCGATGTGTCTCACCATGAGCCGCATCACGTTGTCCGACTCGAACACGACCTGCCCTGTCAGCAGGAAGTACGTCACGCAACCCAATGCGTAGAGATCGGCGCGGCCGTCCACCGCCTCGTCGAGCGCGAGCTCCGGCGCCATGTACGTTGGCGTGCCGAGCGTCATCCCTTCGACCGTAAGGCGCGTGTCGCTGGCGTTGGGACGCTTCACCTCCTTCACCAGGCCGAAGTCCAACACCTTCACGAAGTCATACTCCAGCCCTACCTGGCCGACGTGAATGTTCGCCGGCTTGATGTCACGGTGCACGAGTCCCTTCGCGTGTGCCTCACCGAGCGATTCGCACGCCTGTCGCATGAGATGGATCACGCGACCGGCCGGAAGCGGCCCGTACTCCCTGACGAGCGTCTCGAGGTCCATCCCCTCGAGCATCTCCATGACGAAGTACAGGGTCTGGTCCTCGGTGACGCCGAAGTCGTAGACCTCGACCGTGTGCGGCGAGCGGAGATTCGCCGCGGCTTCGGCCTCGCGCGTGAATCGCCGCACCGCGAGCTGGGCACCGTCACTGTTCCCGCCGCCTAACGCCTCCGGCCGGATGAGCTTGATCGCGGCAGCACGCGCGAGCATGGTGTGCGTCGCCTTGTACACCTCGCCCATCCCGCCGCGCCCGAGCAGCTCGCCCAGACGGTAGCTCCCCATCTCGCGCGCCTTCGTCACCTGGCGTCCGAGCTGCGTGACCACATGCGAGATCACGCCGGCCACCCCGACGAGCAGGAAGTCCGGGTAATGCATGAGCAGCACGTTCCACCCACTGCCGAAGTCCCAGGTCCCGTTGGCCCGCGCGATCAACATGCCGATGGGATTCATCGACGCCGCCACGAGCGACGCGATGACGGTCTTTCGTGGACGCGTTGGGACGATCGCCGCGAACAGCAGGATCTCGACGCCAACCCAGGTGATCTCGGGCGATATGATCCGGTTCCCCGGCGGATGCTCGCCGAGAAAGATCACCCCGAGGTGGAACAGCAGCCCGATGCCGAACGAGCTCGCGATCATGTAAGCGAGGCCGAGGTCGAGGCTGATCCGCGAGCTCCTGTGTCGGCGCGTGTACCAGTAGAGGGCAAGCGATGCGACAATGCTGACCGCGGCAATGGCGTCGACCGGGAGCACGATCGATCGCCATCGCGTGTCGCCCGGCGGGGTCTGGGCTCGCAGCGAGATGTGGCCAAGGAGCGTGCCGAGGAACCATAGCACGGCGCCGAGGAGCGACAGGATGCCGAGTCGCTGCGACGCCTCACGCAGGAGGTCAGGCGGAAGCGTTCGATGACGTCCCTGCGAGTCGGAGAGCGCAGGCGGCGTCGAGCCACGCGGCGGGAGGATCAGCTGTGGAGCGGGCATCCCAGACCGATAGTATGCCAAAACCCGCTTTATGTATAGCGAGCCATTGGCCTACTGCGGGTAGCCGGCGGCTCCTGCCGCTAGCTCCGAGCCTCCACTACCGTCGCATACGGTCGGCGCGACGTTGCAGATGCATCGCGGCGTACGCCCGCCATGGCCTCCAGCGCTCGGCGCGCGCGACGAGCTCGCGCATGCTCGACACTCCGACGGCTCGCCGCAGCGTACAGTCGGACGCTGGAAAGGCGTCTGGCCACTGCAGCGCACGGCCGACGATTGCCGTCGCGACGCGCCCGGTCATGCCGTCGAGCTCCAGGAGCGCGCGGTGCGTTGCGTCCGCGTCGCATCCCGGCTCGAGGCGCAGCTCGCCGAGCGCGACCATGCGCGCAACCTGGACTATCGTGCCGGCCATCTCGATGGGGACTCCGAGCGCCGCCAGCTCCAAGGCCCCAGCGTCGACTATCGAGCTCGGCGTAGGCGCGATGTGCGTCAGCACTGGGTTACGTGCTTCGAGCGGCTCGCCAAATGTCGTCACAATGCGGCGGAGAACGCCGAGCGCCGCCTCCGGATCGAGCGCGTTCCGCACGAGAAGGGCGAGGGCGACCTCGAAGCCATCGAAGGCACCGGGGCATCGCAGGCCGGGAACCTCACCGACCAATTCGCCGAGACCACCCTGCTCGAGGTGCGCGTCGATCACGCTCGGCTCGGCGTCGAGATCGAAGAGATGCCGGATTCGAGCGAGCAGCGGCATCAATGCCGGCACGAGGGATGGCGATACATCTACCGTTAGGCTGGGCGGCCCCTGGCGTCTTGGTCGGCGCACATCGTTTCGCACGAACGCGACGCCGGTTCGGTCATCCAGTCGAACCGTACGGCCGTAGCCCCGAGCGTCGACGACCTCTACGCCAGGGATGGCATTGCGCCGCAACACGCCGAGCAGCGCGTTGAACGCCAGGGGCTCGCGGTAGGCGAGCGTGAGTCGGAGCAGGCTGGTGTCATCGTCAGCTCGCGCCGATCGGCGCGAGCTGTCGGCGTCGGTCGAATCGCCGCGCCGCAGCGCGGTCGGGCTCATGCGATAACGCTCACGGAACACGGAGTTGAAGCGCCTGAGACTTTGAAAGCCGCTCGCGTAGGCGACGCGCGTGACGGAAAGCGACGTGTCCACCAGCAGACGTTTCGCGAGAAGCAATCGATGGGTCTGCGCGAGCTCGAGCGGAGAGACGCCCGCCTCGCGCTCGAGCGCTCGTCTCAGGTGTCGTTCACTGACGCCAAGGTCCTCCGCAAGTTGCCGCACGGATCGGTTGTTGAGCGCGCCGGCCGCGATGCGACGCGCCGCCACATGCGCGAGGCGCGGTACGGCGTCCACGAGCGCGCGACCCGGCGCAAGCTCCGGGCGACAGCGAAGACATGGCCGGAACCCCGCGCTCTCGGCGGCCGCGGGAGACTCGAAGAAACGGCGGCGGTCGGGGTACGACACGCGCGCGGGACACACAGGCCGGCAGTACACGCCCGTGGAAGTGATGCCAACGAAGAACAGCCCATCGAATCGAGCATCACGCGCGCCTAACGCTCGCGTGCAGACCTCTGCATCCAGCATACGACTCCCAGGGGGTCGGATTCTTGAATCTAGGCTCGAAGCGGCATCGTGGCTGGTCGGAATCGGACCTCGAATGGCGCGAGCGGCGGACATTACGCGTCCGTTTTCGGCAAGCAACCGGTCGTGGCGCGCAGCATGGTGTGCATCCACCGTGATGGAGGTTCCCATGCCTCGAATTGCGTGGTTCCTGGCGATCGTCGCCCTCGCCGCTTGCGATAGCTCACAGCCGACTCAGCTGCCGTTACCTCCCGATGTGCTGACGTCGCTCAACGCCAACGAGAGCCAGAACGCAATTCTGTTCCCCAGAACGGCGCATCCGTACGGGGCCAGCTTGTCCGAGTGGGCCGACCGCGAATCGCAGTGGGTGTACGGTCTCCCGGCGTCAGGCAATCCGCTCACCGACCAGACCGGCGCGAGTTGTGGCGTCGCGCAGGAAGGACCGGTGTGGTTCCTGCCGCGCATTGCGGGACCGCGCGTGTTCAGCGGCAGTCGCACGTGTACGATCCCGTTCGGCAAGGCGATCTTCCTCGAGATCGGCGCCTACGTGGACCCGTGGCCGTGCCCGGACCCGAGTTTTCGCCCGGCACCGGGACAATCGTTGTACGACTTTCTCATCGCCGACGCGAAGGCGTTCATGGACGGCGTGAACCGGCTCGAGGTGTCGCTCGACGGCCGCCCGCTGGACAACGTTCTCGACTACCGATTCTCGTCCGATGCGATCTTCACCCTCACGGGAGATCCGACGTTTGCGTCGCTCGACCCGTGTGTGACGGGTTCCCCACAGCCGGCCATCGTCGATGGGTTCTTCATGATGTTCAAGCCGCTCGACCGCGGGGAGCACGTGATTCGTGTGTTCGGGACGGATGTGAGAGGAGCGAACAAGACGTACGTGTACTACCTAACGATAGTCTGAAGGGAACCGGGAAGCGGGAAGCGGGAAGCGGGAAGCGGGGCCCTCTATCGGGACGGTGAGGATCCCTCGCCTGTCGGCTCGGGATGACAACCCGGTGTCATTCCGAGCGCAGCGAGGAATCCTCAGGGTCCCGATTGAGCGGCACGGTTCCCTGTTCCCGCTTCCGGCTTCCCGCTTCCCGCCTCCCGCCTCCCGCCTCCCGCCTCCCGCCTCCCGTTCAAACGCCGAGCACGGCCCTCACCAACCTCCGCATGGTTGGCACGACGTCCTCGGGAGTTCGCTCCGGCCCCGCGAGCTCGTTGAACGTGTCGAAGCTCAGGAGCACGTAAACCACCGTGATGGCGTCCGCTGGCGGGATGACCGGGCGCGCCTTGTCGCCGAGTCGTCGCAGCAGCGCGGCGGCTCCCTTTCGGCGGCGCTCGTTGCGAGCTTCCATCGCGGCGGCAAGCTCGGGATCGTGCAGCGCCGCGGCGCGCAGGCGACCGTGTGCGCGGCGATTCAGCGTCCAGAAGCGGCCGAAGATCGCGACGTATTCATCGAGCGCGACGAGCGGATCTTCCTGCTTGAAGACGTCGGCCATCCGACTGAACGGGCCCCGCGCGGCGAGGGAATCGAAGAGCGCCTCGAGCAGTCCTGCCTTCGACTCGAACTGATTGTAGATCGTCATGCGCGCCACGCCCGCCCGGCGCGCCACCGCGTCGATCGAGAATCCCTCGGCGTCAGCGTCCTCGAGGAGATCGCGTGCCGCCGCGACGATGCGCTCGCGACCCGCCTCGACGGAGCGCTGTCGTTCCACCGGGTTGTACGAGCGACGCCTGGCCATGGGTTGATTTTCGTTAGACTGGTAGTCTAATTTCGTTGTACTTCCCGTCTAACATGCTACTCGGCTTCATCGGAGGCGAGGATGAGTGTTTCGCGAATACTGCTCCTGTTCATGCGTGCCGCGGCGGCGGTCCAGGTGATCCTTGGGATCGGGTTCTGGACGGGTCACTGGGTCAATCTCGTGAATGTCCACATGGCGATCGGCGCGCTGTTCGTGATCTCGCTCTGGGTGATCGCGGGAATCGCGAGCGCGCGGGGCGGCCCCGGTCGTCTTGTCGGGCTGGCGTTCGCGTGGGGCGTGGTCGTCCTCGCGGTCGGGATGACGCAGCGGTCGATCCTCATTGGCGATCTGCACTGGATCGTTCGCGTCCTGCACCTCGTGATCAGCATGGCGGCGATGCCGATTGCAGAACGCCTGGTCGCGGCGCAGCGACCGGCGCCGGTCGCCGCATAGTCGAGCCACGCGCTCGATGTGACCGCCGGCGGGCGATGTCGGTTTGGCAGGGCATGATCACGCACTCTACCAGATCTCATCGCCTCGCCTGGCTGGTCGCCGCGTCCCTCGCGATCGCGGGCACGGCGAGCTGTGCCGACGACTCGCCGACAACCGCGCTCGGCGCACACCAGGTCCTGCTTCCGGGCGACACGATCACGGGCTCGGGCCAGCTCTCGGAGCTGCAACAGCGTCGCGCGGCCTGGGTGGCGCGTGGGATCGCCGACTATCGATTCCAGCTTCAGATCAGCTGCTTCTGCGGCAGCGAGATCACTCGACCAGTGCTGGTCGAGGTGCGAGGCGGCGCAGTTTCCAGGGTGTTGGACCTCGAGACCGGGAAACCGGTCGCGAACGACTACGCCTATCCCACGGTCACGAAGCTCTTCGACGATGCCATCGCCGAGCGCTCGCGCGGCGGCAACGTGTCCGTCGCGTACGATCAGACGTTAGGCATCCCGGCCCGGTTGGAGGTCGGAACGATCGCGAATGATGCCGGCGTGCTCTATTACCTCAGTGCCCTGATACGGCTCTAGCCGCGCGCGCTCGAGTTTTCTGATCACACCTCGCGGTAAAGCGTCAGCTCGAACACACGCTTTAGAAAACCGTCATCGCGGACGGGCGCGGAGAACGGCCGCGCGGACCCACGCGGACGGCTTCCGGCGCCCCGTACGACTTCGGTGCGTGGGCAAGCTCTCTTACGGGAACAACGATTTGGCAGATGAAGCGGAAGCAGCCGGGTACGACTCTGCACTCAGGTTGGCTCTCGCAACGAGCCAGGATCTTGAAATGAACGGCCTCGGGAAGCCAATGCCTCTCGAGGTCGTTCCCAAGAAAACCGGCTCGTTGCGGGAGCAGCGTGGCCCGTTAGGCAGTAGCCGGCCGCTTCCGCCACATCCGCCTCATCCTTGTTCCCCGAGAAGGATTGACGAACATCGAAGCCGGTCCGCGCGCGTCCGCAGCCGTTCCCGTCCGCGTGCGTCCGCGATGACGCTTTTCAAGCGTCCCGTTCATAAAACTCGGCACCCGCCATCGCAACCTCGAACCTACTCCACCAGACGAGACCGCGGCGTTACGCCATGACCGCGCCGCCCGAGACGTCGATGATGTGACCGGTAATCCACGACGATTCGTCGGACGCGAGGAACAGCGCGGCGCGCGCGACGTCGTCGGGGGTGCCGAGCCGGCGGATCGGATGCATCTCGACGAGCGACTTCTTCATCTCGTCCGGGATGTTTTGCTCGTTCTTCTCCGTCAGGATGGTCTCCGGCGCGAGGCAGTTCACGCGAATGCCGTGAGGACCCACCTGCGCCGCGAGGTGCTGGGTCATCATCTGAATGCCGGCTTTCGCCGCGGCGTAGGGCACCGGCGACTGCGGGTGTGGCCGGCGCGCCGCCGCCGACGACATGGTGATGATGTTGCCCGACTTGCGCTCCTTCATGGCGGGCAGGAAGCACTTGAT
>JBKOYV010000392.1:0-6193 GCA_046725585.1 Gemmatimonadota bacterium | reverse complement strand
GCTCCCGGCGCGCGGCTGGAAGGATCGCAGCCGGGTCATTCGCCGCGCGCACGACGAACGTGATGGCGCCACTCGGCTCCTGCGCGTGCGGGATGTAGACCCCGGGCGCCGGGGCGTCGTCGAGTCCGGCGTGCCGGACGTCACCTACGACGCCCACGACCTCGCGCTCCACCGGCTTGCGCATGAAGCCGATCAGCACGCGCTTGCCGATGGGATTGTCGCCCGGCCAGTTACGGCGCGCAAAGCTCTCGTTGACGATCAGCACGGGCTGTGCGGCGGCGTCATCCGCCAGGCGAAACACGCGGCCGTTGCGGAGGGGAATGCCGACGGCCGGGAAGTAGTCGCCGGCAACGAGCGTCGTGCGGACGGGAGACGGGTCCGCCCCGGTGGGCGGGGCGCCAACGATGGAAAAGCTCGTGAAATCCTTCCCGATCGGCTCCGCCAGGGGCAGAGCGCTCGCGGCGCCCACGGCCTCGACACCCGGCAGCCGGCCAAGCCGCGCCATCGCATCGCGTGCGTACGCCGACTTCTGATCGGGCCGCGGGTAGTCAGCCCACGCCTGAACGCTCACGGCGAGCACGCGTGCCGGACGGTACCCCAGCGGTGTGTCGAGCAGGAGCGTCAGGCTGCGGATGAGGAGTCCGGCCCCGGCAAGCAGCACGAGCGAGAGGGCGACCTCGGCCACGACGAGCGAGCGTCGCAGGCGGTTGCGCGCCCGATCGCTCGTGCCGCGCGCGCCGGCTCTGAGCCAGTCGGTGGCCGGCGACCGCGATACGCTCAGCGCCGGGGCAAGCCCGAACAGTGCCACGGTGACCAGGGCCGTACCTAACGCGAACGCGATGGCACGCGCGTCGACGTGCACCGCGTCGAGCCGCGGCAGGTCCGCCGGACCAAGGATGGCGACGAGCTTCACGCCCCAATGAGCGAGGATCGCACCCAGCGCGCCGCCGACGAGCGCGATCACCGCGCTCTCGGCCAGTAGGTAACGGAGCACGCGCCCGTAACCGGCGCCGAGGGCGATCCGCACCGCCAGCTCGCGGCCGCGACGCGACGCGCGGGCGAGCAATAGGTTCGCGAGGTTCGCACACGCGATGAGCAGAACCATGCCCACCGCGCCGAAGAGCACGAGCAGCCCGCGTCGCACCTGCCCGACGATCGATTCGGCGAGTGGGATCAGCGTCGCCTCGACGTTCGCGTTCGTGCGGGGGTACGCCTGCTCCAGTCGGCGGGAGATGCCGTCGAGCTCCGTCTCGGCTTCCTGTTGCGTGACGCCGGGGCGAAGGCGTCCGATGACCTGGTAGTAGGTCGACGCGCGGTTCTCGCGCTCCTCCGTGCGGAAAACCTTGGGCGCCCACATCACCGCGTCGGCACCCTCGTACGGCACCCTGAAACCGACCGGCATGACGCCGATGATCATCGACGGCTCTCGGTCGGTCGTGATCACCCGGCCGATCACCGTGGGATCCGCGCCGAACCGTGCGACCCAGAGCGCGTGGGAGAGCACCACGACCCGCTCGCGTCCGGCCACGAACTCATCGGGTCGAGGGACGCGGCCAAGCATCGGGCGGGTGCCGAGTGCCGCGAAGAACTCGTTGGAGACGAGCCAGGCAGGCACGGACTCCGGCCCGTTAGGCGTCTCGATGTCGAAGCCGAAGGGCTCGGCCGCCGCGAGCTGGGAGAAGGCGCGGCTCTGCTCGCGCCAGTCGATGAAATTCGCGGGCGATGCCTCGAGGCGCTCCTGCTTCAACCGGTTGTACTGGTAGACGGCCATAAGGCGATCCGGCTCCGGGTACGGAAGCGGCCGGAGCAGGATGCCGTCCACGGCGCTGAACATCGTCGTGGTGGCGCCGACGCTGAGGGCGAGGGTGGCGATGGCGGTGAGCGCGAACGCCGGTGAGCGGCGGAGCGCACGCACAGCGAGTCCGCCGTCCTGGTGCACGGATTCGAGCCACTCCCGAAACTGCATGCGATTCTCCCGCCGCTCCGCGGCGTGATAGAGTCGTTCGTGGACGTCGTCGAGCGGACCAAGACGGCGGAGTGCTTCGGCGCGTGCATCGTTAGGCGCTACGCCGTGAGCGACGAGTGTGTCGGTGAGCTCGGCCACGTGATGCGCGAGCTCCTCCTGCACCTCGCGGCGGAGGCGATCGCGCCGCCGGACGGCGAGCTGAAACGCGCGAAGGATCCCCGGACGCAGCATGTTTGGGCGAGGGCGTCAGGCCTTGCGCGGTGTGGCGTCGAGGATGGCCGCCACGCCCGCCGCGTAGCGGCGCCACGTGTCGGTTTCCTGCCGGAGCTGTGCGCGCCCTCTCGGGGTGAGTGTGTAATAGCGGGCGCGCCGCTGTTTCTCGGAGACACCCCACTCGGCCTCCACGAGCCCCTGAGCTTCCATGCGGTAGAGCGACTGATAGATGCCGGCCGCGTCGAGGGCGAACGCGGCGCCGGATTGTTCCCCGATCCACGCGCTGATCTCGAAGCCGTGCATTGGCGCCCAGGCGAGCGCCTTGAGAATGAGCACGGCTAGCGTGCCCTTGAGGAGTGGCGGATTGGTATCGGGCATCGTTGTATAACGGTGTTATATAACACAGTTATACAACGATGGGGCGTCGTCAAGCCTGTAGGGACAAACCGTTCGGCTGCGCCCGCTTCCGCGCCCATACGCCGCGCACACCACGGCACGTTGATCGGCGTCGCGAGGCGGTGGGCGGCAAACACGAAAGACGGCAGACGGCAACGGAAGACGGCAGACGGCAGTGGGCAGACTGCAGAGGGCAGCGGAAAGCCATGCTCTGCCATCTGCCACCTGCCGTCTGCTGTCTGCCGTCTTCGGTTGTCTGCCGTCTGCCGTCTCAGGCTGAGATCAACCAGAAGTCCGGCGCTACTATTGCGCGACCTTCCGCACTGTCGGGTACTCGATGCCCAACTGCTGCAGATACGTCTTGTACTTTTTCGGATCGTAGTAGTACTTCCGCATCTCCGGCCGATACTGCGCCATGATGTCCGCGTTCAGCCACGTGGGCGGCTTGTCCGTCGGCGCGAAAAACGGCTTGTACTTCACTTCCTTCGTCTGGACGTTGTTGAAGTAGTCCCACGCGTCCGTCACGATCTGCGGCGTGAACAGGATGTCCAGGATCGTCATCGCCTGCACCTTCGCGCCGGCGACCACGCCCTTGTGCGCGATCGGCGTCGCCATCGAGATCGCGTTCGCCCAGTTGTGGCCCGGCATCCCCGGAATGTTCGACGGATAATTGAGCGTGATCGTCGGGACGTTCCAGCTCACGTCGCCGATGTCGTCCGAGCCGCCGCCCATGCGCGTCGCTTCGTTGACCGGTCCCCCGAGCCGGCCGGGCCGAGTGCTCAAGCCGCTGTCAGGAACACCAAGCTCGCGCTGAATGCCCTTCGCGAGCGTCTGATCCTTCTCGTCCCACGTCGGCATCCCGACCTTCTGGATGTTCTGGTACATCGCCTCGGCAATCGGACGCGAGAAGTGGCCGCTCCACCCCGAGCCGATCATCATGATCGTGTCGATCTGCGTGTCGGTCATGAGCGTCGCGCCTTGGGCCATCTTCTTCGCCGTCTCGAACATGGCCATCGTGCGCGGATAGTCACGTTCGCGGAAGTAGAACCAGATGCTCGCCGTGCTCGGCACTACGTTAGGCTGGTCGCCGCCGTCCTTGATCACGTAGTGCGAGCGCTGCGGCAGCTCCATGTGCTCGCGATGGAACTCCCACGCCTGCGCCATCAGCATGACGGCGTCGAGCGCGCTCTTGCCGCGCCACGGCGCGCCAGCCGCGTGCGCGCTCGAGCCCTTGAACTTGAAGATGGCCGAGATGAGCGCGTTGGAGCCCGATTGGCCCCACGAGACGCCTAACGTGTTGCCGACGTGCGTGAACAGCGTCACGTCCACGTCCTTGAACACGCCCGCCTTCACGAGCCACGCCTTGCCGGTCATCTGCTCCTCGGCGACGCCGGGCCAGAGCACGAGCGTGCCGGGGATCTTGTCGCGCTCCATGATCTTCTTCACGATGATCGCCGCGGCGACGTTGAGCGGCATGCCGGAGTTGTGGCCTTCGCCGTGACCCGGCGCGCCCTGGATCTGCGTCTGCTTGTAGCCGACGCCGGGCTGGTTCCACGCCTGCGGGATGCCGTCGATGTCCGAGCCGAGTGAGATCACCGGCTTGCCCGAGCCCCACTTCGCGACGAACGCCGTGGGGATGCCGGCGACGCCACGCTCGACCTTGAAGCCGTTCTGCTCGAGGAGGCCCGTCAGGTACTTCGACGTCTCGACCTCCTGCATGCCGAGCTCACCGAAGGAGAAGACCTGATCCACCATTTCCTGGATCATCTTCGCCTTGGCGTCGATCTCCTTCGCGGCTTCGGCCTTGAGGGCGTCGAGCCGCGGAGTGCTTGAGTACTTGTACTTGATGGAGTCGGCGGCGTTGGGGGCGCCACGCTGCGCGGAGACGCGCGCGGGCGGGAGGAGCGCAAGGCCAAGGACGGCGAGCACGACTGCGATACGGGTCATGGAAGGCCAAGGGTTGATGGACGGGGAGAGGCTAACGTCGAACCGTCGGGTGCGCTACTGGTCGGACACCCTGCGCATCCCACCTACGCCGACCCACCCGATCATGCTGCGTGCAGAGCAGTTCGAAACGAGGAGATGCCACTCGTGCGCGCGTCGCCATCGCTCGCCGGCGCCAGCATGTAAGCCGATACGGGACGCGAGTCGACAACAGACGTCGGCCGCGCCAGCCCGCTACCCGGCCGCACGTGAACTGCTCAGGAGGATACTGAATGTCGCGACCCATCCGCGAGAACCCGTCGTTGCGCTCGCGCGCACGGAGCTTCGCCGTAAGCCTCGCCCATCGCGCGCGCATGACGGAGCGAGCCCGCGCCAACCCCGAAACCGCGCGTCCCTTGGACGACTGGAGGTTTCTGGCGGAGGCCTCGGTCGCGCTCGACGACGCAGCCAGCCTCGATGAGCTGCAGGCGGTGGTGCTTCGCCTCGTCGTGCCGCGCCTGGCCGACTTCTGCGTGCTGCGGCTGCACGCGGGCCTGGCGTCGGCGCTTGGGTTGGCCGCGAGATCGGCGCACGCACGTGCCGAATTGCTTCCGTTCCTTCGCCGCTCACGTCCCGGAGATGGCGAGCTTCTCTCGCGACGTCATCCGGCCAACCGGGTGCAGGTGACCGGTATCCCGGATTGGGGCGATGTGGACGAGCGGCGGCTCGAGGTGGTGGCGCGCGACTCGGAGCATCTCGCGCTCCTCCGCGCCATGGGTCCGAGGTGCGCGATAGTCGTTCCGGTTTCGAGGCGCGGGCGCATGCTGGGCAGCCTCACCTTCGTGGCAACGAAGCATTCGGGCCGACGCTACACCCGGACCGACCTCGCTCTCGCGAGCGAGCTCGCGCATCGAGTGGCCATGGCCCTCGAGCAACGAGTGCAGTACGAGGCTGCGCGTCACGCTCTTACGGACCAGCGCGTGCGACTCGCGATGACGTCGCATGACGTCATGGATCCCCTGTCGACGATTCAGCTGGCGCTCGACGTCGTGCGCGAGCGCGCGGCTGAAACCCCTGTAAGGTCGATCGGCGACGACAAGCTGATTCGCTCGCAGCTGGACGCGGCGGCGAGCGCCGCGGCCCGAATGCGTCGGCTCGTCGAGCGCACGCTCGACGAGGCGCGCGCCAGCGGTATCGACGAGCGCCCTGCCCAGCCGGAACGGCCGACGCTGCGTCTGCTCGAGGAGATCATCGAGCAGTACATGCCGCAGGCGCGGGCGAGCCACGTCGAGCTCACCCTCGAGACCCACGAGACGCTGCCGCCAATCGCCCTCGAGGGTGACTCGCTGCAGCGCGCGGTGGCCAACCTGATCGGCAACGCGATCAAGTTCACACCCGCGGGCGGCCACGTGGTCGTGAGCGCGCGAGCGCTTGACCATTCAGTGACGTTCACCGTTGCCGACAGCGGTCCGGGAATCGACGCCAATCACCAGCGCTCGCTCTTCACGCCGGGCCGGAAACCGAAGCACGCGTTAGGCTCCGGGTTGGGCCTCCGGATCGCGCGGACGATCGTGCGCGCGGCTGGCGGCGACATCGGCGTCCAAGCGTCGTCAGCTGGCGGGGCTGCCTTCTGGGTCACGGTCCCGACCCGATGAGAGCGCTGTGCTGCTCCACGCTCGTTCGGAGGCTGACCTG
>JBKOYV010000406.1:0-12765 GCA_046725585.1 Gemmatimonadota bacterium | reverse complement strand
GTCCCTGGTCCTGCTCGTCGGTGCAGGACTCATGATGCGCAGCTTCGTTCGACTGCAGTCCGTCGACCCCGGCTTCGACCCGCAAGGTGTGCTCACGGGCCGCGTTCAACTGGCCGGACAACGGTTCCGCGCGTCGGCCGCGGCGACGGCATTCTTCGATCAGTTGATCGAGCGCGTCGGGAAAGTGCCCGGCGTCGAGTCGGTTGGTGCGATCAACTGGCTGCCGTTCGGTGGCCAGGGTTCAGCGACGAGCTACTGGATCGAGGGCCGGCCGGTGCCACCGCCAACAAGCGAGTTCGTGGCCGATGTGCGCGCGGTCAGTCCGGGGTACTTCCGGGCCATGCGCATTCGCGTGAGACGCGGCGAGCCATTCGACGCGCGCGCGAACACCGAATCGCCAAAGCAGGTCGTGGTCAACGATGCGTTCGTCCGAACGCATTTCCCCACGAGCAGCCCGATCGGCGAGCACGTGCTCATGCCCTGGGGCGACACGCTGCGCGGCGAGATTGTCGGAGTCGTTGCGGACACCAAGCACGCCGGGCTCGATTCCGTCACGCGGCCGATGATCTATTGGGCGATGAAGCAGTTTCCGACGAACTTCATGACGCTCGTCGTGCGGACGAATGGCGACCCGATGCGCCTCGCGCCCGTCATCGCCCGCGAGGTGCGATCGCTCGACGCGAACCAGCCGTTCGCCGATCCGAAGCCGCTCGACGCGTACCTCAGCCAGAGCGTCGCCCAGCGACGGTTCAGCATGACCCTTCTTGGCGTGTTCTCCGCGCTGGCGGTCGTGCTTGCCGCGCTGGGGATCTACGGCGTCCTCGCCTACTCGGTTGCGCAGCGCACGCGCGAGATCGGCGTACGGATGGCGCTCGGGGCTCGGCACTCGACCGTCGCGTCGATGGTGATGCGCGAGGCACTCCGCGTCGTCGGCATCGGGCTGGTGATCGGCATCGGGGGCGCGCTCGCCCTCACGCGCGTGCTGGCGACCTTGCTCTACGACGTGAGCCCGACCGACCCGTGGACGTTCGCTGCGGTCACGATCGTGCTCGGCGCGGTGGCCGTGGCCGCGAGCTATTTTCCAGCGAGGCGCGCAGCGCGTGTCGATCCGATTGTAGCGTTACGACAGGAGTAACCAACGTTCAGGCAGCTCGGCGCCAAAGGGTCAGAGTCGTTGAATGGACGCATCTCGACCCGACTGGCATCGCGAATTCAACGACTCCGACCCCAACCGATTCCCGACTATGTGGACCTTCCGTTCCAAGACCGCTGACGGCGAGCCGTCACAGACCGGCACCGTTGACGCGCCGATCGACCTGTCTCGGCCGCTTCTGGGGCTCAGAAACCTCGAGAAGGTCTACGAGACGCCGGCGGGCAAGAACTACGTGCTCCGCCGCATTACGATCGACGTCCAGCCGGGCGAGTTCCTCACCATCATGGGGCCCTCAGGCGCCGGGAAGTCGACGCTGTTGAGCATCCTCGGGATGCTCGATGGCGCGTGGACGGGCGAGTACGGATTCCTGCACCATCCGATTCACTCGCTCAATAACAAGGAGCGCGTCGCGATCAACAAGCAGTACATCGGCTTCGTGTTCCAGCAGTACCACCTGCTGGATGACCTGACGGTGGCCGAGAACCTCGATGTGCCGCTGTCGTACCGGAACATCAAGCGTGACGAGCGGGCGTCGATCGTCGCGGACATCCTCGACAAGTTCCAGATGGTCGGCAAGAAGGATCTCTATCCCCGGCAACTCTCGGGCGGTCAGCAGCAGCTGGTTGGTGTTGCGCGCGCGGTGATCGCGAAGCCGAAGCTGATTCTCGCCGACGAGCCGACGGGGAACCTGCATTCGACGCAGGCGAAGGAGATCATGGAGCTCTTCCAGAAGCTCAACGAGGGGGGAACGACAATCGTGCAGGTCACGCACTCCGAGACCAACGCGGCGTTCGGCCACCGCATTGTGAATCTCAAGGACGGATGGGTTGTTTCCGACGTACGGCTGCGCTGAGAGTGAGCCGGCGCATTTCCAGAGTCACCCTCACGAATGACATCCGCTCCGAAGCCCCGCGTTCTGATTGCCGATGACCAGCCCGACGTGCTGGAGGCGCTGCGCCTTCTGCTCAAGGGCGAACAGTACGAGATCGAGACGGCGAAGTCTCCAGCGGGAATACTCGCCGCGCTCGAGGCGCGCGATTTCGACGCGGTGCTGATGGATCTGAACTACGCCCGCGACACGACGTCCGGGCAGGAAGGGCTGGACCTGCTGCACAAGATCCAGGCGCTCGACTGGACGCTGCCCACGGTTGTCATGACCGCGTGGGCGAGCACGGCGAGCGCCGTCGAGGCGATGCGCCGCGGCGCGTACGACTACGTCGAGAAGCCGTGGGACAACTCACGGCTCCTGGCGATCCTCCGCAACGCCATCGACATGGGCCGCGCGCTCCGCAAGAGCCAGCGCCTCGAGAGCGAGAATCAGACGCTCCGCCGTAACGGCATGCCGCAGCTCATCGCGGACTCGGCGAAGATGCGGCCGGTGCTCCAGCTCATGGAGCGCATTGGGCCGTCCGACGCGAACGTGCTGATCACCGGCGAGCACGGCACCGGCAAGGAGCTGGTCGCGCACTGGCTGCACGCCGCGTCACCGCGCGCGCCGAAGAGCTTCGTCGCGGTCAACATGGGTGGCCTCTCGGAGGGTGTGTTCGAGAGTGAGCTGTTCGGTCACGTGAAGGGCTCGTTCACCGACGCGAAGACCGATCGCATTGGCCGGTTCGAGCTCGCCGACCAGGGCACGTTCTTCCTCGACGAGATCGCGAACATCACGGTGTCGCAGCAGTCCAAGCTGCTGCGCGTCCTCCAGACGGGCGATGTGGAGCGCGTCGGCTCGTCGAAGGCCCGGCACGTGGATGTGCGCGTGCTCTCGGCGACGAATGTCGACCTCCACACGGAAGTCGCGGCCGGTCGCTTCCGGGAGGACCTCCTGTTCCGACTCAACACGATCGAGATCCACCTGCCGCCGCTTCGGGAACGACGCGAGGACATTCCCGTGCTGGCGCAGCATTTCCTGAAGCGTCACGCGGGCCGCTATCGAAAGACCGTCCACGGCTTCGACGCGGGTGGCATGCAGTCGCTGCTCGAGCATTCGTGGCCCGGGAACATCCGCGAGCTCGATCACGCGATCGAACGTTCGGTGCTGCTCGCCCAAGGTGACCTGGTGCGGGCCGGCGATCTGGGACTGCGGGCTGCCGCTCCGGGAACTGCGCCACGGATCGAGGACCTCACACTCGAGGAAGTCGAGAAGCTCGTGATTCAGAAAGCGCTCAGCCGGTTCGATGGCAACGTCAGCCAGGCGGCGAAGGCGTTAGGCTTGAGTCGTAGCGCGCTCTATCGACGCCTCGAAACTCATGAGATCTGACGAGGGCCGGCGCTTCGGATGGCTGAACCACGAGCGCCGTGTCTTCGTTCTCTCCCTGGCCGCCGGCGCGCCGGCCGTGATCGTCGCGCTGGTCCTGCTTCGCATCGGCGACTATTCGACGAAGGTCACGTGGACGCTGGGGACGCTGGTCGTCGGCTGCTGGTTCGTCGTGTCGCTCGTCGTCCGCGAGCGTGTCGTCCGGCCGCTGCAGACGCTTTCCAACATGCTGGCGGCGCTCCGCGAGGGTGACTTCTCGCTGCGGGCGCGCAGCTCGCTCTCCGACGACGCGCTGGCGCTCGCGCTGCTCGAGGTCAACAGCCTCGGCAACACGCTCCAGGCGCAGCGGCTCGGCGCCATGGAGGCAACCGCCCTGCTCCGCACTGTCATGGCGGAGATCGACGCGGCGATCTTCGCGTTCGACGCCGGGAACCAGCTGCGACTCGCCAATCGAGCCGGCGAGCGCCTGTTAGGCGTCCCCGTCGAGCGCCTGCTCGGACGGACGGCCGGCGCGTTAGGGCTCGAGTTGTTCCTCACCGGCGATTCCCCTCGCGTGCACGACCTCGTCTTCCCGGGGCGGAGCGGACGGTGGGAGGTGCGCCGAACCACGTTCCGACAGGATGGGCGTCCGCACACCCTCGTCGTGATCTCGGACTTGAGCAAGACGCTGCGCGAGGAGGAGCTTCTCGCCTGGCAGCGGCTCGTCCGCGTGCTAAGCCACGAGATCAACAACTCGCTCACGCCAATCAAGTCGATCGCGGGAAGTCTGCTGAGCCTTCTCGACCGCTCGCCACGCCCGCCTGACGCGGACGAAGACCTTCGTGGCGGCCTCGGGATCATCGGCACAAGGTCCGAGGCGCTGTCGCGCTTCATGGCGTCGTACGCGCTCCTCGCCCGGCTGCCGGCGCCGAGACCGGGGCCCGTGGACGTTGGGATCTGGGCACGGCGCGCTGCGGGGCTCGAGACGCGTGTTGCGGTTCAGGTCAGCGCCGGTCCTTCGCTCGTCATCCAGGCTGACGGGGATCAGCTAGATCAACTGCTCATCAACCTCGTCCGCAACGCGGCTGACGCTTCGCTCGAGACCGGCGGTGGCGTCTCGCTTTCATGGACTCGTCAGGACGGCCACGTGGACGTCGAGGTCGCGGACGAAGGCCCGGGCCTCGCGACGACCGCCAACCTGTTCGTCCCGTTCTACACCACCAAGCAGTCCGGAACGGGGATCGGGCTCGTGCTCTGTCGCCAGATCGCCGAGGCGCACGGCGGCGTCCTCTCGTTGGAGAATCGTGGTGACCGTCGCGGATGCGTGGCGCGGCTTCGCTTGCCCGTGAGCTTCCGCGCCGCGGTTGGTTAGGCGCCCTTCCGCCCGACGAGTTCCACGCGGTAGTCTTGCGCGGCGTCGCGTGCGTGACGCTGCGGCACCCTGCCGCCCAACCGAGCCTCCCCAGAGCATCGCGTGACCGCCGAGAGCCAACAGCGCCGAACCACAATCGCGGTCGCTCTCGCCGGCACCCTTCCCTTCCTCGTCCTTGCCGCATGGCACTGGCGGTACGGGCCGCTCGTGCAATTCGGGGACTGGGCGCAGTACATGTTGCACGCCGACACGATCCGACACGGCCGCGCATACGGCGACATCGGGTACATCTTCACGGACCTGAACCCGTTCATCGGGCCTCCGGTGCAGCCGCCGGGGCTTCCGGCTGTGCTCGTCCCGTTGCTCGTCGTTACCCACGGTGCGCGCGAAAGCGCGGTGTACAAACTGTTCATGATCCTGTGCGCGGTCGCGTTTCTCGTCGCGGTCGCGCTGTACCTGACGCGATACGGGAGTCGGGCCCTCGCCTTCATCGGCGTCGTCGCAACCGGGCTGTGGCTCGAAGCCGGCTTCGCCACGAACGTCGTCCAGCCCGACATGGCGTCCTGCGCGTTCCTCTGGACATTGTTCGGCCTCGTCGACGCAAAGGGTCAGTGGTCATGGGCGCGCGTCGGAGCCATCACCCTACTCGGCCTCGCGGCGATGTCGTTCCGGGTAGCAGCGCTCCCGCTCGTGCCCGCGCTTGCACTGTACGGCGCCATTCATCGCGGCGAGCTCGGCGCACGGCCATTCGTTCCGGTGCTCGTGTGGTGCCTCGCTGGCGCTGTCGCGCTGACGCTGTCTGCCGGCGCGCTGACGTTCGCGCGCCTCGTGCCGCGAGATCCGGTACTGCTCGTTGGCGCGATCTCGCAGAGCGCGACGACGTATCCGTTCGCGACGCTCGACCTGTTCCTGTATCCGTTTCCGTGGAACCGGGCGAACGACGCGTATCACCTCGTGGTCGCAGCTTTCGCCGTTGTCGGCGCGTTCAGCTGGCTGCCGCGCATGCGGTCACACATCTCGATCGTTTTCGCGGCGTTCTACGTCGGAATGCTGCTCGTGCTCCCGATGCAGGATGGACGCTACCTGATGCCGCTGGCTCCGCTGGCGCCGTTTCTCGCCGCGCTCGGGATCGCCACCACGGCCGCGCGGGTGGCACGCCTAACGACTCATGGGCTGCCGACGCTTCGGACACTGGGCGTGGCCGTCGCCGTCATGGTCACGGTCGTCGCACTGGCGCTCGGCCGTGAGCTCACGCGCCCGCGTCCGCAGGTCATGATGGATGCGCCGGGCGTGCGAGCGCTGTTCGATCGCTTGCGGGCCGCGCGTGACAGCGCCACGGTACGCGCGGTGTTCATGAACCCCCGCGTGCTGACGTGGGAGACCGGCGTTCCCGCAATGGGGTTCTTCCGCGCCAGCGCCGACACGACCCTGGCTGAATTCCGAGCCCGCCGCATCACGCACGTCGTGGTCGGCGATCTTCAGTCCGACCCGACGCGTGCTGCGTCGATCCGGTCAGCGGTAATCGCCCGGCCCGAAGCGTTTCGGCGTCTCTTCACCGAAGGCGCGTTCACCGTGTTCGCGTTCGACTCGACACGGGCCGCACATCCCTGAGTGCCTAACGAACACGTGCCTGCCATTCTGCTGGACCGCGTGCTGCACCGCTACGGGGACACCGTGGCGCTTCGCGACCTGTCGTTGACCGTCGAGGAAGGCGAGGTATTCTCGCTCCTGGGGCACAACGGTGCCGGGAAGACCACGACGGTACGCATCGTCAACGGCCTGCTCGCGCCGGCGTCGGGGAGCGTGCTCGTGTTCGGACGGTCTCCGCTCACCGATGGGGCTGTCGTCCGCCGCCGGACAGCAGTTCTCACCGAGTCGCCGACGCTCGATGACCGCCTAACGGCACGAGAAACGCTGCGTGCGTTCGCCGAGATGTACGACGTGCCGCGTGGCACTACCGGATCGAGGGTCGATGCCCTGCTCGCCGAATTCGGGATCGCCGACCGCGCCAACGATCGCGTGGGCGGGCTCAGCCGCGGGATGAAACAGCGGCTCTCGCTCGCCCGCGCGCTCGTGCACGATCCCGACCTGCTCTTTCTCGACGAGCCGACGGCGGGGCTGGACCCGGTGGCGACCCAGCAGCTGCACGAGACCGTGCGACAGATGGCGCGAACACGCGGGCGTACGGTCGTGCTGTGCACGCACAACCTCGTCGAGGCACAGGCGCTGAGCGACCGCGTGGCAGTACTGGGAGGCGGAGCGTTGCTGGCGCTCGGCACCCCCGCCGAACTGGCCCGCCGGATCACGCCGCGTCTCGAGGTGACGATCGAGATCGACCCGACCCGCCACGCGGACGCCGTCGCGCTCATCGCCGCGCTCGACGGGCTTACCGTTTCGAGCGACCGTATGGGCGTGCTCCGCGTCGGCGGCATCCCGCGTGAACGGGTGCCCGACATCGCCTCTCGGCTGGTGGCGGGCGGAATCGGTCTCTACCGACTCGAGCCTCACGAGCCGTCGCTCACCGACGCATACTTCGCGCTCCAGCACGGCGGGGGAGGAGCTCCATGAACAAGCGCATCATCGCGGCGATCGTGCGCAAGGACCTGCGCGTCGTGAGGCGCAGCCGAGCGTTGATGACGCCACTCATCGTGCTGCCGGTGCTGCTCATGATCGTGTTCCCGACGGTCTTCACGTTTCTGCCCCGGCTAATCGGGGGCGCACGCGCGGCGTTCGCCGAGATGTTTCGGAACCTGCCCGATCCGGTGAAACAGCAGTTCGGCGAGTTCACCGAGGCGACGTGGATTCGCGTCGTCCATACGCAGATGCTCGCGCCCCTCATGCTGCTCGTGCCGTTCATGGTCGCCAACGTGATCGCGGCGGACGGGTTTGCGGGCGAGCGAGAGCGGAAGACGTTGGAGCCCCTGCTCTACACCCCGGCGACCGACGCGGAGCTGTTCTTCGCGAAGCTGCTCGCGGCCTGGATCCCCGCAGTGATGATCGCGTACGGCGGGGCGTTGATCTATGCGGTGATCGTGAACGTCACGGCATGGCCGGTAATGCAGCGCGTGTTCTTCCCTGACCTGACGTGGACCGTGATGGTGCTGTGGATGGCGCCGGCGTTCGCAGCGCTCGGCCTCGCCGGTATGCTGCTCGTATCGCTTCGTGTCCGCGGCATGCAGGAGGCAACCCAGCTCGGAGGATTGTTCGTGCTGCCGGTCATCGCGCTCGTGGTTGGCGAGGTGCGCGGGGCCATCCTCCTCGGACCGTTGATGGCTGTGTTGATCGGGCTCGTGGTTTGGGCGATCGCCGGGGCTTTGCTCCTGTTCGGAGTGAAGCGTTTCAAGCGGACGTCGCTGGTGGGCAAATTGTGATCGCTCCCCTGCCCTAGGCAGCCACGCGCGGGGAGCTCTCCCGGCGCATCCGTCCGACGCGGAGGCCCCCGTCACCTGGAGTCAGATGCCCAGTCGGGAATCCGGTAGCGGCGGTAGTCGCCGGGCGGTACGCCCCACGCCGCGAACCGCCCTGTACCGGCGCGCTCGATGGCGCACGACGTCCAGCCTAACGATCGAGCGACGCGCTGATTGGCGGCGAGACGGTCGAGAACGGCGGCATGCGCGGTCCAACCGACTCCGTGCGCCCCACTGTTTTTCATCGACTCGCCGCGGGCATACAGCATTTCGAGCGTGTCGAATCTGATCGGGGACATGATGACTCCTGTCGAGACTGCGATTCGTCCATTGACCGTTTGGATAATGAAAGTTACGTTACATCATCCACTTGGTCAACGCGCCGCGGGACGTTTCCGCCGGCGGCCACGTTGGGTTCGCCTGCCGAGGGGCTCGCCGCCCTCGTGAATGCTTGGGTCGCTGCAAATCATTGTCAGACAAGCGAGGGTGCAATGGACGTCATGCTCTGGATCTTGATAGGCCTGGCCGCGGGGCTCGCGGTAGCCGCCCTCGCTCCCGAGATGGGGCCCAGGTCCTTGTCACAATCGGGATGGCGTCGTGTGCGCGACATGGCGGCCGGGATGATCGGCGCCGTCGCCGTCGCCTATGCCTTTACCCGATTCTCTCCGGCGCTGCGCGTCGACGGCCTAACGACAGCCCTCGCCGCCCTGGCCGGTGCGCTCTGGCTCGCGGGCATCGTCGAGGTCTACTCGTCGCGACGACGGGCCGGCGAGGATAGTGAGCAACGGCGACCGGAACGGAGCGGCACGCCCAGCGGGATCGAGCTGCCCGCATATGACGCGGCCCGGCAGGCACTCGTGGCGGGACTCATCGAGGACGCTCTGGCGCACGACGCCGGGCGCTACGCGGAGATCGGCCGGCAGCTGCCGGCCGTCCGCCACACCCTATCCCGCCAGAATCCGTCGCCGGACTCTCGCCTGCAAGTCGCATTGCGCTTCTGGCGCGGGTGGACGGAGGCGCGCGACGAACGATGGCGCGGGGATGAGGCCGACAAACTCATCGCCGTGGCGGACTGGCCGCGCTTCGCGCGAACGATTGCGTCTGACCTGGCACTCGACCGCGACACGATGGAGCCGGCGATCGTCACGCGCTTCGCCGACGCGACGCCATGGCCGGTCGCCAAGCCCGTGCCCGGTTCGCGAACGACGGTCGGCCCGTCGTTAAGGACGGGCTAGGCGCGCGGTCGCCCTCCGACGGGGGTGGCGACGAACGGCATGTGCCGTGCGGAATAATTGGCTTACCAAGCACACGAATCACTCGAAGAATGCCCGAGCCCGGGGCTCCAAATGCTCCCCGGAGCGTAGGCCGTCGGTCCCATTTCCTGTCCCGTCCGCGGTGATTCCGCGGCCGGCCGACCCGGAGCGAAAAACACCATGGACGCACGCGTGTACTTCAATCTCACCGACGCGATCACTGCCGCCACGACCGGCGCCGCGCTCGACGGCCTGAGCGAGCGAGTGAGCGCGACGGAGATGCACGCATCGGAAAGGCGAGCGATCGAGCGGATGCTGAGATCTCGCGCGGATGCGTTACGCCTCGCCGACGTCGACGCGACGGGATCGCCGGCCATCGCTGTCTAGGGGGTGCCCGACACCGGGCTCATTCTCGGTCTCCTCGCGGTCGTTGCCACTGCGGCCGCCATCGGCCGACGTGTCGGGCTCGCAGACCCGATCGTCTTCGCGATCGGTGGCGTCGTGCTCGCGCTTGTGCCCGGGATACCGAGCATCACGCTGCCACCCTCGTTGGTCCTGGTCGTCTTCCTGCCGCCACTCATTTTCGCAGCGGCACAGGACACGTCTTGGGTGGAGATCCGACGGGAGGCGCGGCCCATCCTGCTGCTCGCGGTTGGGCTTGTGCTCGTGACGATGACGTCCGTTGCGATGGTCGCGCACGCACTCGCGCCAGAGCTCTCGTGGGCCGCCGCCTTCACGCTTGGTGCCGTCGTCGCTCCGCCCGACACCGTCGCGGCAAAGGCGATCGCCGACACGTTGCACCTCCCGAGACGCCTCGTGACGATTCTGAATGGCGAGGGGCTCATCAACGACGCGACTGCGCTCGTTGCCTTCAAGGTCGCGAGCGGTGTTGCCGTAGCGGGCACGGTCTTCTCCGCAGGACCCGCCGCTGGCCGCGTCACGTACGCAGCGGTCGTGGCGGTTCTGATCGGTATCGCGGTCGGTTGGATCGGACGCCACTTGCTGAGCCGCGTCGGCGATCCCGCAATCGAGAATACCGTCGCGCTGCTCTTGCCGTTTGGCGCCTTCCTCCCCGCGGAGGCCGTTCACGCGTCCGGTGTACTCGCCGTAGTCGCGCTCGCCCTCTACCTCAGCCGGTTCAGTACCTCGCTCGCGTCGTCGGCCGGCCGGTTACAGGGCCGCGTGGTCTGGGAGATGATCGATTTCCTCCTCACGGGCCTGTCGTTTGTACTCGTCGGACTACAACTCCGCTCGGCGGCAGTCGGCCTGCTCGACCGGCCCGGCAACGTCTTGCTCACGACCGCCGCGGTGTGCTTCACCGTGATCGTGACCCGACCGATGTGGATACTCGCCACTGCCGTGGTGTCGCGCAGCGTTCTAGCCGTGTTCGGCGAGACCGTTCCGACTGCGAGGCCAACGACACCGGTGCTCTTCGTGATCAGTTGGGCCGGCATGCGTGGCGTCATCTCGCTCGCGGTCGCGCTCTCGCTGCCGGAAACGACCAGCGCCGGTCAGCCATTCCCGGGTCGGGATCTCATCGTGTTCATCACGTTCGCGGTGATTCTCGTGACGCTCATCGGGCAGGGCCTAACGCTGCCTGCGCTGGTGCGGCGGGTCGGCGTCGGGGTTCTGGTCGGCAGGCTGGAAGATCAGGAAATCTCGGCACGGTTACGCCTGGCGCGTGCGGCCCTGCGTGAGCTCGACGGCGTCGGCAAGCGTACCGGCGCTCCGCCCGATGCCGTGGAGCGCGTCCGCGGGATTTATGCAGACCGCATCGAACGACTCGAGCGACATCACGCCTTGCTCGTCGCGAGCGGACCGGACCAGGCGGACGACGCACGCGTCCATGCGGCGACTCGTCGGCTACTCGAGGAGCTCGCCGACGTGGAGCGAGCGGAGCTCCAATGCCTGCAGAATGCCGCCATCGTCGACAATCGTCTAGCGCGCCGGCTTCAGCAGGGCCTCGACACCCCTCAGCCACTCCGCGACGGCGCCGGCGGGCCCGCTCGTACCTAACGACTTAGCCGCCCGGCCTACTCGCCCCCGCGCTGCTCGTTACCCTCCGATGTCGTCGACCAGTCCGGGATCGGATGACGCTCGCAGTCGCCGGGTGGCACGCCCCACGCGCTGAAGTGCGTTGCACCGTCGAGGCGCTCGATCGCGCAGGATGTCCATCCGTACGTTTCGGCCACACGTACGTTCGCGGCGAGGCGGTCCAGCACCGCCTCGTGCGCGGCCCAGCCATCCGACGACACGCGACTCTCGGCGCGCGCGTCGACTCTGGCCTGGAGCGATTCGAGCGGCTCCAGCGGGCCGTCGGTCATGGTCGCCCTACACCGCTAGACATGGCGCCCAAGCGTGTCGCCGCTGCTCGTCTCAGCTTCGGGCCGCTGGTCCGCGCCCGGCGCGCCGGAGAATGCACGCAGCTGGGACTCGCTATCCCTGTCCGCAGGCCATCGCCTCTGCATGTCGGGATGGCTCAGGGCCCAGCGGGCTCGGTATGCGCCGGAGAATTCACCGAAGCCTCGTGCGACCGGCCGTTCATGCTCGCTCGAGCCAGGTGGGTCCTGCGGTTCGTTCGATCGATCGGGGTCAAACATTGAGCGCGTCTCCTCTATCGTGGTGAATCGTGCGGCGGTGTCTCCGTCGGGACCGACTGTGCTGGCTCCCGCATCGCCCGGACGCCGCCGTCATCCGCGGTTTACCTAACGCGAGGGAGGCGCGAGGTTCCCGCACGCGACGACCGTTTCCGGGTTCGCCGCCGAGGCGGAGACCGTCACGAAGAATTCGCCGACCTCTGGTGTGGCTCCGGGGACGGTAACGCCCGCTTCGCCGCGGCCATCGTCACCAACCTTGACGGGCTGGTACCGGGCACCGGAGCTGAAGGCCCCCTGATCGGTGCCGCACTGCCCCCGGCGCACTTGCCACGGGTGAACTCCGCCCGGCGTCGCGTTGGAGATGCTGACCGACAGCAGCGTGCCCTCGCCGCTTCCGGTTGGTTGCATCGATCCGGAGCCCTTGATCTGCACGGCGCCGGCGAGCGCGGCCGGGCTCACCAGCGAGGCGCGCCAGCGGGAATTCACGTTGGCGTCCCGCCGGACTTCACTCACCGGCTCGCGGTGGAATGGGTTGCAGGCGGCAACCGCGAACAGCGATGCGAGCACGAGAGCGTGGCGAGGGTTCATACGTTCTCCGGGATCTTCGAGGTGCCGGCTGGACCGTACCCGCGGAATCGCGGAGACGCTTTTCATTGACCAACTGGATGATACCGGAAGATAGCAGATGTCATCCACTTGGTCAATACCGACATGGACCGTGCCGACGCAGCGGCCCGCCGCGCGGCGTTA
>JBKOYV010000039.1:0-10027 GCA_046725585.1 Gemmatimonadota bacterium | reverse complement strand
GATCCGACACGGCTCACACCGAGCGCGAGGAGCACAGCCACGGCAATGGCAATGGTCTGGGTGCGTGCCAGCACAGTGACGGCGAGCGTCAGACCGATGGCAATGGCGGTCGCGTACGCTGGTGCGGTGTCGCGCGGGAGGAGCGTTAGGCGCCTGACGAGGATGAGAGTCAGGGCCCAGCCGAGCAGCATCCACGGCTCACTGGCGGCGCCAGTGAAGTAGAACATCGCCCGATCGGTCAACAACGGCACGATGACGAACAGTGCGGCGATCACGCGGCCGATTCGCAACTCGTGCCGCGCGATCCACCAGAGCAGCGCGGCGCTCGCCGCCGACGCGAGGATGTTCAGCAACTGCGCCATGTTGGCGACCGCGTCGAGCGAGCCGAACACCGTCCAGCCGACCGCGTAGAGAGCGGGAAGCAGCGGCGGGAACTTCGCCTGGACCGGTGTGCCCACGAGGTGCGCCGAGCGATAGCCGTGACCGTCGGCGATCGATTTGCCGACGGAGAGATAGACGACGTCGTCGTACAGTCGTCCCAGGGTCGCGACGGCCGGCGGCCGCGACGCGGCGTACGCCCCAAACACGATCGCGCTTATCACGGCGCACTCGACGAGCACGTGCGCGGCTTTCGGGTCGCCTAAACGCCAAGGCATTCTGCGTTTCACGCGCGAGGCACCACGGTGTCGACGCCGCGCACATGGCGTACTGCCAATCGCGGCAAGAGGGGCTCATGCAATTCCGCGTCGGCCCCGGGGCCGACGCGGTGAGCAGAAGTACGAGTCATCTCAAGAGGACTCAATGAAGCAAACTCGATCAGCTCCAAGATGGACCTCGCGACGCTCGAGGCCAAGGTAATCGCCTTCGCACAGTAGGCCGCGGTCTTGAAGGTCGTCACGGGCTCTCATATGGTTATCCCATAGGACAGACCACATCCGCCCCGCCGTTGCCCTGGATCGTCCGTGCCGGGCGGTACTTGGCCTTCGCCCAAGTCCGACGCCCATGACTCGCACCACGAACGCCCGACTCGCCGGTGTCGCGTTTCTCCTCTACATCGTGGCCGGGATGACCAGCGTGGCCCTCTTTCGCCGGGCGACAAGCGGAGCAGGGATAGCGGCAAAGCTCTCGGGGCTGGCCGAGCACGCGACGGATGTGCGCGTCGTGGTGCTCCTCGGCTTCATCGAGTGCTTCGCCGCCCTCGTCCTCGCCGTCACGCTGTACGCGATCACGCGTGATGAGGATCGCGACCTGGCGATGCTCGCACTGACCTGCCGCGTCGGCGAGGGCATCATCGCCGGGCTCTCCATCTCCGGCACGGTGACACTACTCTGGCTGGCGACGTCCACCGGGCCAGACGCGCCCGCCGCTGATGCCGCGCGCGCGTTGGCCGCCTACCTGCTCAGGGATGACGTGGGCCTACCCGGGACCTTCTTCGCGGTGGGAAGCACGCTCTTCTGCTACCTCCTCCTGCGCGGTCGGATGATCCCGGTCTCGCTGGCGTGGCTCGGCGTCGCTGCGTCGGTGCTCCTGGTAGTCGGCCTTCCTCTGCAGCTCGCGGGATTCCTTCGCGGTCCGATCTGGTTGCTGATGTGGCTGCCAATGCTGGCGTTCGAGGTGCCGTTCGCGGTGTGGCTTCTCACCAAGGGCGTCGCGGCACCGGCCCGCGCGCAGACACCATGATCATTTCGTGGCCGACAGCTCCTGGAACAGGATCCGGAGGAACCGCTCGCGCCCGTTAGGCCAGGCCGCGTCGTACTCCTTGGTGATGTTGGACGCGAGCACCTGATCCACGGTGTGACGCGCCGCGATCTCCTTGCCCATGCGGTCGCGCATTACGACGAGCATGTCGTGATACGCCTTGAGCCGTGCGCGATCGGCGAGCGGGCCGTGGCCGGGTATGATCTTCGTCTGGGCGTTCGTCGCCGCCATGAGCCGCTCCGTTGCTCCAATGATGCCGTGAATCGTGCCCCCGCTCGAGCGGTCCACGAACGGAAAGCGGTCGCTCACGAAGACGTCCCCCATGTGTACTACGTTCGCCTTCGTGAACACGACCACCGCGTCGCCGTCGGTGTGCGCGGGAGGCACGTGGAAGGCGATGATGGAGTCGCCGTTCAGATGGAAGGCGATCGAATCCGTGAACGTGACGACGGGCAGCGCCGCGCGCGGGGCCGCGGGCTCCTGACGGTTGAGCGCCTCGAGGAACTGTCCCGTGGACATGCGCTTCCGCACGTTCTCGTGCGCGAAGATGAGTGCGCCGGCCTTGCCGATGTTCTCGTTGCCGCCGGTGTGGTCGAAGTGCCAGTGCGTGTTGAGGACGAAACGCACCGGCTGGTCGGTGATCGACTTGATCGCGGCAAGAATCTTCGGCGTGAGCGGCGCGAACTGGTCGTCGACGAGAAACACGGCGTCGTCGCCGACGACGAGCCCGATGTTGCCGCCCGACCCTGTGAGCATATGAACCGAGCCGGCCACGGGCGTCGACTTCACCTGAACCGTGTCGAAGTTCTGCGCGTACAGTCGCCCGGCGAGGGCAACCGAGGCGGCGACGACGGCGAAGGCTCGGAGGCGTGCGCAGTGTGCCATGGTGCCTAACCGGTCTTGAGCGCGGTGTTCTGCGCCATGATGCTCTTGAACGCGGCCATGAATCGGCTCATCTCGTCCGCCGTCCCGATCGACACGCGAAGGTGCTCGTTGAGCGGCGGGAACGGACGGCCAACCAGCACACCCTTCTTCTTGAACTCCTCGATCACCAGCACGACCGGGCGCTTCAGGTTCACCATGAAGAAGTTCGTGTCCGACGGGATGGACTCGTACCCTAACGCGGCCAGGTCCTTGATCGTCTTCTGCCGCAGGTCGATCGTCACCTTCTTGACCCACGCCTGCGACTCCGTGTCGCGGAGCGCCGCGACGCCGCCATACTTCACGATCGCGTTGATGCTGCCGGTGTGGTACGGCCGCATGCGCTGGATCAGCAACTTCGGCGCGAGCGCGTAACCCAGGCGCATGCCCGCGAGCGCAGCGATCTTCGAGAACGTGCGCGCGACGATCACCTGACGCCCCTCGACCACGTACGGCACCGACGTCGCGTACGACGGATCATCTACGAAGTGGTGATACGCTTCGTCGATGAGCACTGGCACATCCTCGGGTATCCCGTCCAGCAGCTGGCGCACTTCATCCTTCGTGACGAGACGCCCAGTCGGGTTGTTCGGGTTGCACAAGTAGACGAGGCCGACGTCGCGTGCGTTCTGCCGCGTCGCGCGAGTCATCGCAGGGATGTCCTGCCGGAAATCGGGCAGCAGCGGAATCTTGATGATGTCCGCCTTGAGCGCCGTCGCGTGAGAGTAGAAGATGTTGTACGACGGATCGGCGCCGAGGAGCATGCGACCGTCCTGGAGGAACGTCGTGCCGCAGACGTCGAGGATTTCGCCGGAGCCGGCAGCGAGCAGCACGTTCTCGGGCTTCACGCCGTGGTGCTTGGCGATCTCCTCCGTGATACCGCCGTCCGGATACCCGTAACGGTTCGCGTACTTCATCGCCCGCGTCATGGCCTTCATCACGGACTCGGGCGGGCCATACGGGTTCTCGTTGTTCGCGAGCTTCGCGAAGCCGTCGTACTCCTCCTCGGGGCCGCTGAGCGGGAGGGGAAGATGACCGATTACCCGGTCACTTCGTGCCCAGAGCTCGCTTCGGGGCGCCAGCCCGATCGCGCCTAACGCTGTGGCGACTCCACCAACGAACCCGCGGCGAGATACGCGACTCGCGGCCATCGGCACCTCCGAAGCGAAGTGAGATCGTGTTGTCCTCTGTCATCCCGAGCCGTCGGGCGCCTGCCCTGAGGAGCGCAAGCGACGAAGGGAGGGATCTTCATCGTCCCAAGCGAGGGGCTCTCAACCGGGCAGGATGAGGATGCTCGCTCGGGATGACATGGATATTCTCGTCAGGGCCGCACTGGGGCGCAACTCGTGGGAAGGCGTCTCTTCACGGAATGGCCAACCCGTACTTCGCATTGATGGCCTTCACCGCCGCCGACGCGAGCAGGCTCTGACCCGCCGCGCTCGGGTGAACGCCATCGAGGCTGATGTAGGTGCCGAACGGCTGGTTGGAGAACAGCAGATTGCTCACGCTGAAGGATGGCTTGGGCAACCCATACACGGGATCGAGGTTGAAGTACGCCCAGCCGTTCTCCATCGCCTTCGCCTGCACGTGCGCGTTCATCTGCGCGATGCGCGCGTTGATCGCGCTGATGTCGCTCGACGTCAGCACATAGTCGGCGGAGCCCGGCACGTTGGCGCAGGTCGCGGTCGTTGGTGACTTCGACACGAGCGTCAGAAGATAGCCGGGGACGAACAGCTGGTTCGCGCTGAAGTAGCAACTCAGGCTGACGGTGATCCCGAGCCCGAGGAGCGCGGGCCATTGGTTGAAGAATTCCTTCGATGACCTGATGCTCGGGAACTGTGCCGCGTTCGTCGGCAGCCCCACGAGCACCGCCCGGGCGCCGGTCGACTTCACCGCCGCGAGCACCTGATCGTAGTCGCTGACCCAGTTCGCGTACGGCGTCATTGCCTCGATGCGGCCCGTGCTCGCCGGCAGCACCTCGTTCGCGGTGAGCTCCACCGAGACGAACGTCGGATTCTGGGCGAGCATGGCTGTTACCTGAGTCTTGCCCGGCGGAAGCACACGGCTGTAGAGCGTCCCGACTCGGGTGCTCAGCGCCATCTTGCTAGCCACCGTGGCCGTGAGCGCGTCGTGAACGTCCGCGCCCGATATGGCGACGCTGTTCGCGGGCAGGGTAACGCTGGTGCGCAGCGCCGCGCAGGTATTCATCACTGTCGTCACCAGGTCGTTGCCGAACGCGCCAACGAGAACCAGGTCCGATGCGAGCGGTGGCAGGAGCGGTGGCCCGCACCCCGGATCCTGCAGGAGGGGTAATGAGAACGCCACACCCGCACGTCGGGCGAGCTCGGCAGGCCACGCAGCCTGTTGACCGGCCGCGAAGATTCCTGCGGATTGCACGCCCATGCTGTTACTCGTGCCGAGCGCCACGAACCGCGCGAACACCTCCGCTATGGTCGGTGGGCTGGTGACGCTCGCTGCGGTGGGGTTGCGAGCCGACGAGGGGGGACCAACCGGGTCGGAGCACGCGGCGAAGGCCAGCGGTGCACCGAGGACAGCGAGTACGACGATACGTCTCATGTGACTGCTCCTGCAGTTTCGGGCAGGCCCGACTTCTCGCTTGGTCTCCCTAACGATTCCAGGCGAGGCCCCGCCCAAGCGAGACCGAAGCTGCGGCGCGTGCGCGCACTTGTCCAGTCTACCGGACCGTGTCTATACTCGCCGGATGACGCCCACGCTTGCGAGGCATGCCCTGGACACCGGCCGAGAGTGAGCACGGCGGCCGTTCGCGGAACGCGCATCGTCACCCCGGACGGCATCAGGCCGGCGACCATCTACATCGAGCACGGCCGCATCGCACACGTGGGCGGAGTCGATGATCCCGGCAGCGGCGATGGCGTCGTTGACGCGGGAGAGCTCGTCGTCATGCCGGGGCTCGTGGACACGCACGTGCACGTGAACGAGCCTGGCCGCACAGACTGGGAAGGGTTCGAGACGGCGACGCGTGCGGCCGCCGCGGGTGGAGTGACGACGCTCCTCGACATGCCGCTCAACTCGATTCCCGCGACCACGAGCGTGACTGCGCTGCGCGAGAAGGCACGTGCCGCCCGCGGCAAGACGTGGGTCGACGTCGGTTTCATCGGCGGGGTAGTGCCGGGAAACACGCCGGCGTTAGGCAGCCTGGCCCGGGAAGGGGTTCGAGCCTTCAAGTGCTTTCTCGTGCCGTCCGGCGTGCCGGAGTTCCAGCACGTGACGCAGCCGGACCTGCGCGAAACTATGCCCATCCTCGCCGAGCTCGGGCTGCCGCTCATGGTGCATGCCGAGCTCCCCGAGGTCGTCGAGGCCGCGACGCTCGAGGCGGCCGCCGGCGATCCGGTGAAGTACGCAACCTACCTGGCATCGCGTCCACCGGCGGCCGAGCACGAGGCGGTGGCGCTCGTGATCGAGCTGGCGGAGATCACCGGTGCTCGTGTCCACATCGTGCACGTATCGAGCGCGCAGACGGTGCGAATGGTGAGCTCGGCACGCGCACGCGGCGTTCGCATCTCGGCGGAAACCTGCCCGCACTATCTCTGGTTCGACGCCGACGAGGTCCCCGATGGCGCGACGGAGTACAAGTGCGCACCCCCGATTCGACGCCGCGATGACCGCGACGGGCTCTGGTCCGCACTCGCTTCACGCGAGCTCGAGTTGATCGTGTCCGATCATTCGCCGTGTCCCCCGATCCTCAAGCGCCGAGACTTCGGCGACTTCTTCGTCGCGTGGGGAGGAATCGCGTCGCTCCAGCTCGGAAGCTCGGTGGTGTGGACGGCAATGCGCGACCGGGCGTTGCCCATCGAGCGGCTGGTCGAGTGGATGAGCGCGGCTCCGGCCAGGCTGGCGAGCCTCGAGCGGCGAAAGGGAGCGATCGCTCCGGGGTACGACGCCGATCTCGTCCTCTTCGATCCGGACGGAGAGCTCACGGTTCGCGAAGAGATGCTCCTGCACAGACACGCCGTGACGCCGTACCTTGGTGCAGCACTGCGAGGAACGGTCGAGGCGACGTACGTTCGCGGTGCGCTCGCATTCGATCGACGATCCGGCCCCGCGCCAACGCCACCGGGAGAACTCTTGCTTCAGCCGCACCCATGAACGACCGACCTGCACAGTTCACGGACCTGATCGATCTCGCCGCCGAGCGAGCGGGCGGGTCGGTGCTGCTCGCGAACGACGAGTTCTTCGCCCCGAAGGAGGGGCTGCTCAAGGCGACGCCCGCGGAATGGCGCGAGGGAGTGTATACCGAGCGCGGGAAGTGGATGGATGGGTGGGAGACGCGTCGCCGGCGGACGCCGGGATACGACTGGTGCATCGTTAGGCTCGGAATCCCCGGCGTCATCCGCGGCGTCGTCGTCGACACGAGCTTCTACCGCGGGAACTACCCGGAGTCGTGCTCCATCGAGGGCGCGATCGTCGAGGGCGTGCCTGGCGCCGAGACCGTCGCCACCGACGCGAAGTGGACCGAGATCCTCCCGAGGTCTCCGCTCCAGGGTGACTCGCGGAACGAGTTTCCGGTGAATGCCGCAACCCCCTTCTCGCACGTGAGGCTCAACATCTTTCCTGACGGCGGCGTCGCTCGGCTCCGCGTGCACGGGGAGGGGTATTTCGATCCGCGGCGACACCACCCGGGCTCCGAGGTTGACCTCGCCGCCGCTGAGAACGGTGGCCAGGCGCTCCTCTGCAGCGACATGTTCTTCGGCAACCGGCACAATCTCATCATGCCGGGCCGGTCGACGCACATGGGGGACGGCTGGGAGACGCGTCGCCGGCGTGGGCCAGGGCATGACTGGTCGATCGTGAGGCTGGCCGCGCGGGGTACGCTGCACCGCGTCGAGATCGATACGGACCACTTCAAGGGCAATGCGCCGGGGCGATGCATGGTGGAGTTCTGCGACGCGCGTTCGGTGCCTAACGCGGACATCCAGGGGCTGGCGAGCCGGGTGGGCGCATGGCACGTGCTGCTCCATGAGACGCCGCTTCAGCCGCACAGCCGTCATCGCTTCCCGGACCTCGTGGCGCAGGGCCCGGCGACGCACGTCCGGCTCAACATCTATCCTGACGGTGGCGTGGCGCGCATGCGCGTGTATGGGATGCCGGAGCGTGACTGAGCGAATCGGGATCGGGGTCCACGACATCAATGCATGAGCGGTACATCGAGGACGCCGGCGTTACCGCGTTCGATGCGCTGCCGGATCACGAGGCCGGGCTGCTGCTCCAGAGCTGCTGCGGCTCTCATGCGTGGGTGCAGGAGATGCTCGCGCATCGTCCGTTCGGTACTCTTACGAGAGTCATCGACGAGGCGGAGGAGATCTGGTGGTCGCTCACGCCGGATGACTGGCGGGAAGCGTTCGACCATCACCCTCGCATTGGAGAGCGAGCGGCCACCACGCCCCAGGGAGCCACAGCGAAGGCGTGGTCAGCGGACGAGCAGCGCGGCGCCTCGGCCGCCGGCGCCGACACTCGTCAGGCACTCCTGGAGGGGAACCGGGAATACGAGCGTCGGTTCGGGCACATCTACCTCGTGTGCGCGACCGGCAAGTCAGCGGAGGAGATGTTGGCCTTGTTGCGTGAACGAATGTCGAACGACCCCGCGACCGAGCTTCGCGTCGCGGCGGGGGAGCAGGCGAAGATCACACGGCTCCGCCTCGAGAAGCTGTTCACTCCGTCCTCAATGCACCCGCAGCAATGATCTCTACGCACATCCTCGACACGTCGCGCGGTCAGCCCGCGGTCGGTGTTTCCGTGATCCTCGAACGCTTGGCGGGGGAGAGCTCGGCCTCGACCCGTGAGACGACTCGGGCTAAGACGGACGCGGATGGTCGCGTGCGCGAGCTCCTGCCCGATGGCGCGTCGCTCGGTGTGGGGCGGTACCGGCTCACGTTCGATACGGGCTCGTACTTCGCGTCGGCAGGGGTGGAGCCGTTTTATCCGGCGGTGGTGGTCGTGTTCATCGTCCGGGACACGAGCCGGCATTACCACATTCCGTTGTTGTTGAGTCAGTATGGGTATACCACGTATAGAGGATCGTAGCGGAACGCGACCAGATGAGACGGCAGACGGCAGCGAACTGAAGCCGGCAGACGGCAGACGGCAGACGGCAGACGGCAGACGGCAGAGAGGGCGCCGGGCATCGCGTTTCTCTTCTGCCTTCTGCCTACTGCCCACCGCCCACCGCCGGCTTCAGTTCGCTGCCGTCTGCCCACTCGAGTCGCCAAGCTTGGCCGGATTGACTCGCTCGATGCCAGCTGCTAACGTGTCATTCGTTAGGATCGACGCTCGACCACACTCGAATAACGCCAGCTTCGTATGATGTCATGATAGCGCACGCCTTTTTGCTGGGCCGACTCCGCGGGCTTCGCCCCGCGGCCTCGCCCTGCCCGCGCGTGCCTATCGCTCCGATGTCATGACGATCGCGTTGTAACCGATCGCGTCCAACTCATCGGCCGTGGGCATGCTCTCGTGAGCACCCACGGCCTCGTCGTTTCCGACGGGCCGAGGTGCGCACACGCCGCCTCGGCCCTTTCCCGTCCCCGCAACACGAGACCACTCCGATGACAGGACACACTTTATGGCTCAGCGTAAGCGTCACGCTCGACCTTCAAGCCGCAGTTGGGACCCGGTTGCCGCCTGGTACACCGGCTGGGTTGGCGCGAACGGCAGCGACCATCACCGTCAGCTTGCGATTCCAACGCTCCTCGACCTTCTTCAGCCGCGCCGTGATGAACGCGTCCTGGACCTCGGGTGCGGTCCCGGCGTGCTCGCGACGGACATCGCGCGCGTCGGCGCGCACTACACCGGTATGGATGCGAGCCCGAGGCTTCTCGCGTTCGCCCGTCGACATCACGACCGACACGGGAAGTTCATCCTTGGCGACGTCACCCGATTGCGAGCGCGGGGATCGGTTCCTGGCGATTCCTTCGACGCCGTCACGTTTCTCCTGAGCATTCAGGACATTGAGCCGCTGGAGTCGGCGCTAGACTCCGCGGCGTACGCGCTGCGTCGTGGCGGACGGGTCGTGGTCCTCATGACGCATCCGTGCTTCCGGATCCCTCGGCAGAGCGGCTGGGGCTGGGATGCCGGGCGCCGGCTGCGCTTCCGCCGAGTGGACCGGTACCTAACGCGGCTCGACGTGCCGATGAAAGGTCACGAGAACGGCCCCGGTGCGACGCGCAGCTACCATCGGCCGCTCGAGGCGTACATCAACGGTCTCGCTGCTCACGGGCTGTTCGTGGATCGGATCCTGGAGGTTCCGGCGACTCCCCTCGCGGCGAACGCCACCAGCACGCGTGCCGAACGTCTGGCGGTGCGGGAGATTCCGCTCTTTCTGGGGGTGCGTGCGACTAAACGCTAAGTTGGGGGTCAGACTCCTTGTGGA
>JBKOYV010000028.1:0-6059 GCA_046725585.1 Gemmatimonadota bacterium | reverse complement strand
GTCCCACGGTCGCACGACCCATCGCTCGCGCACGGCGTGATTGCGGACGCCTAGCTCCGTGCGTTCACGATGAGTCCTAGTCGAACGAGTAGCCGGCGAAAAAGATCTCGCTGGGCTGATCGTTCTCGTGCACCACGAAGTAGACGCCCTGACCTCGTTCGATCTCTTCGAAGAAGTCCATGTTGTCTTCGACCATCTCCCGCGTCGGCTCCTCGGTCCCGAAGAGCTCCTCCAGCTCTTCCGGTGGTATGCGGCGCGCGGTAAAGAAGGCCGCTTCGTCCCCGATCTTGCTCAGGTCGAGAATCGAGCGCGTCCCGGATTCCTCGGAAGCATCCAACGCCGCCGCGATCGAGGGATGCTTGTTTCCCGGCGACGGCGCATCGTCGTCGAGAGGGAAGGGCGGAAACCACATAACGGGACTGTACCGTCCCGCTCTGAACTCGCGCTCACGAAGCTGGTCCAGCGCCGCCTGCGCGTCAGGCTGGAATGGAACGAAGTACCAGTACGGATGACCGCCCATTGTCGTCCTCTCTGCGCTCGCTTGCTAGCGGTAATAATCCACCGCGAGTCGCAGACCGCCACCCTTGTCCCTACGCCAGACGCCGAGGAACTCAACGACCGAGGTACGGTCGCCGTCCGGCGACGAGGTGACCAGCGTCGAGCGGCCTATCTGGTACGGCTGGTCTCGCTGCCCGCCCACCGCCAGAACCTCGAGCTTCCAGGATTTCGGGTTCCGGATCGACGTCCAGTACGCATCCACCGCCTTCCGCCCTTGCACCAGCACGCCACGCGGGCCGTCGATGCGAGCGTCGTCGGTGTAGAACCGGGCGACGCCTAACAAGTCGCCCTTGTTCAACGCGGCGACCATCGAGTCGTTCACCGCCTGGATCTCCGCCCGCAGGTCACGCTGGGCGGACGCCGCGCCGAGTGGGGTGAAGCCGAGAACGATGAGGAGAGTGATTCGTGTCATGGCTCAATCGTTCACGTACGCTGCGGTATCGCAAGCGCCGATGGGCGAGCTGGATCGATTCGTCGCGCGAGGAAAACCGGGCCAGGTAGCGCACACCCGTCCTCGGGATCAAGCTCGCAATCCTCGATGCGCAGACAGCCGCACCGCATCCCGGTTTGCAGCGCCCGCCGCATGCGCTCGGCTCGCGCGACGAGGGCGTCGAGCTCCTCGAGCTTCCGAGTCGCCAGCTCGCGCCATCGGGCCGACGGCGGCACGTCGGTCCCGAAGCCGTGAAACAACGTGCGGATCTCCGCGACGGTAAACCCGGCCTGCTGGGCGAACCGCACTGTGTTGAGGAGCCTAACGACCTCCGGGCCGAAGAGCCGGCGTCCGTTGACCCGTTTCGGCGGGGGAAGCACACCCACGCTCTCGTAGTAACGTAGCGCCGACGTCCTGAGCCCAGTCCGGCGGGCGACGTCGCCGATCGTCAGGTCGGCGCTCGCCGTGTCCCTAGGCGCTCGCCCGCGTTTACCCTTGACCATATGCCTTGACTTCAAGTCCACTTGAAGTGTTAGCCTCCATTCGTTGGCGCGACAAGTCGCCGCGCCATCTCTCGCGGAGGTACCGATGGTCATGAAGACACAGCCGCCGTCAAAAAGCGATCGCGACGACGATTCAGTGGAGCCTATCGTTTGCGACCTCTCGGCTATCCCGGCCCGACAACGCGTCCAACATTTCCTGCTGGCCCGGTCGCTCCTGTTCGCCGACGAACGTCGAGTTCGCGAGCTCGAGAACGGGCTGGAGTTCGAGCTCCCGCCCGATCGTCTCGGTCAAGCAGTGAGATTCGTGGAGAACGAGCGGCGCTGTTGCCGTCACCTGGCGTTCGCGCTCGAGGTTCCCGCGCGGGGGGCGCCGATCATCCTGCGAGTCACCGGCCCGGGCGCAAGCCACGAGCTTCGTGCGCTGGCTGCGCTGGCTTACCCTGAGCGAAGGGTGGGCTCTATGTTCACGGCTCTCCTGCGATGCCTTCCGCGTCCGCGATCGATGGCCGCGGCGGCGATCCTGATCGTCACGGTCGTAGCGCTCACGTCGTATGCCTGGTCGAACAGGCCTCAAGCGATCCGAGCCGGCGCGACCTCACTCGCGGTGTTTCTGGCGTGCGCATTACCATGTGCCGCTCCGCTGGCGTTGGCGCGCCTGGGAATCAAGCGCAAACGCGAGCGCGGCGAGCCAATGAGCCCTGGCCCGCGTTAGGTCGCGACGTCGAGTCGTTGCGTCAGGCGACCCGCTGACTATGCAGCGCGCGGCCAATACATGATGACGCCGACTCCGACCAAACACACCAGGCCGCCCGCAACGTCCGGAGCATCAGGACGGTGTCCGTCGATCCACCAACCCCACAGCAGCGAGAGAACGATGAAGACTCCGCCGTACGCGGCGTAGACGCGCCCGAAGTGCGATGGCTGGAGAGTCGGCAGTATTCCGTACAGGAATAACACAAGCCCACCGGCCAGGCCGAGGAGCACGCTACGATGGTCCCGAAGCCATAGCCAGACGAGATAACCGCCGCCAATCTCACAGAGACCGGCGAGAGCGAACAGCACGACCGAACGAGTGACCATGAGAACGCCCCGCGTTCGCTTCATCGATTCGGAGAGATCTGCCGGACGATGGTGAGGGCCGACTGAGCAGTGACATAGGGAACTATCCCGAGCGCACGATTGTCAATCAATAGGGTGCTCATTCGCAACGCACGTCGATGCCTGGATTCGGAAAACGCGCGATCCTCAACGTCATGCAATCGCTCATTGATCGAGTAACTCACGACGTGCGTTATGCCCTTCGGGGCCTTCAACGCATCCCGGGGTTCACAGCGGTAGCTGTTTTGACGCTGGCACTCGGCATCGGCGCGAACACGGCAATGTTCAGCGTGGCGAATGCCGTGTTGTTCCGGCCCCTGCCGTTCCGCGACGCCGATGGTCTCGTGGTGATCGCGACGGACGACATCCGTCGCGGTCATCACAACGAACGTTCCCCGCTTCTGGTCGTCGAGGAATGGCGGCAGCAGAATCACACCCTCCAGGATGTCGCATACTACACGGCCTATCGCGAGACACTGAACGAGCAAGGTGATCGGGAGCGTCTGCGCGCGACGGCCACTTCCGCGAACCTCTTCGGTGTTCTTGGTGCCTCTCCAGTTGTCGGACGAGCATTCTCGAGCGCCGACGAACGATCACGAGAGAGAGTGGCCGTGATAAGCCACGCCTTCTGGCGTCGCCGGTTCGGCGCGGACTCCGCCGTTGTCCGCAAAGCCTTTCATGTGGAGGCAGCGACCGCGGACAGCCGCGATGCATCAGCGGGAAACGCACCTTCGACTGTCGAGTACCGCGTGATCGGAGTAATGTCGCGAGAGTTTTATTTCCCCGACAAACAGGTCGACTTCTGGGTTCCTGGGCTCAGCATACCCGACTCGGATCGACCGGCTGCGGAGCCGTTTGGTCGGGACGCTCGGCGGTGGATGGCGGTCGCACGTCTGAAACCTTCGGCTACAGCTAGCGACGTCGAGCGCGACCTCATGGGCATCGGAAAGCGACTCGCCCTGTCATATCCAAACCTGCCATCCGATTTCCCCGGGTTCGGCGTCGCCGTCTCGTCGCTCCGCGACAGCCTCACCGGCGAGCGCGTGCAGGCCACGCTGTGGCTGCTGTTGGCATCCGTGACGCTCGTGCTCGGAATTTCATGCGTCAACGTTGCAAATCTGTTGCTCGCTCGCGGGGCGACGCGCCGTCGCGAATTTGCACTTCGCCGCGCCCTGGGTGCGACACGCGCGCGCCTCGCCGCGCAGCTCCTCGTGGAGAGCCTGATTCTCGCCGGCCTCGGCGGAGCGCTGGGGCTTGTCATCGCCTCAGCGTTAGGCAAGCTGCTGGGTGTGCTCGCTGCCGGAGCATTGCCACGACTCGAGGAAATCACGCTCGACGCGCGCGTCCTCATGTTCGCAGTGACCGCATCCGTGCTGTCGGGAGTCGTCGTGGGTCTGGCGCCGGTTCTGAGTGATTCGACCAGGACTGCCGACGTATTGAAAGCCCGGGAGGATTTATCGGGCAGCCGAGGTGCGGTGCGTTTCCGCAACCTTCTCGTCATCGCGGAGTGCGCACTCGCGGTCGTCCTCCTCGCGGGTGCGGGTCTTTTGCTCCGCAGCTTCGATCGGCTGCGCGCGATCGACCCCGGTTTTGATCCGAGGCAGGTCGTTACTGTGCGTCTGGAATTTCCTTCTGAGCCCTCACGGGGGCTGGATACGTCAGTGAACGTCCTCCAGGCGGCGGGTGCGCTCGCCTTCGCGCGCGCGCAGCAGATGGAAGCCGCTGCGAATGCAATTGCCGCTCTCGGCGGCGTGGAGGCTGTCGGCTTCATCGACGACATGTTCATCGGGTCCGCTGTTGGAAACCGCTCCATCGCCATCCCCGGACGTGACTCGTTCAGCGTGGGTCAGCTGAACGATGGACGCGTCACTCCTGGATTCTTCCGGGTGATGAGAGTTCCGCTTCTTCGCGGACGGTACCTCGAATCCGATGACGCGAAAGTGCCGATGCGTGCACGCGCCGTGAACGCCACCGTCGTAGAGCCCGTTGTCGTGAACGAAACGTTCGTGCGTCAGTTCTTTCCGAACGAGGACCCGGTTGGCCGTGTCTTCTCGGGTGCGTCACAAAGCCGCAACTCCTTTGAAATCGTCGGAGTCGTCGGTGATATGCATCGTCAGGGTCGTGAGCGAAGCACCATTCCGGAATATTTCACCGCGTATGTTCCTGTCCCACGAGGCAGGGCAGACCTGCTCGCTCGTATCAAGCCGGGTGTCGATCCGAACGGCGTCGTCCCAGCCGTTCAGGCATCGATAAAGGAGCTCATCCCGGGCGCGCTTATCTGGTATGTCTCGACGGCTGCCCAGCAACTCGATGACTTCGAATCGGCGCGCTCGCTGGAGACGTGGCTGCTCTCCGCGTTCGCGGCTCTTGCGCTGATCCTGTCGGTCGTCGGGCTCTATGGAATCGTGCACTACTCGGTTGCACAACGGACTCGCGAAATCGGCCTGCGGATGGCACTGGGAGCCACCAGCGCCGCCGTGCTGCGCAAGATGATGATAGACGGGATGCGAATGCCGCTGACCGGTCTCGCCATAGGGGTGGTCATCGCGTTGCTCGTAACGCGGCTGATGACGCACCTGCTATTCGGTACGAGTCCGGAAGATCCTGTCACGTACCTGACGATCAGCGTCACCCTCGTCGCTTCAGCGATCGCCGCGTGCTACTTGCCCGCTCGCAAGGCGTCCCGGGTCGACCCGATGACGGCATTGCGACACGAATAGCGGTCGTCTTACTCGGATGGAAGGTGGCCGTTATGGCGTGGCCCGGCCCACTGGGGGTCGGCCGCGTCGGCCCCGTCTGTGCGGCGCGCCAGTTGATCGGCATGCGCGCCGCTTAAGCGGCGCTCTCAGCGCTTGCCGGGCGGGACAATGTACTCGATGGTGTGCTTACCAAAGGATGTGATCGTATTGGCACCATGCGCGCGGAAGAGCTGACTTGCGCGCTCCTTCCGTTCGTCCGTTGGCGTCGCGACAGCCACCACGTAGCGATTGTCGCGCATCGCCTGCTCGTAGCGGTGCTTCGTTTCCAGCTCCTCGTCGGCGGCGCCGATACGCTCCGCCGCGCGAATGAGCAGGCCGGCCAACCCAGTTCGCCCTGGACTGGCATGCAGGTCGTCGGCTTCCTGAGTGCCCGTTCTATACTCGATCTCGGACTCCAGGAAGCCGCCGTTCTCGAGCGCCGAAACCAGCGCCCTCGCCTGCTCGAGTGTGTCGACGATGCCAAGCACGTGGTTCGTCGGATAGCGAGCAGGCTCGTGAGCGCGTGCGCTCGTGCTTGCCGCGGGGTCGTGGTGGGGATCCGGTGCTCCGGTCATGCTACCTCTACGTCTTGGCCAGGTCCGTCGAAACACAGCACGGACCGTTCCGCTCGGCGCGAACACCATCCGCGTTCGCTTCATCGACCTAGGGAGATCTGCCTGACGATCGTGGGGTCCTTGATCGAGTCGTCGGCAGCGAGCAGGAATGCCTTGC
>JBKOYV010000131.1:0-6147 GCA_046725585.1 Gemmatimonadota bacterium | reverse complement strand
ACGGGACGCGCCTCGGTCAGCTGCCACAGGTCGGGCGTGCGTCCAGTCACACAGAGACGCGTAACCCCACCAATGGCAAACGGCGCCGAGGCCGAAGCCGCGGCGCCGCTGCGCCATCTATCCTGTGATGAGGGCGATCGCAGACGTCACGGTCGCCCTAAGATAACCGGGCCCTTGGGTTCAGGGCATCTTGGCGGTAACACGAGCCGCCGTGCCCTGTTCGATCGCCCCGTAGGTCTGATCGACCACGAGCGCGGTCGCGCCCTGCGGCGTCACTCGTAGGAGCTGCGCAACGGCGATCTCGCTCTCGGGGAGAACAACGCCGTACGGTGACATGCGGCGCGGACGGTAGAAGCTGATTTGATCCCCGACGCGCATGCTGGGTGCAGCGGCCACAACCACGTACTGCTGAAGCGACGGCAGGACGGGCTCGCTCTTAATCCAGAGGACGAACGTCTCCGCGCCACCGCCCACAGCTGCCGGCCGCCCCGTTCCGACCGGCGGCGCAGTCATGGCTACGAGCTCATCGCCGATCTGGACCGGCTCGAAGCGAGCGACTACGCGCGCCTCAACCGCCTGGCCGGACTGCGCGCGCTCCACGACCACGATGCCGGTGGGCACCATCACCTGCCCGATACCCTCGAGCAACGGCCCACGCCGAACGGAGACGTAGCGCGCGCCAGCCGCCGCGGACATCCCGGGTGGCAGCGTCACGAACACGCGTTCGTGCGACTGGAGCGGCCTTTCCTCTTCCGTGAGCGGGATGCCGGGCACGTCGCCGGAGCCCACAATGACCCCGGCGTTTGCCGGACCGCCAAGGCGCTCGACCCAGGGCGCGGCGTAGAACTCACCGGGGCGGACCGCAGGCGGGCCCGCCTGCGTCTGGCTGGCCCCTGCGGGTGAAGCGACAGCAAGGTCAATCGTGCCCTGTTGGGCTATGGCGAGAGTGGGGGCCAGCGCGGCCCCCACCAGTGCGATCGCCAGTCGGTTAGAACGGAAGATCGTCATCCTCATCATTCAAAGCTCCGGGAAAGTCCTCGAAGTCGTCGCCGGCTGCGCCCGCCGCGCTCTTTGCGCGCTCGGGAGCGCGGCTGCGACTCGTTCCGGGACCTCCCTCGGAGTCGTGACTGTCGCCGCCGCCGCGGCCGCCGCCCAGCATGATCAACTCACGAACGTTGATCTCGGTGCTGTACCGGGTCTGGCCATCCTTGTCTGTCCACTGCCGGTACTCGATGCGTCCCTCGACGTAGATCTTGTCGCCCTTCTTGACGTACTTCTCCACGATGTCGGCGAGCTGCGAACCCTTGGTGTTCCACACCACACATCGGTGCCACTCCGTCTTTTCCTGACGGTCGCCCGACTGGTTGTTCCAGGAACGACTCGTGGCAAGCGAAAAGGTTGCAACGCGGTTGCCGCCGGTGGTGGACCGGATCTCGGGATCGGCCCCGAGGTTCCCGATCAACGTCACCTTGTTCAAGCTTCGGCTCACTGTTCCTCCTGGCGAGTGATGAAGTGCTCGCCGCGGAAAGTAGGGGTCAGAGCCGACACGCCCGCAAACAAATCGGTGCGCGTCAAGCAGTTTGGTTGCGAGTGTGAATCAGCGCTGCAAGGCAGGTCACAATCCGCGCCGAAGAACCAGCGCGTCTTCGACGGGCTTACGGTAATACTTGGCGCGCCGGCCGGCCACCTCGAAGCCGCGCGACGTGTACAACGCCCGGGCCGCGACATTCGACTCGCGCACTTCGAGAAACACGACCTGGCAGCGCCGCTCCTTCGCGATGTCGAGGGCGTGATCGAGCAGACGGGCGCCGACACCCGCCCGCCGAACGTCATCCGCGACCGCGAGATTCGCAATCTCGGCTTCGTCCACAACGTACCAGGATACCACGTAGCCGAGCACGCGACCCGTGAGCGAATCCTCGGCTACCGCGAAATGCACGAGCGGGTTGCCGAACAGCGCGCGAAACGAGCCCGCGGACCACGGATCGCTGAACGCGCGACGTTCGATCGCGGCGATGTCCTCGACGTCGTCGCGCCGGGCTCCGCGGATCATGAGGTGGCGAGGTGGCAAGGCCGGACTCGCGTGCGCGCGTGTGTCCGTCATCCCGCTGTGAGCGCGCGCCCGTGCGCCGCCTCCCACTTGACCTGGGCCTCGGCAAGCCGTCCATAGTTAGGCTCCCACCCCGCGAGATCGGCCGCGGGCGGCCATGGCACGAGGTCGCCGAGCTTCGCGACGCCGCGTGCGTGCGGGACGACGATCAATGGTTCGGCCGGCCCGACCGGTCGCGCGGCGTGCTCGCGAGCGAACTCCGCCAGAGCGGCGCGCGAGCGGATGGTGGTGGGTGATTCGGCAGTGATCGCGCGGTCGGTGACGGAGAAAACGCAGGCGAACACGTCGCCGCGCATCGCGTCGAGCACGGCCACGTAGCGACCCGGCGCCAGGGACGGCTCTGCGCCCGCCACGATCAACAGCAACGACGACACCGGGTGCAGGGGCGCATTCGCGCTCAACGCGAGACCCTTCGCGATTGCGCCGGCAATACGCAAGCTCGTGAAGCTGCCCGGCCCCTCGCCGCACACCACGCAGTCGATCGCGTTAGGCGAGACACCCGCATCCGCCAGCGCCTCGGCAACCGTCGGCATGAGACGCTCCTCGTGGACCCCGCGCATCGCGCTCTCGCGGAACGCCAGCACCGCGCCGTCGCGGATGACCGCGACGCTCCCGGTGTACGTCGATGCCTCGAGCGCGAGCGTAATCATCTCAACCGGCGAGCAGCACACGCCGCTCCGGATCGGCCGGGTCGTGCTCGAGGTCGATCGGCACGTGTCCGGGCGGAATCATCGCACCGGCCCGCTCGGGCCACTCCACGACGACCAGTGCGTGCGATGTCGAGATCTCGTCCCATCCGAGGTTTACGAGCTCTGATGGCCTCTCGATGCGGTAGAGATCGAGATGGTAGACCGGTGACCTTGGCGCGTCGTACCGGTGCACCAGCGCGAACGTCGGGCTCGTCACCGGCTCCGTGACGCCGTAACCCGCGCAGATGGCCTGCGCAAGCGTCGTCTTCCCCGCTCCGAGATCGCCGGCCAGTGTGATGACGAGCGGTGGCGCAGAGGCCCGCCCCAATGCCTCGCCCCACGCGACGAGCTCATCGCGAGTCATGGCCACACGTCCGCGCACCGCGAGCGCCGGCACGAGATGGTGAAACGGTTGCACGAGAGCGCGTGCCGGTCAGGTATGCGCGCGAATGTCGGCGAACGCACCGCGCGACCGCGCCACGTTCCCTGCCCCCTTTGCCTTCAGCTCGAAGAGCTGATCGCGAAGCCGCGCGGCCGTTTCGAAGTCCAGGTTCGCGGCCGCTTCGCGCATCTCGCGCTCGAGACGCTCGATCATCGTCGCGCGATCCTCTTCCCCGTAGGACGCCGCCGCTTCCGCGACTCTCCGCGCTTCTCGCTCGCGCCCCTCGCGCTCGGCCCGGGCGTCCGCGACGCGCGTAATGAACCGAACCTGCTCGACGCTCTTTTCGACACCGCGCGGCACGATGCCGTGTGCCTCGTTATGCTCCCGCTGCATCTCGCGGCGGCGCGTCGTCTCCTCGATGCACCGCTGCATCGAGCCGGTGATCCGGTCCGCGTAGAAGATTGCCCGCCCGCCAATGTGGCGCGCCGCGCGACCGACGGTCTGAATCAGGGATCGGTCGCTGCGGAGGAAGCCCTCCTGGTCGGCGTCCAGGATCGCGACCAGCGACACCTCGGGCAAGTCGAGCCCTTCGCGCAACAGGTTGATGCCCACGAGCACGTCGAACTCGCCGAGCCTCAGACCACGCACGATCTCCATGCGCTCGATCGCGTCGATGTCCGAATGCATGTACCTAACGCGGACGCCCATCTGCTGGAGATAGTCCGTCAAGTCCTCGGCCATGCGCTTCGTGAGCGTCGTGACGAGCACGCGCTCGCCGCGCCGCTCCCGGACGCGAATCTCGTTGAGCAGGTCGTCCACCTGGCCGCGCACGGGACGCACCTCGATCTCCGGATCGAGCAATCCCGTCGGACGAATGATCTGTTCGACGACCACACCCTCGGACAGCTGGAGCTCGAGCTCCGCCGGTGTCGCGCTCACCATCAGCGCGCGCGGCGTGAGCGCGAGGAACTCATCGAACACGAGCGGCCGATTGTCGAGGGCACTCGGCAGGCGAAATCCGTAATCCACCAGCGTGAGCTTCCGTGCGCGGTCGCCGTTGTACATCCCGCGCACCTGGGGCAGCGTCACGTGCGACTCGTCTACAATGACGAGGAAGTCTTCCGGGAAGTAGTCGAACAGTACCGCCGGTCGTTCGCCGGCCGCGCGTCCCGAGAGATGTCGCGAGTAGTTCTCGATGCCCGCGCACGTTCCGATCTCCAGCATCATCTCGATATCGAAGTGCGTCCGCGATTCGAGTCGCTGCGCCTCGAGCAGCTTGCCGTCGCGGCGCAGCACCTCCAGCCGCTCACTCAGCTCCTGCCGAATGGCGCCGACCGCACGCTCGAGCGTAGGCCGCGAGGTGATGAAGTGTTTCGCCGGATAGATCGCGGCACGCTCCAGTACCGCGATCGTCTCGCCGGTCAGCGGATTGATCTTGGAGATGCGCTCGATCTCGTCGCCCCAGAGCTCGACGCGCACTCCCTGCTCCTCGTAGGCGGGCAGGATCTCGACCGTGTCACCCCTGACGCGGAAGGTTCCCCGCTCGAACGCCACATCGTTACGGCTGTACTGAATGCCAACGAGCGCGCGAAGGATGTCGTTCCGCGGAATCGTCTGCCCCTTCTGCAGACTGACCATCCGCTCGCGATACTCGATCGGATCGCCGAGGCCGTAGATGGCCGAAACGGTGGACACGATGACGACGTCTTCGCGCTCCATCAGGCTCGACGTCGCCCGCAACCGCAGCCGGTCGATGTCCTCGTTGATGGAGGCATCCTTCTCGATGTACGTATCGCTCGACGGCACGTAGGCCTCGGGCTGATAGTAGTCGTAGTACGAGATGAAGTACTCGACGGCGTTGGTCGGGAAGAAGCTCTTGAGCTCTCCGTAGAGCTGCGCGGCGAGCGTCTTGTTGTGGGAGAGGACGAGCGTGGGCCGGCCCAGGTTCCTGATGACGTGAGCCATCGTCATCGTCTTCCCCGACCCGGTGACGCCAAGGAGCGTCTGGAATCGATCTCCGCGCTCCAGACCGGCGCTCAGCTCAACGATCGCCTTCGGCTGATCGCCCGCCGGTTCAAACGGCGACTGGAGCAAAAACTCGGCGCGAGGCATGGCCGCAATATAATGCTCCGCGTCGGAGTTTGTTCGGGCTCGGTTATGGGCTGCCGGTACGCCCGAGCCGTCTCAGAGCGACCGAAACCACACCACCATCATGCCACACGCGCCTGCGGGAAGCTGATACGGCAAGGGGACGGAGCTCCCCATCGGGAAAATCTCGATCGTCTCAGCGTCGGCGACCGCGAACAGCTGGTCGAACGTCTCGAATGGCAGTATCCGACGCCTGTCCCCGTTGACCATGACCTGCAGCGCGCAGTTGTAGGACCCTCCGGTCGACCGGGCGAGGACACGAAACGACCCTCCGGACGCCGGCAGCACTCTGAGGTCCGTATTCCGGGCCCTTTGCAACAGCGGCCCGAACCGGGTTACCGATTCTTTCTCGAAGGATTCGTGGTCGAGCACGCGACGGCGGCCAATGATGTCGGTCCGGGCATGGCCTTCGATCGCGAGGCCGATCGCGCGAACTGGGCGGGCCTCGACCTTTTCACCGCCGCTCGCGCTGTCGCGTTCGGGATCCAGACGAATTCGAAGCGAGAGGGTCGCCTGCTCGCGTACCGGAACGGAGAATGTGGTCGAGCGATAGCCCGGATAGGAGAATCGAAGGAGGTTGATCCCGTTCGGGAGCGCAGCGGAGTCGATCGGCACCCACTCCCAGAAGACGCCACCATCCATGAACGTGAAGACTTCGATCTTGGCGTCAGGCAGCGGGAGTCCGATGCTGTCGCCAACCTCGATCTGCAACGTTGCTTGTTTCTTGCCCTGCGCCTGCACCACGGTCGGCAGGACCGAGGCGGCTGAGCACAGCGTGAGCGCGAAACCCGTGAGCTGACGGGTAAACGCCTTCGGCC